>JAYQOT010000009.1:0-52801 GCA_038144955.1 Burkholderiales bacterium | reverse complement strand
GCGGCGGTAGTACCTATTTTTACCAATCATTTCAGGAAGTTAGCATGTGTTGAACACATGTTTGCTTCCTAAGCCCCTAAATTTTTATTGGTGACCGCTTGTTTGAAGTTCAGTCTATCAGAATGTTCGAACAATCAAACTTATAAACAATTCTTATGCGAGCATAGGTTCAGTATTCCCACAACAGGAACAAGAAATTTTTTTCAGGCCACCAGACCCTGCTGCCCACCCTGCGCTCTGGCGGCATCGATGCTGGCCCTGACCTCGGGATAGGGATAGAGCATGTTCAGCGCAATGCTCTGGTTGGCGGTCTGCACGATGCGCACATGTTCGCGCCTGAGTTCCCGGGCATGGCGGCAGCCACAGGCATGGGCAATCATGTCGATTTCCTTGTTCATGTTGGTACAGTAATTCGCAACGCGCAGGTATTTCTCCGCGACCACCAGACCGCGCTGCAGCCGATTGTTGTGGGTGGTGATGCCGGTGGGGCAGGTATTCTGGTGACAGCGCAGAGCCTGGATGCAGCCCAACGCGAACATGAACCCCCGGGCGGAATTCACGAAATCAGCACCCACGCACAGAGCCCACGCCGCCTTGGCAGAAGTCACCAGTTTGCCGGATGCGATTACCCGCACGCGTCCGCGCAGGTCTGACTGGATCAATGAATCGACCACCCTCGGCAGCGCTTCGGCGATTGGCAGCGCCATGTGATCCATCAGGGTCTGCGGTGCGGCACCGGTACCACCTTCGCCACCGTCTATGGCGATGAAATCCGGAGCGAATTCGAGCCCACGACGCAGAACGGCATCGCACAGATCATTGATGAAACTCCATCCACCGACAGCAGTCTTGATTCCCACAGGCCGGCCGGTCAGGTTGCGGATATAAGCCACCTTGTCGAGCAGTTCATCGACATTGGAAATATCTCGGTGCCGGTTGGGGCTGATCGAATCCTTGCCAACTGGAATACCGCGGATGCGGGAGATTACCTCGGTCACCTTTTCACCCGGCAACACGCCCCCCCTGCCCGGCTTTGCACCCTGTGACAGCTTGATCTCGAATGCCTTGACATGCTTCGCCAGTTCCTTCGCCTTCTGCGGCGAAAAACTGCCATCGTGCTCGCGTATGCCGTACTTGGCTGTGCCAATCTGCATGATGACATCGCAGCCACCGCTCAGGTGGTAGGGTGACAACCCGCCCTCCCCGGTATCCATCCAGCACCCTGCGGCAGCGGCACCACGCGACAGCGCCTCGACCGCCGGCTGGGAAATCGCGCCAAAGCTCATGCCGCTGATGTTGAGTATGGATTTCGCCTCGAAAGGCTGGTCGCAATACCCTTGCCCGATCAGTACCGAAGGCGTCGGCAGCTTGTCTTCTTCAAGTACGGGATAGGGGTGATTGACGAAAATGATTGACCCCGGCGTGTTGAGGTCATTGGTGGAGCCAAAACCGATGATCCCGCCTTCATTCTTCGCATTCTTGTAGACCCAGCCGCGCGTAGCACGGTTGAACGGCATTTCCTCACGGTCGTTGGCGAAAAAATACTGGCGGAAATATTCGCCCAGGTTCTCGAAAAAGAAGCGCAGCCTGCCGACCAGCGGATAGTTGCGCAGGACGGTATGCTTCTTCTGGGTGACATCATGAATAATCATGAAAATCAGCCAGCCGATCAGCACGAATCCCAGCACGGTGCCGATACCGTATGACAACACGCTCATGACTTCACTCATGCACTCTCCCCCGGGCAGCTCGGTTAGAATTTGCATTCCACTATAGAGCAAACCCATGGATTTGGCACCCGAGATTGAGCGCAATGTCACCGCGGCGCTGCGGGAAGACGTCGGCGACGGCGACCTTACAGCGCAATTGACACCCGATATTCCCGCCCTGGCTACGGTCATTGCACGGCAGCAAGCCGTGTTATGCGGCACGGACTGGTTTGATGCCTGCATCCTGCGGCTGGACCCGTCGGCCCGGATAAAGTGGCTGGTCCGGGACCGCGACCGGGTCGACGCCGGCGCGCTCCTGTGCGAAATCAGCGGTTCTTCCCGCGCCCTGCTTACCGCGGAACGGGCAGCGCTCAATTTTCTACAACTGCTGTCCGCAGTAGCCACCTCAACCCGGCGCTATGTCGACGCCATCGCCGGAACCCGGGCAGCCATCCTGGACACGCGCAAGACCTTGCCCGGTCTGCGCGTAGCCCAGAAATACGCGGTAACGGTCGGCGGCGGCATGAATCACCGCATGGGACTGCATGACGCGATCCTGATCAAGGAAAACCATATTGCCGCGGCTGGCGGCATACGCCCCGCACTGGAAGCAGCGAACGCACTGGCCGTAAAGGCACAGTGGGTGCAAATCGAAGTCGAAACACTGGCCCAGCTGCACGAAGCCGTCGAAGCCGGTGCCACAATGGTATTGCTGGATAACATGACCACGGACGTCATGCGCGAAGCTGTGCGGTGGACTTCAGGCCGCGCCAAGCTGGAAGCGTCGGGCGGGATCACCCTGCAGAACGTCAGGGAAATAGCGGAGACCGGTGTTGACCGGATCTCAATCGGAGCGCTGACCAAGGATGTCACCGCTGTCGATCTGTCGATGCGCTTCAGTACAGCGGGATAACAATAAACCCCGCTATTTGCCGCCCTTCAGGTTCTGGCTGCGATATAGGACTTGACCGCCTCGACATCGGGATCCATCACCGCCACCCGCTGCGGGCGGTTTTCCAGTCCGTCAAAGCCGGCAGGAATATCGGGATCTCGTCCCAGTGCCTCGCGTATGGTCTCGGAGAATTTTGCGGGAAGTGCTGTTTCAAGGCAGATCAGCGGCACGTTCCGCTCGCGGTGACGGCGGCCGATGTTGACACCGTCGGCCGTGTGCGGGTCTATGGTCACGCCATAACGCTGCTCGACATCGCGTATCGTGACCAGCCGTTCGGCATGGCTGCTGCGTCCGGAAGAGAAACCATAGCGGGCCATATCCTTCCAGTAAGGTGTCTCGCCGAGGCTGAATCCCCCCGCCTCATCAACTTCGCGCCACAACCGCGACACCACCGCCGGATCGCGGCCAACAACATCAAAAATGAACCGTTCGAAGTTTGAGGCCTTCGAAATGTCCATCGAGGGACTGGAAGTTTGCGCCACTTCACGGCCGCTGCGTACCCTGTAATGCCCGGTGCGGAAGAATTCGTCGAGCACATCATTCTCATTCGACGCCAGGATGAGCCGGCGTATCGGCAATCCCATGCTGCGTGCGATGTGCCCTGCAAAAATGTTGCCGAAGTTTCCGGAAGGTACCGCAAAGGAAACCTCTTCGTCATTATTGCGGGTGGCCGCAAAATAGCCCTTGAAGTAATAAACGGTCTGCGCCACGATGCGCGCCCAGTTGATCGAGTTGACAGCACCGATCTGGCGCGAATTCTTGAATGTCGCATCGCTGCTGACAGCCTTGACGATATCCTGGCAATCGTCAAAAACCCCGCGAATGGCGATGTTGAAAATATTGGCATCCTGCAGCGAATACATCTGCGCGCGCTGGAAAGGACTCATCTTGCCGTGAGGAGACAGCATGAACACCTTGATGCCCTTGCGCCCGCGCATGGCGTACTCCGCTGCGGAGCCGGTGTCTCCCGATGTAGCCCCAAGGATGTTGAGCGATCTGCCCTCGCGTGCCAGCACGTATTCAAAAAGCTCGCCCAGCAGCTGCATCGCCACGTCCTTGAATGCCAGCGTCGGGCCATTGGAAAGCTTCAGCAGGTGCAACCCGGACTCCAGAGTCTGCAGCGGAGTAATATCCGCAGAACCGAAAGACTCTGCCCTGTAGGCATGCTGCACCAGCGTATGTAGATCCGCTGCCGGAATGTCGTCGACGAAACGGCTGATGACTGCAAACGCCAGATCCGGATAAGACATGCCGCGCATAGCCTGCAAATCTCCTGCATCCAGGCGCGGGTAGGATTGAGGGATTACCAGTCCGCCATCCGGCGCCAGCCCTCCCAGCAACACATCGCAAAAACGGGCCTGCGGCATGCGGCCGCGGGTGCTGATATAGCGTGCAGAGGCCATTACCGGCGCAGCGGCCGCTTCGGTCGCAGCACTGCTCACTGCAACGCCTCCATGCGGATCCGGGTGATCTTTCCGGAGACCACCGGCAATTCTTCGATGCGGGAGATGGCAGCATCGATTTTCTTCTCGCGGGTGACGTGCGTAAGCAGAATGATGTCGACCTGGCGCTCTCCTTCCTGCGGCTCCTTTTGCACCAGCGCCTCGATCGAGATCCCCTGGTCGGCAAAAATTCGCGTGATGTCGGCCAGAACACCTGCCTTGTCCTCGACACGAAGTCGCAGGTAATACGAAGTTTCCACTTCGCCCATCGGCAGCACCGGCGCATCGGATAAACGGTCCGGCTGAAACGCCAGATGGGGGACGCGATGTTCCGGATCTGCGGTGAGCATGCGCGCCACGTCGACGAGGTCAGCCACGACGGCCGAACCTGTGGGTTCGGCGCCGGCTCCTGCCCCGTAATACATGGTCTGCCCCACAGCGTCTCCCTTGACCAGAATGGCATTCATCACGCCTTCGACATTGGCAATCAGCTGACGCGCGGGGATCAGCGTCGGATGGACGCGCAATTCAAAACCCGCAGGCTTGCGTTTGGCTATACCCAGCAGCTTGATCCGGTAACCCAGCTCTTCGGCGTAGCCGATGTCAATCGAGTCGAGTTTGGAAATACCTTCCACATGCGCCTTGCCGAACTGCACCGGAATACCGAATCCAATTGCCGCCATGATGGAGAGCTTGTGGGCCGCATCCACGCCTTCGATGTCAAACGTCGGATCAGCTTCGGCATAACCCATGCGCTGCGCCTCCTTCAGCACATCTGCAAAAGCCGCCCCTTTATCGCGCATTTCCGAGAGGATGAAGTTGCTGGTGCCATTGATGATGCCGGCGATCCAGTCGATACGGTTCGCGGTCAATCCCTCACGCAAGGATTTGATGATCGGGATGCCGCCGCCGACAGCAGCCTCGAATGCCACGGTTACGCCCTTTTTGGAGGCCGCAGAAAAAATCTCGTTGCCATGCAGTGCCAGCAGTGCCTTGTTTGCGGTCACAACATGCTTGCCAGCCGCAATGGCCTGCAGCATCAGTTCCTTGGCAATGGTATAGCCACCGATTAGCTCAATGACGATGTCGATCTGCGGGTCCGCAACCACTTCCCGCGCATCAGCTGTCACCCTTGCAGAATCGCCAGCAACCGATTTGGCACGTGCGACATCCTTGTCAGCAACCGTAGATATGCGGATGGCCCGCCCTGCGCGGCGCGAAATTTCCTCGCTGTTGCGCTGTAGCACCCTGAAAGTTCCGCCGCCGACAGTGCCGGCGCCCAGCAGTCCCACGTTGATCGGTTTCATGATGTTGCAGTTCTTCCCCTGAATTTTTACTGCTTATTTCAGCAGTCCGTCCTTGCGGAACATTTCCTTGATGGTGCGTATGGCCTGGCGGGTCCGCGCTTCGTTTTCGATCAGCGCGAACCGGACATGCCCGTCCCCGTAATGTCCGAATCCTGTTCCCGGTGCCACCGCGACCTTGCCCTCGATCAGCAGCTTCTTCGAGAATTCCAGAGATCCCATGGCCTTGTACGCCTCCGGAATCGGCGCCCAGATGTACATGGTCGCCTTGGGCTTGGGCACGGTCCAGCCCATCGCATTCAGCCCCGCCCACAGCACATCGCGCCGGTCCTGGTAAACCTCGCGCACGCTTTCAACGCAATCCTGGGGCCCTTCCAGTGCAATGATGGAAGCCACCTGGATCGGGGTGAAGGTGCCGTAATCGTGGTAACTCTTCATCCTTGCCAGCGCGGTCACCAGTTCGCGGTTGCCAACCATGAAACCGACCCGCCAGCCCGCCATGTTGTAACTCTTGGACATCGTGAAGAATTCGACCGCGATGTCACGCGCACCGGGCACTTGGAGGATCGAAGGCGCTTTGTAGCCGTCAAAGACGATGTCGGCATACGCCAGATCGTGCACCACGTAAATGTCGTGCTCCTTGGCAATCGCGATCAATCTCTCGAAAAAGGAAAGGTCGACACACTGCGTGGTCGGATTGCTCGGAAAATTCACGATCAGCATCTTCGGCTTGGGATAGGTGTCGCGGATCGACTGTTCCAGCGACTCGAAGAAATCCACCCCATCGTGCATCGGCACATGACGGATATCAGCACCCGCGATCACCGGCCCGTAAATGTGTATCGGATAACTCGGGTTCGGTACCAGCACAATGTCACCACGCTCCAGGGTGGCCAGCGCCAGATGTGCAATGCCTTCCTTGGAACCAATGGTGACTATGGCCTCCGATTCAGGATCCAGCTCGACTCCGTAACGTGACTGATACCAATTGCAGATCGCCTTGCGCAGCCGCAGAATGCCCTTGGATACCGAATAACCGTGAGTATCCGTGCGCTGCACCGATTCGATCAGCTTGTCGACAATATGTCTCGGCGTAGGCTGGTCGGGATTGCCCATGCTGAAATCGATGATGTCCTCACCGCGCCGGCGGGCCGCAAGTTTCAGTTCACCCGTAACATTGAACACGTAGGGCGGCAGGCGTTTGATGCGCGGAAATTCTTCCATGAACTTTTCTCGGGAAAATAAGGTGCCGCGGCACAACCAGCCGCGATCAACTAAAACGTATAATTGTATAGAAGCTGTTTATTACCGGCAAATCATAGGGTTATGAAACTGCATCTGACCATCCCCAAAAACCGCAGCCTGTTCACCGGTCATGGCCCCGGATATGTCGCCGTGGGAGGAACCGCCTACCACACACCACTGCTGGTGACACCCGAGGGCACGGTGAGTGCGTGGTCCGTGTCCGATCCTGGCACACTGACCATTCAGGCCGTTCAACAATGGCTGGAACACCGGCCGGAAATAGTCATTCTGGGCACTGGCGCCCGCCAGCAATTTCCCGACCCCTCCCTCCTGCAACCTCTTTACGCGGCCCGAGTCGGACTCGAGGTCATGGATACGCCAGCGGCCTGCCGCACCTACAACATACTCATAGCCGAAGATCGGCGAATCATGGCAGCGATGTGGTTACCCTGAAACGGAACGAAACGCTGCAAAAGCAATCACACTACCCGGTACAGTCAGAATACGGCCCACCAGACAGGAAAACGCGGCCGCCATTTTATAATCCACAGCATCACACTCTCCGTTAACCCAATACCCGCCAACAGACACATTTATCGATGAGCGTTCAAATCAACTCCGTAGCCGGCCAGATCGACAACATCATCCTCGGCAAATCGCGCCAGATTCGCCTCGCAATGGCCTGCCTGCTGGCACGAGGACATTTGCTGATTGAAGATGTGCCCGGAGTGGGCAAGACTACCCTGGCCCATGCTCTGGCCACAGCACTGGGGCTCAAATTCCAGCGTATCCAGTTCACCAGTGACCTGCTTCCCGCAGATATTCTCGGGGTATCAGTCTATAACCGGGACAACGGAGGATTCGAATTTCATCCCGGCCCCATATTCACCAACGTGGTACTGGCCGATGAAGTCAACCGCGCGACCCCGCGCGCACAAAGTGCGCTGCTGGAAGCCATGGAAGAGAACCAGGTGACCACGGAAGGCGAAACCCGGCCCCTGCCGCGGCCATTTTTCGTCATCGCAACCCAGAACCCTTCGCACCAGATCGGAACTTTTCCGTTACCGGAATCCCAACTGGACCGGTTCCTGATGCGTATCGAACTGGGCTATCCGGATGCACAAGCCGAACGCGCGCTGCTCAACGGCAGCGACCGAAGGGATCTGCTCAACGAACTCAAGGCTCAGCTCGATGCAGCGCAACTGATTGAACTGCAACGCCAAGTCCAGCAGATACATGCTTCATCGGCGCTGCTTGACTATTTGCAGTCTCTCGTCAACCACACCCGCACCTCCCCCGAATTCGAGCATGGACTTTCACCCCGGGCCGCACTCGCGCTGCTGCAGGTATCCCGTGCCTGGGCATTCATGAGCGGCCGTGATCACGTCGTTCCTGAAGATATGCAAGCCGTTTTGCCGGCTGTAGTCGGTCATCGCCTGACCCCAGCGACCGGCTCCGGCAGCACCAACAGTGACAGCTTGGCTGCAACACTCATTGAGCAGGTCCCCATACCCTGATAACTGGCACAAGGATGATCCGCGAACTGAAAAACGGACTGCTGGACTGGCTCTTCCAGTGGCGCGGCCCGGTCCGCGGCTCCATCCTGCTGGTACAGCGCCGCGTATTCATACTGCCGACGGGTTATGGCATGGTTTTCGCCGGCGTAATACTGCTGATGCTGTTGGGTTCGGTGAATTACGATCTTTCGCTGGGGTTCATCCTGTCTTTCCTGCTTGGCGCCGCGGGCATACAGTCCATGCTGCACACATTTCGCAACATCGCCCACCTGCGCATATCTGCAGGACGCGTCTCGCCGGTATTCGCCGGCGAAACTGCTCAATTCCACCTCAACATTTCCAACCACACCCGCGCTCATCGTTACAGCATAGGTGTTACGGCAGACTCACACAGGGCGGATTATGTCGATGTGGCAGCAGGAACTGATGTCACGGCTGTAGTGCTAATTCCAACTAAACGTCGGGGCTGGCTGCGGCCGGGGAGACTCACGCTGTTTACCCGCTTCCCCACGGGTTTATTCCGCGCCTGGTCCTATGCTGACCTCGACATGCGCTGCCTGGTCTACCCAGCGCCTGCATCGTCAAACCTAGCGCTGCCGCCTCCGGTTGCAGGTGACGGCACAGGTGGAGTTCATGGCCAGGGACAGGACGAATTCGCTGGTCTGCGGACATACCGGCCCGGTGATTCACCACGCCATATCGCCTGGAAAGCAGTGGCGCGTGACAACACTTTGCTGACCAAACAGTTCACAGGCCGCGCCAATGCGGAACTGTGGCTGGACTGGAACCATCTGCCCCCTGCCATGGATGTCGAGCAAAAACTTTCCCACCTGACTCGCTGGGTCATCGACGCTGACGCGCAAAATGCAGCATTCGGCCTGAAATTACCCGGAAAAACCATCAACCCGGCCAGCGGTTCCGCTCATTGCGCTGAATGCCTGACCGCGCTCGCCTTGCATGGCACGACTGCCGACAACTCTTAGCACACGACTGCTTGGTGCAGCCGAGACTTACTGGCTGTCAGCGGGATTGCTGTTCGCCAGCCTTGCGCACCTGCTGCGCCTCCCGCTGTGGTTGACTTCACTGGTTGGCATCGTTTTCGGGTGGCGTCTTTATCTCGCCAGTCCTGGACGGACACCACCACCCAAGTGGCTGCTTGTCGTAGTAGCCCTTTCCGCAACGGCAGGCATCCTGCTGGAATACCGCACCCTGTTCGGGCGCGAAGCCGGAGTTGCGCTTCTGGTTGTCATGCTTGCCATGAAACTTCTGGAAACGCGCCATCTGCGTGACGGCATGCTGCTGGTGTTTCTGGGCTGTTTTCTGCTGATCACGAATTTCCTGTATTCGCAAACCATACCGACTGCGATCTACATGCTCGCATGTTCGTGGCTGCTGCTGACGGGACTGATCAACATGCAGTACACCGGGACCACGCCACATTGGCGCGTCACTGCAAAACGCTCAGGGATGCTGTTATTGCAAGCACTGCCACTGATGCTGGTTTTGTTTCTGCTGTTTCCGCGCATCCAGGGCCCGCTGTGGGGTTTGCCGCAGGATTCGCATTCCGGCCTGAGTGGACTCTCCGATACCATGAGTCCCGGAAGCCTCAACGAGCTCATTCTTTCGGATGCAATCGCTTTCCGTGCGGCGTTTCGCGGCCGCATTCCCGAGGCGCGTGAACTCTACTGGCGCGGCCCAGTGCTGTGGGATTATGACGGTCGCGCTTGGACAGCTCCACGGCACACCAGATTGACCGGTGACCTGCCCGAAAGTAAAACGCCGGTCGAATACACCGTGACCCTGGAACCCCATAACAAGCGCTGGCTATTTGCCCTCGAATTTCCCGGACAACGCCCTCCACGCTCTTTTGTAAGCCGTGACATGCAACTGCTGAGTCCGACGCCGGTACGCAGTCGCATGCGCTACGAAATGAAATCTGCTCTGCAGGCTGCTTATGGCGTCAATGAGTCCGACAACATTCTTCAGCAGGCACTGGAACTTCCTCAGGGATACAACCCCCGCACAGCCAGTTACGCCCAGGAACTGCGCAAGCAATTCAAGGACGACGGTCAACTGGTCAGTGCAGTGCTATCGAAATTCCGTAATAAAAAATACTTTTATACGCTTTCTCCGCCATTGCTCGGTGTCCATGGCGTTGACGAATTCCTCTTTGATACCCGTCGCGGATTCTGTGAACACTATGCCTCGGCATTCACGGTGTTGATGCGTGCGGCCGGCATTCCTGCCCGGGTCGTCACCGGCTACCAGGGGGGACAGATCAATCCTGTCGGCGATTACATTCTGGTACGCCAGGCCGACGCCCATGCTTGGGCCGAAATCTGGCTGACCGGCACCGGTTGGGTGCGTGTCGATCCAACCGCAGCGGTTTCACCTGCGCGCGTGGAGCGCGGTATTGCCTCAGCTCTGCCGAGCAGCGATCCACTGCCCACGTTCGTACGTGGTGATTTCGCCTTGTTACAGCAACTGCGTCTGACTTGGGACTCGGTAACCTACACTTGGAACCAGTGGGTACTGGGTTATTCTCCGGAACGACAGCGCCTTCTCCTCTCACGCCTTGGCTTTAGCGATGCAACTTGGCAAAGACTGGCGGTGATCCTGGTCATCTGCGCCGGCATCGCGGTTCTGATCGGAGCCGCTTTCGCCCTGCGCGACCTTCGCCGCACGCGCGATGACGAAATCCGGGCCGCTTACAACCGTTTCTGCGCCAAGCTCGCCCGCCGCGGTCTGCGCCGGAACCAGGCCGAGGGTCCGCTGGTATTCGCTGATCGCGCCTGCCGGTTGCGCCCGGAACTGAAGCAGCCAGTCCGTGATATCACGAAACTCTATGTTGGATTGCGTTATGGCAAAACGAGCTCGCCGCAGGAAGTGCAGAACTTGAAGCAGCAGATTCGCCGCTTCGCTGCCTGACTCAGGCCGGGGGCAGCAGCTCCGCAGGGTCAACAGGTTTGCCCTGCCGGCGAATCTCGAAATGCAGTTTCACCTGATCGGAATCAGTATTGCCCATTTCCGCGATCTTCTGTCCGCGTGTGACGGCCTGACCTTCTTTCACCAGAAGCTCGCGGTTGTGGGCGTAAACACTGAGAAATTTTTCATTGTGCTTGATAACTATCAGCTTACCGAGCCCGCGTATGCCGGTACCGCTGAAAATCACGCGTCCGGCACCAGCCGCCACCACGGGCTGCCCCATCTTGCCGGCAATGCTGATGCCCTTGCTGGTGGTCTCCTTGAAAGGAGCAACAATTTTTCCGGACACCGGCCATATCCAGTCGATATCGTCAGGATCCCTGGGTTTAGCCGCGGTTTCCGGAGCTGATTCATTTTTTCCAGCAACCGTTTCCGGCTTCACATTGGCCATCTGCGCATAAGCCTGGTCGGAATACGGCACACGAATACCGCGCGGCTCGGTCTTGACGCCACTGGCAGTCACGCCCCCACTGCTGCCGCTCAGCGGCCTGGCTTCTACCGCACCGGCCGGCCCGCGCAACGGGGCTGTAACCACACCCTGGGGCGCAGAAAGCCGCAGCTGTTGCCCGGTGCGCAGACGCGAGGGGTCTATGCCGTTCCAGGTTGCAAGCTCGCGATAATCAAGACCGAATTCGAGTGCAATGCTGTAGAGCGTATCCCCGGACTTGACCGTGTAAAACTCGGGTCTCGGGCGGTCACTGCTCGCTGTAATTCTGGCAGGAGCAGGCTTTGCAGCCGACTTGGACTCGGGTGGCAGGCGCTCTGCTACCGGGGCAGGTCTTGTCGCAACGCAGCCGCTGACCAGCAAAGCGGCGATGCCGGCAAACACGCCGCGCACCAATACCCCGGAAGTGCGGTAACTAACCCAGTCCCGGGAGCAATGGCACAAACCTGGCATCTTCAACTTTTCGGTCTGCATAGCCTTGCGCGGTTCTTTCAATGACATGCAATGCTTGCCTGTCCTGGTGCGTCAACGGGATGATGATTTTACCACCCACTGCCAGCTGATCGAGCAGCGGCTGAGGCACATGAGTACCTGCAGCCGCGACGACGATGCCGTCAAAGGGCGATTGTTCAGGCCAGCCCAACTGGCCATCAGCGACCCTGACCCGAACATTGTGCGCACGTGCATCCCGCAAGTGTCGGCGCGCCTTGGTCAATAACGGCGCAAGCCGCTCAAGGGAATACACCTCGCGTGCCAGCCGGGAAAGCACGGCGGCCTGATACCCGCAGCCGGTGCCTATTTCAAGCACTTTCCCCAAAGTACCCCCGCTTCGCAGCAATTCCAGCATGCGCGCAACGGTATACGGGCTGGAAATGGTCTGCCCGAAACCCAAAGGCAACGCCATGTCTTCATAGGCACGGCTTGCCAGAGCTTCATCAACGAAAATATGCCGCGGCACCTCACCGATGACGCCTAGCAACACTTCATCGCTTATGCCCTGCGCACGCAAACGTTCCACCAGACGCATTCTGGTGCGCTGGGAAGTCATGCCGATGCCGGAATGGGCCGTACTCATGCTGATTTCGGCTTTTTCAGCCAACCGGCTACCAGTTCCATCTGACCGAATCGGGTCAGATCCATTTGCAGCGGGGTCAGAGACACCTTGTTGCCAGCAGTCGCGTAAAAGTCGGTTCCTTCACCGGCATCCTGTGCGCTGCCGGCAGCTCCTATCCAGTAAACGGTATCGCCGCGCGGAGTCATGGCCTGCACCACGGGTTCAGCCTTGTGTCTCTTGCCCAGACGGGTGACCTCAAGGCCCCGCAAGGCTTCGTATGGAATATCCGGGACGTTGACATTCAGCAACACCGGCTGATCAATACGATGCTCGTGGAAGCGTGTCACCAGTTCAGCGGCAACCCGGGCTGCCGTGGGAAAATGAACCGTTTTTCCAGATACCAAGGACATCGCGATCGACGGTATCCCCAGCAGGAATCCCTCGGTCGCCGCTGCCACCGTACCCGAATATATGGTGTCGTCGCCCATGTTGGCACCATCGTTGATGCCGGAAACAATGACATCCGGCAATTCCGGAAGCAGTCCGGTGACCGCGATATGCACACAGTCGGTGGGCGTGCCATTCACATAGAAATAGCCATTGGCGGCCTTGCGCACCGACAAGGGTCGATCCAGCGTCAGTGAATTGCTGGCCCCGCTGCGATCGCGTTCGGGTGCCACAACAGTGACCTTCCCCACCGCGGACAGCGCTCGCTCCAGAGCAGCCAGTCCCGGCGCGAAATATCCGTCGTCGTTGCTGAGCAGGATGCGCAATCTGGAGTCCGCTGGGTTTCTTGTATGCCGCTGATACATTAGCGGCCGGTTTTACCGGCATTGAGGTGCAAGGATTTTACCATGCAGCAACGGATTTACCTGCGCGGGTGATAGGATACGTGCCGGCCTAAACGCCGCTTCCGGACAATTGACCATGGATTTCGAACTCAGCGATGACCAGCGCGCCATCCAGGACGCCGTGTCGCGGATCTGCAGCCGTTTCGATGCCGACTACTGGCTGAAAAAAGACCGCGAAGGCGGCTTTCCCCACGAATTCCATGCCGCGATTGCAGCCGACGGCTGGCTCGGCATTGCCATGCCCGAGCAGTTCGGGGGAAGCGGCCTGGGCATCACCGAAGCAGCGTTGATGATGGAAACCATCTCCGGCTCCGGCGCGGGATTCTCGGGGGCATCAGCGGTGCACATGAACATCTTCGGCCTGCACCCGGTGGTGGTTTACGCCTCCGCGGAACAAAAGGCACGCTGGCTGCCGCCGCTGATAGCCGGGACGGACAAGGCCTGCTTCGGTGTCACCGAACCCGGCGCCGGTCTCAACACCACGCGCCTGACCACCAAGGCGGTGCGCGACGGCGATCATTACCTGGTCTCCGGCCAGAAAGTGTGGATTTCCACCGCACAGGTTGCCAACAAGATCCTGCTGCTGACGCGCACCACGCCGCTGGAACAAACCGCCAACCCGATCGACGGGCTAACGCTGTTTTATGCCGACATTGATCGCAGTTGTTTCGAGGCCCGTGAAATCGACAAGATGGGCCGCAAGGCGGTGGATTCCAACCAGGTATTCATCGACGGCATGCGCGTTCCGGCAGCCGATCGCATTGGCGAGGAAGGCAAGGGTTTTCGCTACATCCTCGACGGCCTCAATCCGGAACGCATACTGGTTGCAGCCGAAGCCGTAGGCCTGGGATCAGCCGCGCTGAAGCGCGCCGCCCAATATGCCGGGGAACGCGTGGTATTCCACCGCCCGATCGGGCAGAACCAGGCGATACAACATCCATTGGCCCAGCGCTGGATCGAACTCGAAGCGGCGCGGCTGTTGACCTACAAGGCAGCATCCCTCTACGACGCAGGAAAACCCTGCGGTGCCGAAGCCAACGCGGCCAAATACTTTGCCGGCGAAGCCGGATTCAAGGCCTGCGAAACCGCAGTGCTGACGCACGGCGGCATGGGATATGCAAAGGAATTCCACGTCGAGCGCTATTTCCGCGAAGCGATGATTCCCCGCATCGCACCGGTGAGTTCGCAGCTGATCCTCTGCCACATCGCAGAGCGCGTGCTGGGACTGCCGAAGTCGTACTAGGAAGCCGGATCATCCCGGCGCGCGCCGTGCCGCATCAGCAGATCGCGCACTTGTGCAACGCCCTCATCCGTATCCGTAACCGGCATCATCAACGGCAGGAAGCCTATGACCCGTCGCCGGTGATTGAAATACACCGGCAGTATGGGAACCTGTGCGGCCTGTGCAATCCGGTAAAAACCGGACTTGAAAGGGACGCCGGCCCTGCGTGTGCCTTCGGGCGTGACTGCCAGCCACAAGGACTTGCCGCCGCCGAATACTCGGATCATCTGGTCGGCGAACCCTTCCGGATGTGCGCGATCAATCGGAATGCCACCGAGCCAGCGCATGAACCATCCCAGCGGACCCCAGAACAGCGTGTGCTTGGCAATGAACGAGACGCGCAGTTCCAAGGTCACCATCATCGCCGCACCAACCACGAAATCCCAGTTGCTCGAATGCGGAGCCACCGCCACGACCACGCGTGCGCAATCCGGAAAACTACCTTCAGCACTCCACCCCATGCGCCTCAGTATGCCGAGACCTAAGGCACGCAGCAGACCGTAACGTCGCCGCGGCGGCAAGGCGCCGACGACGGGAATATTCAACTGCCCGGTGCTCGTTGGATCTGCTGCGCTCATGCTCCCCCGGCGCCATTCCGGTGCGGACTATTGCACCGGTCTCACGAATTTACATCGCGATAAAAATATAACTTATTGTTTTTATTATATTATTTATAGGCCCTCAAGTATAGGGACGATCATGCTGCAGAGACGGCATCATGCTCCGTATCTTCGCCACCCGCGCCGGATCAATGTCTGCGTAAATGATACCGGGCTCCTCGCCGCCATCGGCAAGCACTTCGCCCCAGGGATCGACAATCAACGCATGTCCATAAGTCTGGCGATTGCCCGGATGCTCACCGCACATTGCAGGGGCCAGCACATAGGCGGCATTTTCGATCGCACGCGCCTTCAGCAGCGTATGCCAGTGCGCCTTGCCGGTCTGGCGCTGGAACGATGAAGGGACGGAAATAAATTCCGCGCCCTGTTGCGCCAGTGCACGGTAGAGATGCGGGAAGCGCACGTCGTAACAGACCGTCATACCAAGCTTGCCCCAGGGCATCTGCGCCACTACTGCGCGCCCACCAGGCCGGTACGATGACGATTCACGGATCACCTTGCCGTCGGGCAGCGTGACATCGAACATGTGGATCTTGTCGTAGGTCGCCGCAACCGTACCGTCTGCAGCGATCAGAAACGAGCGGTTGACGATGCGCTCCTCGCCGGTTTTCAGCGTCAGCGAACCGACCAGCAGCCAGACCCCAGTCCGCTTTACGAGCGTCTGCAATTCCTGCAGCACTGTTCCGCCATCGGCTTCGAGCGCCCCTTCACGCATCACCCGGCCACTGCCATCCATCATCAGGCTGTATTCCGGCGTCAGCACCAGTTGAGCACCGCCGCCAGCAGCCTCGCTCACCATGCGCTGAAGGGTATCCAGATTGGCAGACAGATAGCTGCCACTGTTGAGCTGCAGACAGGCAGCACGAAATGGAGAGCTCATAAGGGGTTGCGAAGGGATTGTCGATTCGCGATTACTGAAATGAATCGGTTTCGCGGAGAATTAATGGTCGGGGCGGCAGGATTCGAACCTGCGACCACCTGCACCCCATGCAGGTACGCTACCAGGCTGCGCTACGCCCCGAGCGCGCGATTATACAACAGAGGGATCGATTCCAGACCCGCGCTCAGGCGCGCAACTGGTCAATGACGCTCTTCAGGTCCTGGCGGAGCTGGGACAGAGCAGGCTTGGCCGCAGCTTGTGATCGCGTGGCCCGTGCCGGCTCGTTGGCCAGTTCATCAAGCCGGTTGCGCGCGCCGCTGATGGTGAAACCCTGATCATAGAGCAGCTCGCGGATGCGACGGATCAGCAGGACTTCGTGATGCTGGTAGTAACGGCGGTTGCCGCGGCGTTTGACCGGGCGCAACTGTGTGAACTCCTGCTCCCAATAACGGAGCACGTGCGGCTTTACGCCGCACAGTTCACTCACTTCACCGATCGTGAAATAACGTTTTGCCGGGATCGGCGGAAGCGGAGTCTTATGGCTTCCGCTGGCTTCCATGGAAATGCTGCTCCACCATCGATTTCAGCTTTTGTGATGCGTGGAACGTGACGACGCGGCGCGCGGAAATCGGGATTTCCTCGCCGGTCTTGGGATTGCGGCCCGGACGCTGCGGCTTGTCGCGCAGCTGAAAATTACCGAAACCGGAAAGCTTGACCCCTTTGCCATTCTCCAGCGCAGCGCGAACCTCGTCGAAGAAGGACTCCACCATGTCCTTGGCCTCGCGCTTGTTGAAACCCACCTTTTCAAACAAAAGGTCAGCGAGTTCCGCTTTGGTTAACGTCATGTTGTCCCCTCTCAACGAAGCTTGGCATTAAACTTTTGTTGCAGAATCCGGCGCAGTTCGGTTACGGCATTCTCGGCTTCTGCGTCCGTCAAAGTTTTATCAGTATCCTGCAATAACACACTGAATGCAAGACTTTTTTTCCCTTTTGGAACCCCCTGCCCACGGTATAAATCGAATACCGTAATGTCCCGCAAAATCGCCGGACCGCCCGTTTTCAGAGCATCCAGGATGTCGGCAAAAAGCGTGTTTTCGTCGAATTCTGCAGCTAAGTCGCGGCGAACCGCGGGAAACCGGGACAGAATCCTGAATTCCGGCACCTGCCCGGTGCGCAGTTGGGTCAAATCCAGTTCAAACAACACCGGAGCAGCGGCAAGATCGTATTTTTGCTGCCAGCGGGGATGCAATTCGCCGATCCATCCCGCAGCCACCCCGTCGATTTCAATACTCGCCGATTTGCCCGGATGAAACGCTGGATGTCCCAGCGCACGGAATTTGACAACCCGTGGCATACACAAGGCTTCGACATCGCCTTTGACATCGAAAAAATCGACGTTACGCCGCTGCAATCCCCACTGCAATGAATAGGCCTCACCGTAAGCTATGCCTCCAACCCGCCAGGGTTGATTGATGGCTTCACCTTCGGGAACGAAACAGCGTCCGATTTCGAACAAACGGATTCGTGTCTGCTTGCGACTGGCATTGAAGGCAACAGCATGGACCAGGCCGCCGAACAGGTTCGAACGCATCACGCTCATCTGGGCGGCAATCGGATTTTCCAGTGCCACAGGCGCGGACACAGGCGAAAAATCACTCTCCCACGCCCGATCAACGAAACTGTAGGTAATGACCTCCTGGTAATCACGGTCGGCCAGCAAGCGGCGTATGTCTGACGGCGTGCGACCTGACTCGGTTCGCGTCAACATCACTGCTGGTGCAGGCGGAGCCAGCGGAGGTATGTTGGCATAACCGTGCACCCGCGCCAGTTCCTCGATCAGATCCTCCTCGATGGCAATGTCAAAGCGGTGGCATGGAGGAGTCGCTGCTATGGATCCCCTGTCAAGCTTCGGGGCACAGCCAAGGCGCCCGAGAATCGAAGTCGCCATTTCGGCAGTAATCGGAAAACCCAGCACGCGTTGTGCCCTGGAAAGCCGTAGAGTCACAGCCCTTCTTTCGGGAAGATCCGCTCGTTTTTCCGCCACCGGCCCGGGCTTCCCGCCGCAAATCTGGACCAGCAGTTGTGTAGCGCGCTCCATGGCATGACGGGTAGCGGAGAAGTCCACCCCGCGCTCGAAACGGTAAGCCGAATCGGAAGAAAATCCCGCGGATCGTGTCTTCCCCGCCACGGCATCGGGACTGAAAAATGCGCTCTCGAGGATCACATCCCCGGTGGATTCCGTAACGCCGCTCGACTCACCGCCCATGATGCCGGCCAGAGCCAGAGCACCGCGTGTATCGGCGATCACCAGATGATCCGCAGTCAAAGTGAACTCAATACCGTTGAGCAGAACCAGCCGCTCTCCAGGTTTCGCCCGGCGCACACGGATACCGCCCGCCACTTTTGCCGCATCGAAGGCGTGCAGCGGCTGCCCCATCTCGAGCATCACGTAATTGGTAACATCAACTACTGCGCTTATCGAGCGTACTCCGCTGCGCTGCAGCCGACGCACCATCCACTCCGGGGCTTTGGCACGGGCGTCTACCCCGCGAACAATGCGGGCGCAGTAAAGCGGGCAATCTGCCGGAGCCTCAACCGAGATCTCGGGGACATCATTGTTGCCGGCCTTGACCGGTTCCGGATATCGCCAGTTCAGCGGGAACTCCCCCAGAGCTGCCACTTCGCGTGCAAGTCCGAGCACGCTCAGGCAATCGCCGCGATTGGGCGTGGGCTTGGTGGTCAGCAACCGGTCCTCGAGGTCCAGCAGTTTGCGCACCGATAGCCCCGGATCAGCGTCACCGGCCAGCTCCAGCAGGCCCGATGCATCATCGGAGAGACCAAGCTCCCGTGCGGAGCAAAGCATGCCGTGTGACTCGATCCCGCGCACCTTTGCGACCTTGATTTCCATTCCCGGAAGCTTGGCACCGGGCAATGCAGCGGGCACTTTCATCCCGCTGCGGACATTGGGCGCACCGCAAACGATGGTCACCGGTCCCGCCCCAGCATTGACCTGGCACACGTTGAGTCTGTCCGCCTGGGGGTGCTTCTCCACGCTGAGTACCTCGGCGACTACCACTTGATCGAAATCCGGTGCCACCGGCTCGATCGTCTCAACCTCGATGCCGCCAAAAGTCAGCAGGTTCGCCAGTTGCTCGGTTGACAGTGCCGGATCGACCAGTTCACGCAGCCAGTGCTCGGAAAGTTTCATGATGGGCAGGCTGTCAGACGAATTGTTTAAGAAACCGCAAGTCGTTCTCGTAGAACAGCCGCAGATCGTTTACACCGTAGCGCAGCATGGTCAGCCGATCCGGTCCCAGGCCGAAGGCAAATCCCTGGTAGCGCTCGCTGTCGATACCGACATTGCGCAGCACGTTGGGATGCACCATGCCGCAACCGCCTACTTCCAGCCAGCCATCTCCGAAACTCATGTCGATTTCGGCGGAAGGTTCGGTGAAGGGGAAAAATGACGGCCTGAAACGCAGCTGCAGCCCGTCATCCTCGAAAAAACGACGGAAGAAATCGATCACCACGCCTTTCAGGTGCGCAAAACTGATGTGTTCATCGATCCACAACCCTTCAACCTGGTGGAACATCGGCGAATGCGTGGCGTCGGAATCCACTCGATAGACACGTCCCGGCGCGATGATTCGCACCGGCGGTTTGTGCAGCTCAAGGTATCGAATCTGGATCGGCGAGGTATGCGTACGCAGCAGTTGACTGCCGCCAGCAAGATAAAACGTGTCGTGCATCGACCGCGCAGGATGGTTCTCCGGCTGATTGAGCGCGGTGAAATTGTAGAAATCGGTTTCAATTTCCGGTCCGTCTGCGACCTCGAAACCGATGGACCGGAACAGTTCCTCGATGCGTTCCATGGTGCGACTGACCGGATGCAGTCCGCCCAGGTCCAGACCGCGGCCGGGCATGGTCACATCTATGGAATCTTCGGCAAGTTTGGCTTCAAGCGCGAGGCCTGCAATCCGCTCCCGTTGCGCATTCAGCGCTTCTTCCAGCGCCTGCTTGGCCGTGTTGATGCGCGCACCCGCAGCCGGCCGTTCTTCTGCCGAAAGTTTACCCAGGCCTTTCAGCAACCCGGTCAGCGAACCCGACTTGCCGAGATAGCGGGCCTTTGCCTGTTCCAGTGCATCGGCGTTGGTAATCCCCGCAAACAGCGCGGTTGCCTCTGCCACCAGCTCGTCAATTTCCTGCATAACCCAATGGTAACGGAATCCAGTGAAAAAAAAGGAGGCTCAACGAGCCTCCTTTTTCCATGCGCCTTGATCTATGCGCCGAGGCCCGCCCTTGCCTGTTCCACAAACCGGAAAAACGCCGGCTTGTCGGCAACGGCGATGTCGGCCAGAACCTTGCGGTCCACTTCGATCGCAGCCTTCTTCAGACCATTCATGAAAACGCTGTAAGTCATGCCATGCTCACGGACTGCCGCATTGATACGGGCAATCCATAGTGCACGGAACTCACGTTTCTTGGTGCGGCGGTCGCGATAGGCATACTGCCCGGCGCGCATTACCGCTTCATTGGCAATACGGAATACGTTGCCACGACGGCCGCGGAAACCCTTGGCCTTTTTCAGAACTTTCTTATGCGCCTTGCGGGCGATTACACCACGTTTGACTCTTGGCATGGTTTCTCTCCCCGATCAGTACGGCAACATCGCCCGCACGGAGCGCTGGTCGGAATCATGCACCATGGTCGTACCGCGCAGATGACGTTTGCGCTTGGTGCTCTTCTTGGTGAGGATATGGCGCAGGTTGGAACTGCTGCGCTTGAACGCGCCGCTGCCCAGCTTCTTGAATCGCTTGGCCGCGCCGCTCTTGCTCTTCATCTTCGGCATGTGAAACTCCTGTTTTAGCCTAGCGTCGGGCGCTTGCGTTTGCGCAAGGCTTGAGGCCCGAACACTACTTCTTTTCAACGGCTGCAGCGCTTTCTGCCGCAACCACCTTTTTCACCGGCGCTGCCGCCGGTTTCGCACCCTCGGCCTTGACCGCTGCCTTGGGTGAATTCTTTACCACTTTCTGCGTTGCCTTCTTGGGCGCCAGCACCATAACCAGCTGGCGACCTTCCATTTTCGGAAACTGCTCAACCACACCGTGCGCTTCGAGATCCGTTTTCACCCGCTCCAGCAGACGGATGCCGAACTCCTGATGCGCCATCTCACGCCCCCTGAACCGCAGGGTAACCTTGGTCTTGTCGCCTTCTTCCAGGAATCGGGTCAGGTTCCTCAGCTTGATCTGATAGTCGCCCTCATCCGTCCCCGGACGGAATTTCACTTCCTTGACGACGATCTGCTTCTGTTTAAGCCGCGCTTCATGCTGCTTTTTGCTCTCGCGGTATTTGAACTTGCCGTAGTCCATGACCCGGCACACGGGCGGGTTAGCCGTCGGCGCAATTTCAACCAGATCCAGTTCCGCGTCTTCGGCGAGCTTGTTTGCAGCGGCTATGCTGATTACGCCGATCTGTGCACCGTCGGCCCCGATAACCCGCACTTCCGGAGCGGTGATTTCACCGTTGATCCGGGCTTCCTTTTCCTGAGCTATGCGACAAACTCCTTTATTTCGTTACTCTCAAGCCGCACGCCCCCGCTTGCCAATCTCGCTTCTTAAAAGCGAAAAAAAGGCATCCAGGGACATTTGCCCCAGGTCTTCGCCTTTACGGGATCGCACAGCCACCATTTGTGCCGCCATTTCCTTGTCTCCGACCACCAGCTGGAAAGGCAGCTTTTGCAGACTATGTTCCCGAATTTTATAGGAAATTTTCTCGTTTCTCAAGTCAGCCTCAGCGCGAAAACCCGCCTTTTTCAGGGTTTCGGCGACTTGCCGTGCATAGCCGGCCTGGGCTTCGGAAATATTGCAGACCACGGCCTGAACAGGCGCCAGCCAGGCTGGCATCGCACCGGCGTAATGCTCGATCAGAATGCCGATAAACCGCTCCAGGGACCCCAGAATGGCCCGATGGAGCATGACCGGGGTGCGCCGGACATTGTCTTCCGCCACATACTCGGCCCCCAGGCGTCCCGGCAAAGCGAAATCCAGCTGCAAAGTCCCACATTGCCAGACCCGTCCCAGCGAATCTTTCAGTGAAAATTCGATTTTCGGACCGTAAAACGCGCCCTCACCCGGGTTGAGATCCCATTGCAGCCCCTTGGCGTCCAGGGTGGCCTTCAAGGCCGCTTCGGCACGGTCCCAGATCGCATCCTCGCCAATGCGTTTCGGGGGCCGGGTCGACAGCTTGACCAGTATCTGCTCGAAGCCGAAATCGGCATACACCCCGCGCAGCAGATCGATGAATGCACCTGCCTCGTCCTGAATTTGGTCTTCGGTGCAGAAAATGTGCGCGTCATCCTGTACAAATCCACGGACCCGCATCAGGCCGTGGAGTGCACCAGACGGTTCGTTGCGATGGCAGGAACCGAATTCGGCGATGCGCAGCGGCAGGTCGCGGTAGCTTTTCACACCCTGGTTGAAAATCTGCACATGACCGGGACAGTTCATCGGCTTCACCGCGTAGTCGCGTTTTTCCGACTCGGTGGTGAACATGTATTCGCGGTAGTTTTCCCAATGACCGGAACGCTCCCACAGCATGCGATCCATCACCTGCGGCGTGCGCACCTCGCGGTAATCGGCCACCGTCAGCAGGTTGCGCATGTACTGCTCGATGACCTGCCAGATGGTCCAGCCATGCGCATGCCAGAACACCATGCCCGGAGCCTCGTCCTGCATGTGAAACAGGTCGAGCTGCCGCCCCAGCTTGCGGTGATCGCGTTTCTCGGCCTCTTCCAGACGGAAAAGATAGGCTTCCTGGTCGTCCTTTTTCGCCCAAGCGGTCCCGTAGATCCGTTGCAACATTTCGTTCTTCGAGTCTCCGCGCCAGTAGGCACCGGCCACTTTCATCAACTTGAACACCTTCAACTTGCCGGTTGACGGCACGTGGGGACCGCGGCACAGATCGATAAAGTTGTCCTGCTTGTACAGTGAAATCGGCTCATTCGACGGAATCGAGGCGATGATTTCGGCCTTGTACTTCTCGCCCATGCCGGAGAAGAATTTGACGGCCTCATCACGCGGCATTTCCTGGCGGTCGACCCTGATGTCGCGCTTGGAAATTTCTGCCATGCGTTTTTCGATCGCCGCCAGATCCTCGGGAGTGAACGGCCGCTTGTAGGAAAAATCGTAATAGAACCCGTCTTCGATCACCGGTCCTATGGTCACCTGCGCATCGGGAAACAGCTCCTTCACCGCGTGCGCCAGCAGGTGGGCGGTGGAATGGCGGAGTATCTCCAGACCCTCTGTATTCCTGTCTGTGATGATCGCCAGCTCCGCATCAGCCTCGATGCGATGCGAGGTATCGACCAGCCTGCCGTTGACGCGACCGGCCAGGGCGGCCTTGGCCAGACCCGCACCGATTGCTGCAGCCACTTCAGCGACCGTGACCGGCTTTTCAAACGATCTTGCCGATCCGTCAGGTAGTTTGATATTCACCATGATTCAATCCGCCTTCAAATCCGTCATTCAAAAAAAAAGTGCGGACGCGCCGCACTTTTTCTTCAACAAGAAAATCCTGCAGCTACGGCCGGCAATGCTCAATCGTGCAAGTTCGCGGTGTCATAACGCTCGCTTTCCGTAATCCGTCTGCAGTGACTCTGTCCGAATATGGTAGGCGCGATTGGACTCGAACCAACGACCCCCACCATGTCAAGGTGGTGCTCTAACCAGCTGAGCTACGCGCCTAAAAGCCCGGCATTTTAGCCGAATCACCATCCCCCATCAAACCGTTATTTAAACGCAAGATGATCAGGTCCGAGTACCTGGGTAACCCGTAATGCCGAATCCCGCCAAGCCGGAACTGCTGTTGCTTATTGCCCTGCTTTTTGGGTTTTCCGCCCAGGCAGCCGCACCACCCGATATGGTCCTGATTCCGGCGGGACCTTTCGCCATGGGAAGTAACCAAGGCCCGGAGGATGAGCGGCCGGAGCATCCTGTCCATTTGCAAGCCTACCGCATCGACCATTTGCCGGTGACCAACCGCGATTTTGCCCTGTTTCTCAATGCCAGCGGGCCTGTCGCCAAGGACGGGAAACGGCGATACGACTTCGACGACAACGATGCGCGCATTCACCGCCCGGGTACGAAGTGGCTGGCCGATAACGGGTATGAACTGCACCCGGCAGTCGAAGTCAGCTGGCAGGGGGCGCAGGATTATTGCAGGTGGAAAAACAAACGCCTGCCGACCGAGGCAGAATGGGAAAAGGCCTCACGCGGCACTGACCGGCGCAGCTATCCCTGGGGCAACCAGGCGCCCGATGCCACGCGCGCGCAGTTCGGTGCCCCCTTCAATGCCACCGCTGCGGTGAATGCACACCCGCTGGGCGCAAGCCCGTATGGGGTCATCGACATGGCCGGCAACGCCTGGGAATGGGTATCGAGCGTATACCGCCCCTATCCTTACCGTCCGGATGATGGCCGTGAAGACCCCACACCGGGCCCCGTACGCGCCACTCGCGGCGGAGGACATGACTCTCCTGCCGAAGAAATCACCACGACACAGCGCGGGCGCTATCTGTCACGCAAACCGCGCGCGGGACACCACAACATCGCGTTTCGCTGCGCGACTGATGCAAATTAGCGCGGTAAACGCGCTATCGCATCAGCAGCGCGTTAGCCGGGGTTTATTGCCCTGGCTTGAGCCCGATATCCTTGACGACTTTGGTCCAGCGTTCATAGTCCTTGCGTATGCGCTGGTCGAAATTCTGTGGCGCACCGCCACTGGGCAGCATGCCACTGCCTTCGAGATTTTTCTTGATCGCAGGATCCTGTAGCGCCTTGTTAATGGCAGCGTTGAGACGGTCGATCACCGGCTGAGGCGTTCCGCGTGGCGTCATCGTACCGAACCACAACACAACTTCGTATCCCGGTAGCGTTTCGGCGATGGCCGGCACATTGGGCAGCGTGTGCCAGCGTTTGGCGGTTGTCACGCCGAGCCCGCGCAGCTTGCCAGTACCCAGATGAGGCGTGACCGGCAGCAGGCTGCCTACAATCACCGGAACCTGCCCCGAGAGCAGGTCTGCCATTGCAGCCCCGGTACTCTTGTACTGGATGGCCACCATCCTGATCTTCGCCATGTTGGCAAAGAGTTCGGTTGCCAGGTGCGTCGCGCCTCCAGTACCAGTTCCGGCGTAATTCAGTCCTTCCTTCGTCCGGTTGGCGAGACCGATAAACTCCTTGACCGTCTTCGGCGGCAGCGAGGGATGCACGGTCAGCACGAACGGCGTGTATCCGAATTCTGCAACAGCGATGATGTTATTGATCGGATCCCATGAAGGCTGCTGTACCGCGGAAGTGGCCGCAAAACTTCCTGACATCATCATGATCACGTAGCCGTCGGCAGGCGCCTTGGCCGTCAGTTCCATGCCGATCAGCCCGCCCGCTCCACCGCGATTGTCGACAATGAACTGCTGTCCCAGATATTCAGTGAGCTTCGCGGAAAACTGACGTGCAGTAATGTCGCTGCCGCCTCCAGGTGCAAATGGAACAATCACGCGCACGGGTTTGGCTGGATATTGCTGGGCAACCGCAGCGCCGCACACCAACATCAGCGCTGCTGTACCTGCAGCAAACAGCGTTCTGCATATCGACGACATCAGCATGGCGACATCCTCCAGACGGTTTGAATGCTATGGGCTATGACTCTGCGCAGCTTACAACGCAAGCTCTCCACACATGGTGGCTTACTTGAAATACAATTTAAGTTGTTGTTTTTTATATTGTTTTATTTTCTTTCCGCATGCAGAACACCCTTCACTTCTTGGATCAGGGCCAGCACCTGCTTGAGCTGATCGAGATTCCTGATCTCGACGGTAAAGCGCATGCGCGCGCTCAAGTCGCGGGAAGCAGAACGTGTTGCAGTCACGTTCACACGTTCGCGCGAGAGCACTTCGGAAATGTCCCGCAACAATCCGGTGCGATCAGCCGCGTCAACGACGATCTCCACCGGGAACGTCGCATCTATCGCACCACCCCACTCTGCGGCGATTCGCCTCTCCGGATCAAGTCGTGCCAGCGCCGCGCAATCAGCACGATGTACGGTCACCCCCCGCCCCCTGGTCACAAAGCCGGTAATCGGTTCCGGCGGTGCCGGCCGGCAGCATTTGGCAGTGACGGTAAGCAGTTTATCTACGCCGACGATCAGCACGCCGTCGCCCGAGGATTTGGATTTGCGCGGAACCAGCAATGCCTTTTCCTGGGGGACAACCTCGTCCCGGGATAACGCATCGTTCAATGCCTTGGGCCCGATTTCACCCTTGCCTATGCCCGCCAGCAAATCGTCCAGTCGCTCGTAGCCCATTTCGCCGGCAAGCTGGTCCAGATTGAGCCGCGTCAAACCACGACGCTGCAATTCACGGTCGAGGGTAGCCCTGCCCTGGGCAATGTCAGATTCAAGATTCTGGCGATTGAACCACTGCCGCACCTTGCTGCGCGCCGCATTGCTCTTGAGAAAACCTAACTGCGGGTTCAACCAGTCACGACTGGGCCCGCCCTGCTTGGCAACGATTATTTCCACCTGCTGGCCATTGGCCAGCGTGGTGTTCAGCGGCACCATGGCTCCATCCACCTTGGCGCCGCGACAACGATGACCGAGTTCGGTGTGTACGTGATAGGCAAAGTCGATGGGGGTCGCCCGCTTGGGCAGATCGATGACCCTGCCCTGCGGGGTCAGCACGTAAACCGAATCTTCAAACAGTCCGGTACGAAAGTGCTCGGCGAATTCTCCCGTATCGCGCACCTCGTCCTTCCATTCCAGCACCTGGCGCAACCATGCAATCTTTTCCTCGTAACCGCGATCCTGGCGGCCGCCTTCCTTGTAGCGCCAGTGCGCCGCCACCCCCAGTTCGGAATGTTGGTGCATTTCGTGAGTCCGGATCTGCACCTCGACCGGCTTGCCATCAGGCCCGATGACCGCAGTATGCAGCGAGCGGTAGTTATTGGCCTTGGGCTTGGCGATGTAATCGTCGAATTCCTTGGGCAGCGGGGACCACAGGCTATGCACGATGCCCAGCACTGCGTAACAATCCTTGATGTCCTGCACCAGAACCCTCACTGCGCGCACGTCGTAAAGCGCGTTGAAATCAAGCGCCTTGCTGAGCATCTTGCGATGAATGCTGGCGATATGTTTCGGACGGCCGCTCACGTCGGCCACCATTCCTGCACGGGCAATTTCACCCTTGAGAATGGCGATGACATTCTCGATATAGCGCTCACGGTCGTTGCGCTTTTCATCCAGCAACCGCGCAATGCGCTGATAGGTCTCAGGCTCGAGTACCCGTAACGCCAGATCCTCGAGCTCCCATTTGATTTGCCAGACGCCAAGGCGGTTTGCCAGCGGTGCAAAGATGTCACGGGTCAATACGGCAACGGTCGTTCGCCCGGCGGAATCTGATCTTTTCACCACCTCGCGCAGATCTTGCAGATGATCTGCGAGTTTGACCAGCACGATGCGCACATCCTGCACCATGGCCAGCAGCATCTTGCGCAGCGACTCGAGTTGGGCTGCTTGTGCCTCGGGTCGTGCTGCAGGCAGGGACCGGTTTGAGAGGGCGCCTATTTCGCCCATGCGGATCACGCCATCTGCCAGGTCAGCAACCGTCGTTCCGAAAGTTTCACGCAGAGTCGCCTGCAACTGGGGTTGGGCGCGCAAAACCGAAACCAGCATGGCTGCTGCAACCGATTCGTGATCAAGCCCCAAAGCCTGCAGCGAGTCGGTGACCCCCTGGACATGGAGCAAAGTTGCTTCATTCCCTTCAGCCTGCAGCAGAAGCAACGCACGCCGGATCGGCTCCTCGCCGTCAGTACCTGCACGCGCCAGCACATGGCCAAATCCGGAGGGCAAGCCCTCGCCCACCAGCTGTAAATGATTGGTCTTGATCATGCGGAGAGTTGCAAATTATTGAATTTAATTTAGTATAGACTCTTACTCTTTCGGTGCGTGCAGCCGGTCAAAACCGCAAAAACGCACCCGGATGGTGCAAATCCATCCCGCCGGCACAGACCATGACTGCCGGTTCCCGGCACAATCACCTCCCCTCCATGCCGGGCACGCAGGTTGCTAGTGTTACTGTGTCATGACGGTATTTTCATCGCCAATACGTGAACGGAGAATCCGGGATTGAGCATTCAGCCACCATTTGACGAAATGCGCGGAGCCGACGGCGGAATCCGTGCGCATTATCGCGCCCATGATGCGTGGCTGCAGGACAAGCCCGGTGATTTCCTGCAACAGAAACAGCGGGAAGCCAATGCACTGTATACCCGCCTCGGCATTACTTTCGCGGTCTATGGCGACCAGTCCGGGACTGAACGCTCGATACCCTTCGACATCATTCCGAGGATCATTCCTCCGGACGCATGGAAAATCATCAGCGACGGTGCATGCCAGCGCGTGCGTGCACTGAATGCCTTCCTGCATGACGTGTATCACGACCAGGAGATCCTGAAAGCCGGCATCGTCCCGGAAGCGCAAATACTCAACCACCCTGCATACCGTCCGGAAATGCGCGGGGTCGATGTTCCCGGCAAGGTCTATGTCCATATCACCGGCGTTGACATCGTCCAGACCGGTGAAGGCCAGTTCTACGTGCTCGAGGACAATCTGCGCACTCCCTCGGGTGTGTCCTACATGCTGGAAAACCGCAAAATGATGATGCGCCTGTTTCCGGAACTGTTTTCCCGTATGGCAGTCGCGCCGGTGGATCATTACACTGATGTCCTGCTCGATAATTTGCACGCGGTATCCCCTTCAACCTCCTCTCAACCCACCGTCGTGGTACTGACGCCGGGTGCCTACAACAGTGCCTATTTCGAGCATGCCTTCCTTGCGCAGCAGATGGGTGTCGAACTGGTCGAAGGCCAGGACTTGTTCGTTGCCAACGATGTGGTCTACATGCGCACCACTGAAGGCCCGCAGCGCGTCGATGTAATCTACCGTCGCATCGACGACGACTATCTCGATCCGCTGGCCTTCCGCCCTGACTCGGCACTCGGCGTGCCCGGGATCTTTGCAGCCTATTGCAAGGGGAATGTCACTCTGGCCAATGCCATCGGCACCGGAGTCGCCGACGACAAGTCCATCTACCTCTATGTGCCGCAGATGATCGAGTATTACCTCAACGAAAAACCGATCATCTCCAACGTCCCGACGTACCGCCTGGGCAACCCTGATGAATGTGCGCATGTGCTGGACCACCTGTCAGAACTCGTGGTCAAGGAAGTCCAGGGTTCGGGGGGATACGGCATGCTGGTCGGGCCGACATCCACCAAAGAGCAACTTGCGGAATTCCGCAAGCGTATCGAACAGAATCCTGCCAACTATATTGCACAGCCCACGCTGGCACTTTCAACCTGTCCCACGTTCAGCGATTCCGGCATCCAGCCGCGGCATGTCGACCTGCGCCCCTACGTGCTCAGCGGCCGCGAAGTGACCCTGGTACCGGGTGGCCTGACCCGGGTCGCTCTGCGTGAAGGATCGCTGGTGGTCAATTCATCCCAGGGCGGCGGCACCAAGGACACCTGGGTACTGGAGAGTCTCTGATGCTGAGCCGGCAAGCCAACAATCTTTACTGGATGTCGCGGCAGATCGAACGCGCCGAGAATACCGCGCGGCTGCTGGACGTCACCTACCAGATGTCTTTGCTCCCCTATCGGGTCACTGACGCCAGCCAGTCATGGGCGGAACCCTGGGCGCTGCCGCTGATCATCAACGGCCTGGCCAGCGAATACTACGCAAGCAACCCGGGACCACTGACTTCCGAAAAAGTATTGCGCTACATGGTTCTGGACAGCAACAACCCTTCCAGCATTTATTCCCTGATGCGCTCGGCCAGGGAAAATGCACGAACCATGCGTGGCATCATGACCACCGAGATGTACCAGGATCTGAATTCGATGTGGCTTGAATTGCGCGGCCTCGGCGAAAAAGCTCTCGATTACGGCGGGCTCAACGAGTTCTTCGAATGGGTCAAGGTGCAGTCACACCAGTTTCGCGGTGTCACCTTCGGCACCATGCTTCGTGACGAGGCTTACCAGTTCATCCGGCTCGGAACCTTCATGGAACGCTCCGACAACACGGTACGACTGCTGGATGTCAAATACCACACCCTGCTGCCCAGCGTCTCGGAGGTAGGCGGCGCCGTGGATTACTACCAGTGGAGTGCGCTGCTGCGCTCCGTCAGCGCGTTGAGTTCCTACCGCCGGATCTATCGTGACGTCATAACGCCACGCAGAGTCGCAGAACTGCTGATCCTGCGCAGCGATCTGCCACGTTCACTGCATGCCTGCATGAATTCAATCTATGAAATTCTCAGCGAACTGTGCAAACGGGAATCGATGGAGCCGGAACGTCTTGCAGGCGAACTGCATGCCCAGCTGCATTACGGTCGAGTCGAACAGATCATGGAAACCGGTCTGCACGAATACCTGATGAACTTCCTCGAGAAACTGGACAGCCTTAATACCGAACTGAACAATCACTTCCTGAACCCGGTATACGCCCCGGAAACGGCCGCTCCAACATCCAAAACTCGCGCCACGGCCTGATGTCTGAAACTCCGATGGAAAGCCCCATCATTTGCTTCCGTCTTCGCTTGCCAGCGGAAACCGCTTCACCTATGCTTCGCACCATCGTTTTGACCCCTGTCCACGAACATGACTTACTGCGCTGCGGTTACCCTGAAAGCCGGAATGGTTTTCGCCTCCGATTCGCGAACCAATGCCGGCGTCGACCATGTCTCCAGTTACCGAAAGATGCGGGTTTTCTCCCGCGAAGGCGACCGGACCATCGCCATTCTCAGTTCGGGCAACCTCTCGATCACCCAGAGCGTCATCAACCTGGTCGAAGAGAATCAGCGCGAACCCGGTTCGAGAAAAACCCTTTACGACGCGCGTTCGATGTACGAAGTGGCGGAGATGATGGGACAAGCCCTGCGCGAAGTACGCCAGCGTGATGGCCCCTACCTGCAACAATCCAATGTTGACTCGAGCGCATCCTTCATTGTCGGCGGCCAGATCACCGGGGGCCGCCAGCGGCTGTTCCAGATTTACAGCGAAGGCAACTTCATCGAGTCAACTGCGGAAACCACCTATTTCCAGATCGGCGAGAGCAAATACGGCAAACCTGTGCTCGATCGCGTCATCACGCCTGACACCAGTCTGCTCGAGGCCACGAAATGCCTGTTGGTTTCTTTCGATTCGACCATGCGCAGCAACATTTCAGTGGGACTGCCCATCGATCTACTCATTTACCGTGCTGACACGCTGCGGGTTGCCTTCCAGCACCAGATCAAGGAAACCGACCCCTACTTCAACATGGTTCACCAGCGCTGGGGGGACGGCCTGCGCAAGGTTTTCGCGGAACTACCCAATCCCGAATGGAATGTCGGTCTCGAAGAGTAATGTGAGAGAGCGGCCCGGGGAGTCCCGGCCATGAGCATCCGCGTCGCCCTGCACCACAAGACCCACTATCGCTACGATCGCGATGTCGGTCTGTCCCCGCATGAAATCCGGCTGCGCCCTGCGCCCCACACCCGCACGCCGATCCTTTCCTATTCACTGAACGTGCGGCCGGAAAAGCACTTCATCAACTGGCAGCAGGATGCATTCGGCAACCACATCGCGCGCTTCGTTTTCCCGGAAAAAACGCGCGAACTGGAGATCACGGTCGATCTGGTTGCCGACATGACGGTGATAAATCCGTTCGATTTTTTCGTCGAATCCTACGCCGAACAGTTTCCCTTCACTTATCCGCCTGAACTGTCCAAGGACCTCGCACCGTATCTGGCCATCGATGAAAAAGGGGAATTGCTGCGGCAGTGGATCGCCGGTTTCCGCGCCTCACAGAGCGGCAAAATCCGCACCATCGATTTCCTGACCAACGTCAACCGTCGCCTGCAGCAGGACACCCGCTACCTGGTTCGTATGGAACCCGGTGTCCAGACTTGTGAACAGACCCTGCAACTAAAGAGCGGCTCCTGCCGTGACAGCGGCTGGTTGATGGTGCAGATCCTGCGCCACTGCGGAATTGCAGCACGCTTCGTCTCCGGTTATCTGATCCAGCTCAGTGCCGACCAGAAATCACTCGACGGCCCCTCCGGCCCGGAACGCGATTTCACCGATCTGCATGCCTGGGCCGAAGCCTACATTCCCGGCGCCGGCTGGATCGGGCTCGATGCCACCTCCGGCCTGCTGGCTGGCGAAGGTCATATTCCGCTCGCCTGCACGCCGTCACCGGGCAGCGCCGCCGCGGTCATCGGTGACGTCGAGCCCAGCGAATCGGAATTCGACTTCGCGATGGAAGTCACCCGCATTCACGAAGACCCACGAGTGACCAAACCGCTTGATGAAGCGCAATGGCAGGCCATGGATGCGCTGGGGCAGCAGGTCGATACCGAGCTTGAAGCAGGCGACGTACGCCTGACCCAGGGTGGTGAACCGACTTTTGTCTCCATAGACGACATGGACGGCGCGGAATGGAATACCGCTGCGATGTCCGAGAAAAAATGGCTGCTCGCCGAACAACTGGCCTGGCGCCTCAAGGATCGTTTTGCACCGGGCGGACTGATCTTCTACGGGCAGGGCAAATGGTACCCGGGTGAACCGCTGCCGCGATGGGCACTGGGTATCCAGTGGCGCAACGACGGTACTCCGCTGTGGCGCGATGCAGAATGGATTGCTGCAGCCAATACGCCCGCCGATGCCCGTCCCGGTGACGCACAGCGCTTCGCCGCCGCGCTAACCGAATTGCTGGGCTTTCCACCGGAACAACTGTTGCCGGCATGGGAAGATCCCCTCACCCATCTCTCGCCGGAGAAAGCGCGGCGTGTTCCCGGCAGCAGCCAGCCCGCAGGCTACATCCTCCCGCTCGCCGCAGGCAAGAACACCGCCTGGGCAAGTTCGCCATGGCCGCTGCCGGAGAATCAGCTCATTCTGATCAATGGCGACTCTCCTGTCGGTTTTCGTCTGCCGCTAAATGCTCTGTCCGAGACCCTGCCCGACGGCGGGAAGGTCGTGCGAACCGCGCTGTGCTTCGAAGTGCGCAAGGGACGGCTTTATATCTTTTTGCCGCCGTTCGAGACGGCTGCGCCTTGCTTTGCACTGCTGAAAGCCATCGAAAAAACCGCTGCAGAAACCAGTCTGCGCATCCGTCTGGAGGGCTATGAACTCCCTCATGATCCGCGCGTCACTACGCTCAACCTGACACCCGATCCCGGCGTCATTGAAGTCAACATCCATCCCTCGGCCAACTGGCAGGAACTGGTTGAACGTAGCAGCGTGCTCTACGAAGAAGCGCGGCTAGCACGCCTCGGCACCGAAAAATTCATGCTCGACGGCCGCCACACCGGCAGCGGGGGAGGCAACCACGTCACTCTCGGAGGTAAATCCGCCACCGACAGTCCCCTGCTGCGCCGCCCCGACCTGCTGCGCAGCCTGATCACCTACTGGCAGAACCATCCCGCGCTGTCCTACCTGTTCTCCGGCATGTTCATCGGTCCCACCAGCCAGGCGCCGCGGGTCGACGAGGCACGCGATGACAACCTCTACGAACTGGAAATCGCCTTCCAGCAGATGGAAGCGCTGCAGAAATCGCGTGGCGTAAGCCTCGAGCCCTGGATCACCGACCGGCTGCTGCGCAACTTCCTGATCGACCTGACCGGCAATACGCACCGTGCCGAATTCTGCATCGACAAGCTCTATACCCCGGCCGGCGGCCGAGGTCAGCTCGGACTGCTCGAATTCCGCGGCTTCGAAATGCCGCCGCATCCGCAGATGAGCCTGGCGCAGATGCTGCTGCTGCGCGCGCTGGTCTCCTGGTTCTGGCGCGAACCCTACAAGGGCAAGCTGGTGCGTTGGGGCACGCAGTTGCATGACCGTTTCATGCTGCCCCACTACATCGAAGCCGATTTCCGGGATGTACTCGCCGATTTGCGGCGCGCCGGATACGCGTTCGAGGACAGCTGGTACGCCTCGTTCCAGGAATTCCGCTTTCCACGCTACGGCACTGTCGTTTACAACAGCATCGAACTCGAACTGCGTCAGGCCATTGAGCCCTGGCATGTGCTGGGCGAGGAAGTGGGTGCCAATGCGACCGCGCGCTATGTCGACTCCTCTGTCGAGCGACTGCAGGTGCGCGCCCGCGGCTTGACCGAAAACCGGCATGTCATCGCCTGCAACGGCCGCCCGTTGCCGCTGACGCCCACCGGCACCCCCGGAGAGTACGTGGCGGGCGTGCGGTTCTGCGCCTGGAACCCGCCGTCCGCGCTGCATCCGACCATAGGTGTGCATGCACCGCTGGTATTCGACGTGGTCGACACCTGGAGTGGACGCTCCATTGGCGGCTGCACCTATCACGTGTCGCATCCAGGTGGGCGCAACTACAGCACGCTTCCTGTGAATGCCAACGAAGCCGAGGCTCGGCGTGTCGCCCGCTTCTGGGACCACGGCCATACCCCCGGGCCGATGCAGATCAGACGCGAACCACCAAACCCCGCCTTCCCGCTGACGCTGGACCTGCGCTGGCAGGCTGAGCCGGATGGACGGGTTGAACCAGATCCTAAGGTCGAACCCGAAGAATAATAATTAAGTAATTGTTTTAATTAATATTTTTTATTTCAGTAATGGCGGGGTAACGGCGTCGGACCAGTACCTCGACAACATGTTTGAGGTCGAGCGGCGCACGCGGACAGCCACTGCAACTGCCCCTTAATCGCACCTTCAGCGCAGTTCCTTCCAGACCCGCGAATTCGATGTCACCACCATCGCGGGCCAGAATCCCGCGCACCTCTTCCAGAACCTCGGTCATCTCTTCCACTGAAGGCAGACGTGCACCGACCGGCGCCTTCAGCTCCATCTGCCTACGCAGCTGAGTCTGCTCCCTTGCGATGCGCAGCGCAGCAGCAGGATCTGTAGCTTCCAGCGCATCGAGTTCTTCTTCGGTATAAAACGGCGCGTCGGTTTTCAGCATCGCCATGGCAAAACTGCCTCAGGCCGTGAATTTCCGCGCATTGCGGAACATGCGCAGCCACGGTCCGTCGTCAGGCCAGGCACCGGGATGCCAGGAATTCTGCACGGTGCGAAACACCCGCTCGGGATGCGGCATGCCACGGTCCGTCGTCAGGCCAGGCACCGGGATGCCAGGAATTCTACAGGCTGCGGAACACCCGCTCGGGATGCGGCATCAGGATGGTGAAACGACCATCGGGTGTGGTCAACCCGGTGATGCCCTGCGGCGAGCCGTTCGGATTCAGCGGATAGGTTTCGGTCGCAGCGCCGCGGTTGTCGATGAAACGCAATGCCACCAGCGGCTGAGCAGCCGTCAGCGCCGCAGCATCGCTGAACTCTGCATAGCCTTCGCCGTGCGCCACCGCTACCGGTATCCGGCTGCCCGCCATGCCTTTGAAGAACAGCGACGGCGAATCCTGCACTTCCAGCATGACGAAACGCGCCTCGAACTGCTCTGAGCGGTTGCGCACGAAATGCGGCCAGCGCTCGGCGCCGGGTATCAATTCATGCAGGTTGCTCATCATCTGGCAGCCGTTGCATACGCCCAGTGCAAAACTGTCTTTGCGCCGGAAAAAAGCCTCGAACTGGTCACGCGCCCGTGCATTGAACAGGATCGATTTCGCCCAGCCCTCGCCGGCGCCCAGCACGTCGCCGTAGGAAAATCCGCCGCAGGCGGCAAACCCCTTGAAGTCCTTGAGGCTGACCCGGCCGGCGATGATGTCGCTCATGTGAATGTCGACCGCGGCAAATCCCGCACGGTCGAAGGCTGCCGCCATTTCAACCTGGCCGTTGACGCCCTGCTCGCGCAGGATCGCCATGCGCGGCCGCGCGCCGCGACCGATGAAAGGCGCCGCGATGTCCTCTGCGGGATCGAAGGTCAGCACCGGCGTAATGCCTGGATCATCCCCATCCAGCAGCCGGTCGTATTCCTGCTGCGCGCACTCGGGATTGTCGCGCAACTGCTGCATGCGGAAGGTGGTCTCCGACCACGCGCGATGGAGATCGATGCGTGACTCGTCGATTGCAACCTTGCCGCCAATAATCACTTTCAGCCTGGTGCCGGCATCCACTGCGCCGATGACCGTGCAATCCGTCGCCAGTCCTGCTGAGGAAAACGCCTGCATGACCGCCGCGAGATCGCTGCGCCTGACCTGGACCACGGCACCCAGTTCCTCGCTGAACAGCGCCGCCGCCGTCGCATCTTTCAGTTCGATGCGCACCCCGCAGCGGCCCGCGAACATCATTTCGCACAGCGTCACCAGCAGGCCGCCGTCGGAACGGTCGTGATAGGCCAGCAGCAGTCCCTGCCCGTTCAAACCCTGGATCGTGGTGAAAAAATTCTTCAGCAACTTCGCATCGTCGACGTCCGGCGTCACATCGCCGACGGCATCGTAGACCTGGGCCAGCGCCGAACCGCCGATCCGGTTGAGGCCACGCCCGAGATCGACCAGCAGCAGGTCGCTGTCACCGCAGTCGGTGCGCAGTTGCGGCGTCAACGTCCTGCGCGCATCGGTCACCGGCGCAAAAGCTGACACGATCAACGACAGCGGCGCCACGACTTCCTTTTTCGCAGCGCCCTCTTGCCACGTTGTCTTCATCGACAACGAATCCTTGCCTACCGGGATGCTGATGCCCAGTTGCGGACACAGTTCCATCGCTACTGCGCGCACGGTATCGAACAGCGCGGCATCTTCGCCGGGATGTCCTGCGGCAGCCATCCAGTTCGCCGACAGTTTTATGTCGCCGAGTTTCGCAATGGGCGCAGCTGCAATATTGGTGATCGCCTCGCCCACCGCCATGCGTCCCGAAGCTGCGGGGTTGAGCACGGCCAGCGGCGTGCGTTCGCCCATCGCCATCGCTTCGCCACACACGGCATTGAATCCCATCAGCGTTACCGCGACGTCCGCCACCGGCACCTGCCACGGCCCGACCATCTGGTCGCGTGCGGTCATGCCGCCCACGGTGCGGTCGCCGATGCTGATCAGGAACGTCTTGTCGGCCACCGTTGGCAGCCGCAGCACGCGGTACAGCGCTTCGCGCAGATCGATGGCACCGGTATCGAACACCTGGCCTTCACGCACCGTGCGTTTGACGTCGCGCAGCATCTTCGGCGGCTTGCCCAGCAGCACCGCGAGTTCCATGTCCACCGGATTGTTGTTGAACACACTGTCGCCGACGGTCAGCCGTCCGTCGGCCGTCGCGCGTCCGACCACCGCGAACGGACAGCGTTCGCGCTCGCAGATGGCGCGGAAGCGTTCGAGTTCCTGAGGAGCAATCGCCAGCACGTAACGCTCCTGCGCTTCGTTGCACCAGATCTGCATCGGCGACATGCCCGACTCCTCGCTGGGCACGTCACGCAGCTTGAATGCACCGCCGCGATGGGCGCCGTGCACCAGCTCCGGCAGCGCATTCGACAGGCCGCCGGCGCCGACGTCATGGATGGCCAGGATCGGATTGGCTTCGCCCAGCCCCCAGCAGCGGTCGATGACCTCCTGTGCGCGGCGCTCGATCTCCGGATTGCCGCGCTGCACCGAGTCGAAATCGAGGTCTTCCTGGTTGGAGCCGGTATCCATGCTCGATGCCGCACCGCCGCCGAGGCCGATCAGCATGCCGGGACCGCCGAGCTGGATCAGCAGCGCGCCTTCGGGCAGCGCGTGCTTGGCGGTGTGCTGGGCGTTGATGTTGCCCAGGCCGCCGGCAATCATGATCGGCTTGTGGTAACCGCGCACTTCACCGCCGGTGCGCTGCTCGTAGCTGCGGAAATAGCCGGCAATGTTGGGACGGCCGAATTCGTTGTTGAACGAAGCGCCGCCGATCGGACCGTCGATCATGATCTGCAGCGCCGAGGCGATACGGCCGGGCCTGCCCACGGGATTGACCTCCCACGGTTGCTCGAATCCGGGTATGCGCAGATTGGACACAGTAAAGCCGGTCAGTCCGGCCTTGGGCTTGGCGCCGCGCCCGGTGGCGCCTTCGTCGCGGATCTCGCCGCCGGAACCGGTCGCAGCCCCGGGAAACGGCGAAATCGCCGTCGGATGGTTGTGGGTCTCCACCTTCATCAGGATGTGCGTCAGTTCCTGGCGGTAGCCGTAATCCTGTTTGCCGTCGGGATAGAAGCGCTCGATCGCAGCGCCCTCGATCACCGATGAATTGTCGGAATACGCGACCACCGTGCCCTGCGGATGTTTTTCATGGGTGGTGCGGATCATGCCGAACAGCGAACGCTGCTGCTGTTCGCCGTCGACGATCCAGTCGGCATTGAATATCTTGTGCCGGCAGTGTTCGGAATTGGCCTGCGCGAACATCATCAGTTCGACATCCGTGGGATTGCGTCCCATGCGCGTGAAATTGTCGAACAGGTAATCGATTTCGTCGGGTGACAGCGCCAACCCCATGCCGGTGTTGGCCTGCGCCAGCGCCGCACGCCCGCCGCCGAGCACGTCCACGGTGGCCAGCGGTTGTGGCTGGACATGGCGGAACAGCGCCTGTGCGGAATCAAAATCCGCAAATACCGATTCGGTCATGCGATCGTGCACCAGCGGCAGCAGCGCCGCGCGCTCCGCCGCCTCCAGCGGCCCGCCGTTGCGGCTGCACCACCAGGCCACGCCGCGTTCGATCCGCTTCACCGCTTCCAGGCCGCAATGGCGGACGATGTCGGTCGCCTTCGACGACCAGGGTGAAATGGTGCCCAGCCGCGGCGTCACCAGCAGCAGGCTGCCCGACTGGGTGATCTCACCGCTGTCCGGACCGTAGGTCAGCACGCGCTCGAGGCGCTGCGTCGCAGCGGCATCCAGGGCGCGGTCGAGCTCGATGAAATGCCAGTATTCCGCAGCAACTTCCAGGTCCGGAAGGTCGGCGGCAACCGCTGCGAGTAGTTTTTTCCTGCGAAATGCAGAGAGGGCGTCGCGTCCTCTCAGGCGTAGGAAATGCGGCATGATGAAAGGCTGATCGAAAGCGTGATTTTACCCGAAACCGGACCCGCTCCGCAGGAGCCCATGCGTTAAACTTGCGCCACCATGAACCTGCCCCATGCCGCTCCCGTGCTGCTGACCTCCGCCCTGCGCGCCGTCGAGGAACAGGCGCTGCGTGGCCGCAACCCCGCGCCGCTGATGGAACGCGCAGGCCTGGCCGCCGCCGAACTCGCACGCAGGATCGCCGGTGACCAGGGCAAACCGGTGCTGGTCCTCGCCGGACCGGGCAACAATGGTGGCGATGCACTGGTCGTCGCACGTCACCTCAAACAATGGTGGTACGCCGTCACCGTGGTCTGCACCGGCGATCCGAAAAAATATGCCGGCGACGCTGCAGACGCGCTGCAGGCCTGGCGCAAGGCCGGCGGCAGCATCAACGACTCGATCCCGCCGGCTGAGGACTGGGGACTGGTCATCGACGGCCTGTTCGGCATCGGACTGAAGCGCGATCTTGAAGCCCCTTACTCCGCATGGATCGAGGCTATCAACGCCCTGCCGGCGCCGGTACTGGCGCTCGACGTGCCCAGCGGCATCGATGCCGATAGCGGCCGCGTCATGGGCTGCGCGGTGCAGGCCGACCACACCGTCACCTTCATTGCGCTGAAACCCGGGCTGCTGACCCTCGATAGTCCCGATCATTGCGGTGAAATCCATGTCGCCGATCTCGGACTGGCCGACGCCGTTGATGCAGCACCTCACGGTGTACTGATCGGCGACGGTGTGCTCGACCACCTGTTGCCGCCGCGCCCGCGCAACTCGCACAAGGGCACCTACGGCAGCGCCGGCATCGTCGGCGGCGCGCACGGCATGAGCGGTGCCGTCCTGCTCGCCGGCCGCGCGGCCCTGAAATGCGGTGCAGGCAGGGTCCATGCCGGTCTGCTGGCCGAAAACATCCCCCTGCTCGACCCTCTGCAGCCGGAACTGATGCTGCGCCCCGCCGACGGCGTACTGCGCCTCGACCATCTGACCTCGCTGGCCGTCGGTCCCGGACTCGGCAATTCGCCAGATGCCGCGGAATACCTGGACTGGGCCATTGAAAAAGAACTGCCGCTGCTGCTCGACGCCGATGCGCTCAACATGGTCGCCATGTTCGACGCACTAAAAACAAAATTAAAACAACGGCTTGCAACCACCATCCTGACGCCGCATCCGGCGGAGGCAGCACGCCTGCTCGATACCGATGTTGAAAGCGTGCAGCAGGACCGCATCGACACGACGTTGCGCCTGGCCAGGGAATTCAATGCCGGCGTGGTGCTCAAGGGTTGCGGCAGCGTCTGCGCCTGGTCCGATGGTCACTGGGCGATCAACACCTCCGGCAATCCGGGCATGGCCAGCGCCGGCATGGGTGATGTGCTGAGCGGCATCATCACCGCGCTGCTGGCCCAAGGCGTCGATGAACGCCATGCGCTGACCGCCGGCGTCTATCTGCACGGTGCGGCCGCAGATCGTTGTGTCGCAGAAGGCATCGGCCCGATCGGCCTGACCGCTGGTGAAGTGATCGACAACGCCCGGAAAATTTTGAACGGCCAGACGAAGTGATCGCGCTTTTCCGTGCTGCGGTTCTGGCGATACTGTGCATCTCCATAGCGGCCTCGGCACAGGACAAAACAACAGCAGCACGCGAATTGATTCGCATCAAGGGCGGTTACGTCGAGAAGAAACGTCTTCTTGAAAAAGCCCGCGTCATGGCCTATGTACCGATTCTGCTGAAGTCGGTTGGTCGCGGACAACAATGGAATCCCTCACATCCCCGCTGGACTGCCGTAGAACAGCGCCTCGTCGCGGACTGGACAAACATCAACCGCGAATACCAGATCGCACAGGGAATCGAACCTTCTTATGAATGGTTTGACACTGCTCTGGCGCGTGATTATGCGGCCGCATTCACCGGTGATGAACTGCAGCGACTCGCCGAATTTCATCGCTCAGCGGCGGGCAAACTGCTGCTCGAACTGGAACGCGAATTGCTGACTTTCTATCCGGACAGTCTGGTCGCTGAACTCGGGCGCGCAATGATTGGATCGGAAACGCTCTCCGGCCGTAGCGGCGAACTTTTCAAAAGCCCTGTCAGCCGCGAGCGCCGTGACTTTATCAGCCTGTTCGAAACCGAAGCCATCATACGTGAGGAAAGCTTTCGTGCCGGCGGCGCCTATGCCGAGGCCAGTTATCCCACCGTGCAGCACGGTGCACTGGAAGCTTCAGCCGCACGGGTCGATCAACTGCGGTCACAAGCCGCCGCCCACCTGCCAGCGATGAAAGAGTTCGCTCAATCCGACCTCGGGCGCAAGGAACGCCGATTCCTCGCAAGCACCGCGCCGGTAACACTGGCTTCCAAGGAAAATCCCACCCGGTTGATGGCAGCCGAATCCGCGTTTTACAAAAATCTGGAAACAGTCAGTGCGCAGTGGCGCTCACTGGCAGGCGCAAACACGAACCCCTGAAGAAAAATCGCGACATCCCGTTTCAGCCTGTTGCCAGCGATTTCATGGTCACCAATCCCAGCGCTGTCAGCAGCAGCGATCCGGTCAGGTGTGCTGACACATGGAGCGCTGCCCAGCCGTAACGCCCCGCCATCAGCAATTCAACGGCCTCTACTGAAAAAGTCGAGAACGTCGTCAGCCCACCAAGCAGGCCGGTAATCAGAAACAGGCGATACTCTGGAGACATGTCCGGGTGCTGCATGAACCAGCCGATCGCCAGACCGATGCAATAGCCGCCCACGCAATTGGCCAGCAGCGTACCAATCGGCAAGGCCGGCGTCAGCGCGTTGAATTTAATCGCCAGCCACCAGCGCAGCCAGCACCCAATCGCGCCTCCTGCCCCCACAGCAATGAATCCCGATGCCATCATGAGATGCTCCCTCTCTGAACAGCGCAAGCATACCTTAAGGGCAAAAAAAAGCGGGCCCGCAGGCCCGCTTGAGATACTGATTGCTGCTTCAGCAGTTGGACATGCAACGCGTAGCTTTTACATCCGGACGGTCATCAACGATGAAACCGTTGCGGTTGGGCATCTGCACCTTGGGCAGTGAGTTCCTGTCCATCACCGCATTGGCGGGAACCAGGCCGTTCAGGTTGAGCAGATAGGCTGACAGCGCGTAAACCTCATTATTGGTCAAAGTCTGCGGACGGTCCATCGGCATGGCGCGCCGGATGTAATCGAACAGGATGGGGGCATAGGGATACATGCTCCCGGGCGTCAGCACCCGCTTCGGGGTATTCATAGAACCGATACCACCAACCATCGCGCCATAAACCGGCCCGCCCTTGGCTTCAGCACCATGGCAGGCAGCACATTTGCCGTCATACACTTTGCGACCGTCAGCCACTGATCCGCTTCCTGCCGGCAGACCTTTGCCGCTCTGGGATGTGATGTCAATGTCCCACGCCGCGAGCTGGGCATTGCTTACGGGCTGCCCGAACCGCGGCTTGTCCTGCAGAGGCTGTACTTCATGCGGGCCTGTATAGCCGATATTAATGCCTGCTGCCTTGCGCACTTCGCCGCCGCCTGACGTGGTACAGGCCGCCAGCACTAACGCACCGACGACAGAAACCGCAACTGCAGCAAACTTAAACTTGGGCGATTGCATTGCTCACCTCCCCGTTGGCGCCTACCGACCATGCCTGCATGCCATTATGGTGTTGGACAAAACCGACGATCGCACGCACCTTGCGGATATCGTGCACGCTCGGCTGCACATACCCGGTGTTATCCCGGGCGCGGCTGACCAGCATGGCAGGGCCACCATTCCAGTTCCAGCCAATCTTGAACCGGGTCAGGCATTTATCCATGACCGGCCCTTCGACTGCGGCCTCACGCCAGTTCTTGCCGCCGTCAAACGAAACATCGACCCCGGTGATCTTGCCTGCACCCGACCAGGCAAAACCGGTGACTTCGCGATAGCCCGGCTTTTTCAGCGTCATGCCACCGGAGGGGCTGGTGATCACGGACTTGCACTCCATCACCATGCTGAACTGGCGCCATTTGCCTTCGGGCATCGGGTCGGTGTAACGCGCGGTCTCGCTGCGGAAATTCGCCGGCTGATCGGTCACCTTGATGCGGCGCAACCACTTCACGCAAACGTTACCCTCCCAGCCCGGCATGAAGGCGCGCACCGGATAACCGTTCTCAGGGCGCAGCATTTCGCCGTTGCTGGAATAAACGATCAAGGTATCGTCCATACATTTTTCGAGGGGAACCGAGCGCGTATGTGCAGAACCGTCTGCGCCCTCAAACACGACCCATTTGCCTGCAGGATCAACACCCGCCTCGTCAAGCAGCGTCGACAGGGGCACGCCCGTCCACAAGGCGCCGGACAGCAGGCCGTGGGTCTGCTGCACGGTTTTGGAAGCCGGCTTGAGCCAGTCGGTCAGACCGTTGCCGGAACATTCCATGAAATAGAAACGTGACACCGAGGGGTAGCGCACCAGATCATCCATGGTGAACATCAGCGGCTGTTTCACCATGCCGTGAATCACCAGCCGGTGCTTGTCCGGATCGATATCCGGGGTGCCAGCGTGATGGCGCTCATAGATCAGGCCGTTGGGAGTGATGATGCCCGGCTGATACTGCAGTGGCGTCATGCTCCAGTCCGACCAGTTCTGGCGGTTCTTGAACACGTCGGTGCGGCGGCGCACTACATGCGACTCGAATTTCGAGGGCATGCCGTAGACCGCTGCCTCAATGGGCCGCCCCATCGCCTGATTGGATTCAGGAATCTGCAGCGACTGGGCGGCAGCCAGTCCGGTAGCTCCTGCGGCTACGGCACCGCCAGCGAGAGCAGCACTGCCACGCAGAAAACGACGACGATCCTGGGATTCCAACTGCTGATCAATTTCCGCGGGAAGATGCTTGCGGCTAAGACGAGGTACTGCTGTGGAGCCGGTTACTGTTTTTTCCGACATGGACCCCTCCTGGTAAGTGCAGGCATTCGGATTCATGGGCGCCGATTTACCCGACCCGATGACTCAAGCAAGGGGCATGCCGAGAAATCAACTACTTGTTTTAATTGAGATAAAGTTGATTAATCCTGCTGAAAAAATCCGCGAGTTTCCGCCAGAAACGTCACTGTTTCCGGCGGAAACGGCTTGGCTTGACCCAGGCGTCAACCGGTGACCCCGATGTTCCAGGGTACGTACTCGTAATCGCCGAGACCGAGCAACTCGCTCTTGGTTTTTTCACCGGATGCGGTGCGCAGCATCAGGTCGAATATTTCCTGCGCCTTCTGCGACAGCGACTTGCTGCCGTCGAGAATCTCGCCGCAATTGATGTCCATGTCTTCGGTGAGCTTGGTGTACATCGGCGTATTGGTCGCCAACTTGATCGACGGCACGGGTTTGGCGCCGAACATCGAGCCGCGGCCGGTGGTAAACATGATCATGTTGGCGCCGCCGGCGATCTGTCCGGTGGCCGAAGTCGGGTCGAAGCCCGGGGTGTCCATGAACACGAAGCCCTTCTCCTTCACCGGCTCGGCATAGCGGTAGACGGCGTTCAACGGCCCGGTGCCGCCCTTCATCGACGAGCCCAGCGATTTCTCGAAAATGTTGGCGAGTCCGCCGTGCTGGTTGCCAGGGCTGACCACGCCGTTGATCTGGGTGTCCCGGCCGACCGTGTAGACATCCTTCCACCAGCGAATGCGCTCGATCAGTTTCTCGCCGACTTCCTTGGTCTTCGCTCGGCGTGTCAGCGTGTGCTCAACGCCGTAGATTTCCGGAGTCTCCGAGAGGATATGGGTGCCGCCGTGGCGCGCCAGCAGGTCCATCGCCGCGCCCAGCGCCGGATTGGCGGTGATCGACGAAAAGCCGTCGGAGCCGCCGCACTGCAGGCCGATCATCAGATGACTGGCGGAGACCTTCTGCCGCACCACCTTGTTGGCTTCGGGCAGCATTTCCTTCAGCGCAGCGATGCCCGCCTCGATGGTCTTGCGCGTGCCGCCCGAGTCCTGCATCACGAAAGTCTTCAAGCGGTCGCTGACTTCGAGGCCCTGCTCTTTCATCAGTCCCTTGATCTGGTTGCGCTCGCAGCCGAGGCCGACGATCAATGCACCGGCCAGGTTGGCGTGCGTGGCATAACCGGACATGGTCCGCCGCAGCAGGTCCATCGGCTCACCGGTCATTTCCATGCCGCAACCGGTGCCATGGGCGAAGGCGCACACGCCATCGATGTTCGGATAGTCGGCGAGGCGCTCGGGCGTGAAATATTCGGCGATGCGGTGCGCCACCGTCGCCGAGCAGTTCACCGAGGCCAGCACGCCGAGGTAATTGCGCGTCGCCACCTGGCCGTTCTTGCGCACGATGCCCATGAAGCTCGCGCGCTGCGCCTCGGCAATCATGTCTTCGGGCCTGTAGTCGCGGGCATATGCATAGTCGCGATCGAATTCGCGGAACTCGAGATTGTGCGAATGCACGTAGGTACCGGCCGGGATGTCTGCCGACGCGAAACCGATGGTCACCGCGTATTTGAGGATGGGCTCGCCCTTCTGGATGTTGCGCGAGGCGATCTTGTGTCCCGCGGGTACCTGGCTCTTCGAGGTCAGACCATCGACGAGCTTCGCGCCGATGGGAATGTCCGCACGCGCAATCAGCACGTTGTCGTTTTCGTGCAGCCGGATCACCGGGCCCGATGCGGGTTTGTCCTTGATGATGATGACGCCGTCGTCCATTGCCTGCCTCCTGATGCGTAATGTCGTATTTTATCGTGCCTGCTCTGCTCAACCCCATCGCACCCCCTGCCAGGCACTGCAGAATACTGTATATAATTACAGTTATGGACTCGCGACCTGCTGCCATCCCGCTTCCGGACACTCCGGATACTGCCCCCAGCCGCAAGCTGCGACTGCCACTGGCGGCCGGCAAGGCAACCGCCGGCTTCCCCTCACCCGCCACCGATCACGTCGAACGCCGACTGGACCTGAATGACCATCTTGTGCTGCATCCGCAAGCCACGTTCTTCATGCGGGTCAAGGGCGACTCGATGATTGGCGGAGGTATCCACGATGGCGACCTGCTGATCGTCGATCGCTCGCTGGAACCCGTATCCGGACGCGTAGTGGTAGCAGCGGTGGACGGCGAACTGACCGTCAAGCGCCTGCAACGCAGACGGAACAGGATCATTCTGCAGGCCGAAAACCCCGCTTACTCCGGGATTACTGTCGGCGAAGACCAGGAACTGCAGATCTGGGGCGTGGTTGCTTACGTGGTGCACGCGCCTTGAAACGCGCCATCGCGCTGGTCGACGGCAACAATTTCTATGTGTCCTGCGAGCGGATATTCAATCCGGCAATCGAAGGCCGTCCGGTGGTGGTGCTTTCCAACAACGACGGTTGCGTGGTGTCACGCAGCCCGGAAGCCAAGGCACTGGGCATCCGCATGGGTGTGCCGTTTTTCGAAGTCCGGCCACTGGTCAACAGTCATGGCCTGGTATGGTTCAGCTCGAATTACGCACTCTATGGCGACATCAGCGCACGCATGATGGCGCTGCTCGGCGAATTCGCACCGCGCTGCGAAGTGTACTCCATCGACGAATGCTTCCTCGACTTCACCGGCATGGCCATCGACATCAACAGGCATGGCCACAACATCCGCGACCGTGTCCGCCGCTGCCTCGGAATCGCCACCTGCGTCGGAGTCGGCACTTCGAAAACGCTGGCCAAGCTCGCCAATCATGTCGCCAAAACCCAGGGGCAGTATGGTGGCGTATTCCAATGGGAAATGCTCGCAGCGGGTGAGCGCGATGACACCATGGCGCACCTCGACGTAGCCGAGGTCTGGGGCATCGGCCGTCGACTGGCGCCACGGCTGCGCGACATGGACATTCGCAGCGTCCTTGATCTGCGCCTCGCTCCGGCAAAACAGATCCGCAGGCGTTTCAGCGTGACTCTCGAACGCACGGTAGCCGAACTCAACGGCCTGCCCTGCATTGAACTGGAAGCCTCGGAGGTGCGTCGCGGGCAGATTGCCGCCAGTCGCAGCTTCGGCAGGCCGGTAACTGCGCTGGACGAAATGCGCGAAGCGGTTGCCAGTTACGCCATCCGTGCATCCGAGCGGCTGCGCGCACAACACTCGCTGTGCAAGGAAGTCGGGGTGTATGTCGAAACCGGAAGATTCGTCGACATCGCAGAACGCTACAACGCCTCTTCCGCAGTCCCCCTGACAGTTGCCAGCGACGACACTCGCAGGATCAGCGCAGCGGCACTGTTTGTACTCGAGCGCCTCTGGCGTCCGGGATACCGTTACAAGAAGGCCGGTATCTGGCTGGGAGGGCTGCGGCCGGCCCACGCCATCCAGGCCGACCTGTTCGCAGGTTATGAACGCACGCGTTCCACACAATTGATGACGGCGATGGATGCCATCAACCGCAATTACGGCATGCGCACTGCGACCTTCGCCAGCTCCGGCATCCGCCAGCCCTGGCGCATGCAGTCAGCGCGCCTGTCACCGCGCTATACCACGTCCTGGGAGGAGCTGGCCGTCGTCTCCTGATCGCGGCTCAGCCGGTAACGATATGCAATGCCAGGTACGGAACCAGGTTGAGCAGGAAAATGCCGATCTTGTATGCCGCCATGCCGGCGTAATGGATTGCATCGAACTGTTCGACCGGGAGGCGGAACCAGCGGCCATGAAAGCGGTACATCCAATCGTGCGCCAGCAGGAACACCAGGAACCACCACAGCAACAGGCCGTAGTTGATCACGGCGGACCAAAACAGCAGTTCGCGCAAAGTATCGATGCTCATGAGCGCCTCCTTGCCTCACTGCCCCGGCAGCAGCACCCTGGTCAGTCGTGGGTCAGCGGCTTGCTGGTGAACAGATAGTCCTTCAGCTCCTTGGAAAACGTCGGATCTTTCCGGCGTATCCACTCCAGCACCATGGCCGCGTGTTCCTTTTCCTCGTCGCGGTTGTGCGCAAGGATGGCCTTCAGCTCGGGATCCTTGCAGGCATCCACCCGCTGGTTGTACCAGTCCACGGCCTCAAGTTCCTCCATCAGCGAAACGATCGCACGATGCATGTCACGGGTTTCGCTGGAGAGTTCTGTTACAGGCTCGTGGTATCCCTCGTTGGACATCAAATTCTCCTGGTTCAGATAAAGACGTAGCTCGGAAAACCACTTTCTTTATATTCCAGATCGTTACGCATCGCAATGTCACTCTTCGCTGGCTGCCGGGTTTGCCGGAACAACCGCGACCCTGGTCCTCTTGCGCAGTTCGGCATAGGTCAGCCACAGCAGGAACACCGGCACCACAAACCCGATCAGCAAGGGGGCGAAACCTGCAACCCACGCCCATACACTGGTTTCGCTCGTGTACAGGCTCCATGCCTGCAATCCCAGCGGCAGCACGGTAAAGAGTAACGCCGGCAGCATGAACCAGAGCCTGTTACCCATGCCGACGCCGGCATTGGCGCGTTGTGCGCAGAAAAAAGTCACCGCCGCCACGAACACTGCCGTGGCGCCGCCGGCCGCGGCATTCACCATGCCGATGACCATGACGGTGGCCTGATATACGAACAGCAGGATCAGCGCGGCCCCCACCAGGCGCCGCAGAATAGTGTCTGACACGTTGCCCCCCTCAGGGAAACATTCGATTGGTCATGTTTGCAGATTTTGCCCTCATGCAACATCCCCATTCACAAGTTCTCACAGGCTATTCACATAACCGGTTACATCGGCTTTTTTTGCTGCCTGGCGGCCGCCTCGCGCAACAGTGCGCTGATGGCGCGCTGACCACGTTGTTCGGCATGGCCCAGCGGCGTGACTCCCTGCCGGTCGGCAATCCGGATATTGGCGCCATGCTGCAGCAGCAGACGCACGATTTCGGTATGCCCCGGACCGCCATCTCCCAGAATCACCGCCTCCAGCAGCGCGGTCCACCCCAGGTCATTGACATGATTCACATCAATTTTGGAGCCCAGCAGTACGCGCACTGTCTCCACGTGTCCATAGTGACAGGCGGGAATCAGCGCGGTTCCACCATAGCGGTTGGTAAGCTTCAGGTCAGCGCCGGCCGCAAGCGCCATGCGCACAATTTCGGTATGCCCCCGGGCGCCGGCGAGCAGGAAGGCGCTGTCGCGGATGTCATCCTGGGCATTGACATCAGCGCCGCGCGCTATCAGCAGCCTTGCAGCCTCGACATGACCGCCCTGGGTGGCGGCAAGCACGGCATTGCGGCCACGGGCGTCGCGCGCGTTCACCGGTGCACCACCATCGAGCAACCGGCTCAACGTCGCCACATCGCCCCTTCGCGCCGCATCGATCAGCCCGCTGTCTGCCGCCATGACACCCGTGTGCAGCAGTCCCAGCAGCAGCCAGTACCACACCTTCATGCAGGAGCGCCCGCATCCGTCAGGGCATCCCCGTACACCATGCGCGAAATCCGTGCCCAGCCCGCTGCAGCCTCGCACATGCGGCACGGACGTGAAGTCGAAACCAGTATGCAGCCGGAAAGATCGCGGGTGGCCAGGCGTCGCGCGGCATCGCGTATGGCCTCCATTTCAGCGTGTGCGGTGGGATCCCCCGCAATCACTACACGGCTCGGCGCTTCACCGACGATACGGTCATCACGCAAAATGACAGCGCCAAAAGCCTGATCTCCGGAACGCACTGCCGCATCGCGCATCGCCCGCGCGCGCTGCATGGCCAGTTGCAGCGAAGAGGCAGCACCCGCCCAGGCCGGTATCAGCAACGGTAGCGCGATCAGGATCTGCCGGCGGGTCAGCATGCCTCGGGTTTTCATAACTTCGCCTTTACATGCACCTGATCAAGACCAGGAAAGTCTCAGCTGACTTAAAAATTACAAGTTATTGTTTTAAAATCACTTTTTAACATCTTCCCAGCGTTCGGCTGCGCGCTCATCGGTCGCCCGCGCATCAACCCAGCGCCCACCCTGAGGCGTGATTTCCTTTTTCCAGAACGGGGCCTGCGTCTTCAGATAATCCATGATGAACTCACAGGCTGCGAAGGCATCCCCACGGTGCGCACTGGCAACGATCACCAGCACAATCTGGTCCGTGGGTTTCAGCGTGCCGACACGATGGATCACCAGCGCATCAAGCACTTCCCAGCGCCCACGGGCCTGGTCGATGATGGTGGCAATCGACTTTTCAGTCATGCCCGGGTAATGCTCCAGTGTCATCGTCGCCACGCTGTCACCCTCGTTGACGTCGCGCACCACGCCGACGAAGCTGGCGATGGCGCCGATCTTCGGATTGCCGGCTCGCATCGCGGCGATTTCAGCGCTGATGTCGAAATCCTGCTCCTGCACCCTGACATTCATCGGCTTACCCTCCAGTGACGGGCGGGAAAAAAGCCACTTCGTCACCATCCTTGAGCGACGTCTCCGGATTTGCCACATCCTGATTGACGGCTGCACGCAAATTGCGGGCCGGCGCCATCTCCACCGCCCACGCACCGCCGCGCTCGGCGAGGTGGGCACGCAGCCTAGCCAGGGTATCAACGCCCTTGGGCAACTCGAGGGCCTCGCTTCCGGCACCCAGTGCTTCGCGCAATCTTGCGAAATACAGAAGCCTGATCATCGCCCCCCCCGGTCGATTCCGACATGCCTGAGGATGAAATCCGCTATCGGCTGCACTGCATTGAGATCAAATTGGGGCAATTTGGTGTCCACTTTCGCATCGCTGGCCACTGCAACGATGTTGGCATCATGAGGATGCAGCAGCGACTCGCCGACCTCCGCGCGGTAAATCTCCAGCTTGGGAATGGTTTCATGCTTGAAGCCCTCGACCAGCAGCAGATCGCAGGGCGACAGCCGCTCGATCTGCTCGGTCAGACCCGGCTCCGGCGCACCGCGCAGTTCGTGCATCAGCGCCCAGCGCCGGGACGAAGTCACCAGCACCTCGGTGCATCCAGCATGACGATGACGATAAGAATCCTTGCCAGCCTGGTCAACGTCGAAGGTATGGTGGGCATGCTTGATCAGCGACACCCTGAGTCCCTTCTGCACGAAAAGCGGAATCAGTTTTTCGATCAGCGTGGTCTTGCCGCTACCCGAATAACCGGCTATGCCGAAAATCTTCATGCCCTGCCTTCTCCTCTCGCAACCGATTTTACCAGTGCATCATGCATATCCGACCGCATGACGATCCAGAGCAATCGCCTTGATCAGCGCATAGACCGGCATCCCCTGCCGCAGTCTGAGTTCATCACAGGACTGGCGGGTGATACGCGCGACGATGGCGGCCCCGCCGGCATCCAGCGTCACCTCGGCCATGGAGCCCGCGCCGTCGGCAATCGCGGCAACCCGGCACGGCAACATGTTGCGGAAAGTGGTGCCGGCGGGCTGTTCCAGCGCCAGCGCGACATCTCGCGCACGGATGCGCACCCGCACGGCCTCGCCGGGCAACGCATCGAGATCAGCGACGTAGAGACTGCCGCCGGCGAATTTCAGTTCGGCAAGACCATATTGCAGATCATGCGCAGCCACCGTTGCATCGATCACCGCCCCGCCTTCGTAGCGCCCCGTCAGCGGCCGCAGCTCGGCATTGCTCATGATCTCGGCCGTGCTGCCGGTCGCCTCGACGCGGCCGTCGGACAACAGCACGACGTTGCCAGCCAGCCGCACCACTTCCTCAACGGCATGGCTGACGTAGAGCATCGGCACATCGAATTCGTCGCGCAGCAGTTCCAGGTAGCGCAGGATTTCGCTCTTGCGCTGGGTATCCAGGGCAGCCAGCGGTTCATCGAGCAGCAGCAGTCGCGGCCGCGTCAGCAACGCCCGGCCGATCGCCACGCGTTGTTTCTCGCCACCCGACAGACCACCTGGCCGGCGTGCAAGCAGGCTCTCCAGTCCGAGCAGACCGACGATGCGGTCAAAATCAGAAGCACTCGTCTTGTTGGTCAAAAACATGTTTGAAAACAGAAGGTTATTCTTCACCGTCAGGTGCGGGAACAAGCGACCTTCCTGAAACACGTAGCCAAAACGGCGTGCCTGCGGCGGGACATGGATGCCCCGTTCCGCATCGAACAAGACTTCGTCGTCGAAAGTGATGCGGCCACACTGCAGGCGCAGCAAGCCGGCGATGGCATTAACCAGCGTGGTCTTGCCAGAACCCGAGCGCCCGAAGATCGCAGTGACCCCGCCATCCATCCCGAATGCCGCATCGAGATGGAAGCCGCCTTGGGTGTGTTCAAGCGCGACTTGCAGCATCATGTCCCATGACTCTCTGAGTTGCGCGCTTCACCATTATTTCCGACACCAGCAGCGCCGCCAACGACAGCACAATTGAAATCACGCACAGGCGCATGGCCGCGGCGTCGCCGCCGGGAACCTGGGTCAGCGCATAGATCGCCAGCGGCAGGGTCTGCGTCTCGCCGGGTATGTTCGAGACAAAGGTGATGGTCGCGCCGAATTCGCCGAGGCTGCGCGCGAACGACAGCAGCGCACCGGTGAGTATTCCCGGCAGCGCCAGCGGCAGCGTAACCGTCAGCAAAACACCGATCCTCCCTGCACCCAGCGTCTGCGCAGCCGCCTCCAG
>JAYQOT010000008.1:0-54264 GCA_038144955.1 Burkholderiales bacterium | reverse complement strand
GCTCCAACTTCACCTCGGGGCTGTCCTCGAATTACAGCATCACGGCGCAGAATGGCGTGCTGACGATCGACAAGCGCGCGATCACGGTGACGGCGGATGCGAAATCGAAAACCTATGGCGATGCCGATCCGGCGCTGACGTATACCACCTCGAGTCTGGGTGCTGGCATTCCGGTCAGCGGGTCATTGACGCGTATTGCGGGCGAGGCCGTGGCGGATGGCCCCTATGCGATCCTGCAGGGCGGAGTGACCAACGTCAACAACACGAACTACGACATTACTTATGTCGGAGCCAACCTAGATATCCTCAAGCGCGCCATTACACTGGCAGCAAATACCGCCGGTAAGGCCTATGGCAGTGCGGACCCGGCTCTCAGTGTCAGCATTACCGGCGGCAGCCTTGGCAGCGTGTCGGTGAGTGACACGCTGGCGGACGTGACCGGTACTGTGAGTCGGCAGGCGGGCGAGACGGTGCTGGGCGGACCGTACGACATCGTGCTCGGCAGCGGTGCGAAGGCCGGCAACTACGTCATTACCTTTGTCACCGACAATAATGCGTTCACGATTTCCCCGGCAGTGATCAGTCTTGCCGGGAATCGCGCTTATGACGGCAGCGTCAACTTCGGCCCCGGTACCTTTGGCACGATCAACGGCGTGAACGGCGAGACGCTGACGGTTGCCGGTGGCGGCAACGGGACGGTGCCCAGCCCGAAGGTTCTGGCCGGGACCCAATCCCTGAACCCGGGTACCCTGACCCTGGCTGACGGCAGCGGACAGGCTTCGAATTACACCCTGACGGGCGGCACCCATACCGGCACGATCACGGCAACCGCATCGGTTCCGTTCGCATGGGACATTGCCGGCGCCGCCGACCTCAACTGGGAAAATCCGGCGAACTGGAACCAAGGCGCCGTTCCGATGAACGGGGCGATGGCGAGCATCCCCGGCGGGTTGGCGGGTGCCGTGGTGTATTCCGGTGCGATTGGCGTGACCAGCCTGAAAACGCTGAGCAGTGGTTCCGGATTCACGATTTCCGGCGGCACGCTGACCTTGGGGAATTCTTCCGCGGATGTTTCGACGTTCAGCGGAGGTGCGCTGACGGTCAATGGCGGTACGCTGAATGGGCCCGGAACGATCAGTCTCGCTGGAGTCACGCTGGATGTACTCGCGGGCGGTGTGCTGGGTGGTTCGCGGACGATCATCGGCAATGTGAACAACGCAGCCGGCACGGTCAGCCCCGGGACGTCACCGGGCATCATGACCATCGACGGCAATTACACCCAAGGCGCCAGCGGCGTGTTGCGTGCCGAGGTCAGTGGCCTGGTGCCGGGTACCGGTTACGATCAACTGGTCGTAACCGGAACGACAACCTTGGCGGGTGTGCTGGACGTTTCGCTGGTCAATGGATTCGTGCCGGCAGACGGGAATACATTTTCCATCATCCAGAGTGGCGGCTCTGTGACCGGCACATTTACCCAAGCCAACCTGCCTGCCAATCCGGTCATGTCGCTGAATTACCTGGTTTCCTCGGTTGAGTTGGCATCCAGTCAGCAGGTGAATACCGAGCAACTCATTTCGGTTCAGGTTGATTCCACCAATAATTCCTCCCCCAACACGGATCTGTTGCCAGTCTCTACGACCAGCAACACCGTGACGTCGGGCGACCTGAATCTGGCCAATACCTATCTTGATGCCGGCGGCGGTCAAATCGTTCCGCTCTCATCAACCAACACCGTTGACCCCGGTGTGTATGTCAACGTTGCCACGGGGGAAACCACGATTCTGCAGTCCGGCACCCTGCCTGAACCGGGTGTTTATCTCAGCGCAGACCAGAAAACCGTGATTGCGGTGACCATAGATCCTGAAACCGGCAGGCTGGTCCTGATGACCGGCGAGGTGGGATCAGCAACGGGCGTAGGCGCCACCGCGAAAGTTCAAAAGCCGGGGGTTTGCCGATGATCCTTGCTTATGATGTGGACCTTGCTGCGCCCGATTCCGTTGTTTCGCCAGAACTCGGGCGATGACTGTAACCGTCATTATGGCAACATGGCCCGGATACAAGGTGAAACTGATCAATCCGATTCCCATTCCTGAACGCTTATGACGGCTCCTGTCGCGATCACCCCGGCCATATTGAAGGCAGTTCCCCTGTTTTCGTCGTTTTCGGACGAGCAGACTTCTTTGCTGGCATCCTGTGTCCAGCATCGCCGGTATTCGAAAGGCGCAGCAATACTGCGTGCCGGAGAGGAAACGGAGGCGCTGTACATCATCATGTCGGGGCGGGTGAAGGTATTGATACCCGATGAAGAAGGCAGGGAAGTGATCCTGACGATGCTGGGTCCGCAGGATTTTTTCGGCGAAATGGGCCTGCTCGATGAACTTCCCAGTTCCGCCACCGTTGAAACACTGGAGGCTTGCGACACCTTGCGTATTCCCAGGACCGCGTTTTTGACTTGCCTCGAAGGCAATGCCGAGTTGGCCATGCTGGTCCTGCGCAACCTGGTCAAGCGCCTGCGCGATGCCGATCGCAAGATCGAAAGCCTGGCGCTGATCGATGTCTACGGGCGAGTGGCCAGGCTGATAATCGACATGGCGGAAAATATCGATGGCCAATGGGTGGTGAAGCGGGCTCCGGCCAAGCAGGAAATCGCCCGCATGATCGGCGCATCACGGGAGATGGTCAGTCGCGTGGTCAAGGATTTGCAGGAGAAGAACCTGATTCATACCGACAAGCGGAAAATCATCGTGCTTGACCATCAGTCCATGGCGCAGAGGGGGTCGGTCTGACTGCAGCTTGGCGCGAAGGCCTATTTTCGGAAGAATGCGAATTTAGTGCCGTTTCCGCCTGTTTTGTGTGATTTATGTCACATATGGGCTGCTTGAATCGCATCATGGTACTTGGGGTGTAGTCCGGATCAGATTTAAGATAGAAACCTGTTGGCGGAACCGATTTTAAAATCAGGCTGCTAGGCGTTCTGAAGGGGCTAATCATGTTCAGGATAAAAACCGTTCTGATCTGTGTTGCGGCAACAATGTGTTCATTGTTGACCGCCTCCGCTTTTGCAGCGGGTGCCGGTGTCGTCACCCACCTCAGCGGAACCATGTCGGTGCAGCGTCCCGATGGTTACGTGCGCATCCTTTCGCAGAAATCCGAAGTTCAACCGGGGGACATCCTCACTACGCAACGCGACAGCTATGCGCAGATCAACTTCACGGACGGCAGCGCAGCGACCATGCGCCCCAACAGCACGATGAAGTTGGAGACTTATTCGTTCAACAAGGAAGCCCCGCAAAATGACAGCATGTTCATGCGTCTGCTGAAGGGGGGGTTGAGGACCGTAACCGGGCTCATCGGCAAACGTGGCGACCAGGACGCTTACAAGATCGGCACCTCGACTGCGACGATCGGTATCCGGGGTTCCTCGGGTGACACTGTGGCCTGTTCCTCGGATTGCGGAGCGCTGGAACCGGGCACCTATCACACGACCTACACCGGCAGCTACATCATGCAGAACCAGGGTGGCACCCAGATCATCGGTGAAGGCCAGTTCGGTTTCGCCCAGGATCCGCAAAAACCCCCGGTCTTGCTGCCGGGAGATCCGGGCCTGAATTTGAGCCAGTTGCCGTTTACGTTGGGTGTCGGCGGTGGTGGCGTGCCGGGCGGCGCAAGCCAGGAGTGCGTTGTTCGCTGATCAAGGATCAATTCAGCCTGCAAACCCCGCTGCGGCGGGGTTTGTTTTTGGCGTTCCTTTCGCCAAAATGCCGGATATCGGAGTTTGAATCTGTTTTTCACTTATAATCATCAAGTTAATCAATCTGTCGGACGTAAAGCCACGATAACCTGATGCCGGCTGCCGAAAAGATCGCGGACACCAAAGCCGCCCGCAACCCATTGCCGCCCAAAATCGCCGCACTGCTGCGCGAATCGTGGTGGTTGGCCTTCCTTGCCGTTGCACTATACCTGCTGCTGGTGCTGTTCAGTTTCCGCAAGGGCGATCCCGGGTGGTCGCACAGCGTTGTTGCTGACCAGATCGAGAATGCAGGCGGTGTCATCGGTGCCTATGTGGCGGATCTGTTGCTGTTCGTCTTCGGAATTTCAGCGTACTGGATGGTGGTTTTGTGTGGTGCGCTGGTGCTCTGGGGTTTTCGCCGGATCGAGGTCGTGAGTGAAACCGATCGCCGTTCCTATGCGGTGGCGCTGATCGGATTTGTGGTGTTGTTGCTGGCCAGTTGCGGTATTGAATCCTTGCGGCTGTACACGCTGAAAGCCGAGTTGCCGGGCTCTCCTGGCGGGGTGCTGGGTGCACTGGTGGGTAACGGACTTGCCGGCGTTGCGGGTTTTACCGGTGCGACTTTGCTGTTGTTGATTGCACTGGCTGCCGGGTTGAGTCTGTTCACGGGTACTTCCTGGCTGACCGTGATTGAGAAAATCGGTGGCTTGTCGGAATCGCTTTACGAATTTGTCGTTCGCAAACTTCAGGAACGGGCCGACCGCAGGGCTGGAGAGGAAGCGACAGTCGCGCGCGAGGATGCTGTCGAAGACAGCAAGAAGATCATCGAAAAGCACGAGCCGGTGCGGATCGAACCCCCACGCATCGAAATTCCAAAATCGGCACGCGTCGAACGTGAAAAGCAGGTGCCGCTGTTCGGTGATCTGCCGGATACGCTGCTGCCGCCGCTCAACCTGCTCGACGAGGCCGATGCCAACGTCGAGACCGTATCTGCGGACACGCTGGAATTCACTTCGCGCCTGATCGAGAAAAAGCTGCTCGACTTCGGCGTCGAGGTCAAGGTGCTGACCGCCTATCCCGGTCCGGTGGTGACCCGCTTCGAGATCGAGCCCGCAGTCGGCGTAAAAGGCAGTCAGATCATAAACCTGGTACGTGACCTCGCGCGCGCACTGTCGGTGCTGAGCATTCGCGTTGTCGAAACCATACCCGGCAAGAGTTGCATGGGACTGGAAATACCCAATCCCAAGCGGCAGATGGTGCGACTGTCGGAGATCGTCAGCTCGCAGGTCTATGCCGACATGGGCTCGCCGCTGACGCTGGCGCTGGGCAAGGACATCGCCGGCAATCCGGTGGTGGCTGACCTGGCGCGCATGCCCCATCTGCTGGTCGCCGGCACCACCGGTTCCGGCAAATCGGTGGCGATCAACGCGATGATCCTGTCACTGGTCTACAAGGCGCCGCCGTCCCAGGTGCGGCTGATCCTGGTTGATCCGAAAATGCTCGAGCTGTCGGTCTACGAAGGCATCCCGCACCTGCTGGCGCCGGTGGTCACCGACATGCGCCAGGCGGCCAACGCGCTCAACTGGTGCGTCGGCGAAATGGAACGCCGTTACAAGCTGATGTCGATGCTGGGCGTGCGCAACATGGCGGGCTTCAACCAGAAGGTGCGCGACGCCATCAAGAAAAAGGCGCCGCTGAACAACCCGCTGAGCTCGACCCCGGAAAACCCGGTGCCGCTGCACGAAATGTCGCTGATCGTGGTGGTCATCGACGAGCTGGCCGACCTGATGATGGTGGTCGGCAAGAAGATCGAGGAACTGATCGCGCGGCTGGCGCAGAAAGCGCGCGCTGCCGGCATCCACCTGATCCTCGCCACGCAGCGGCCGTCGGTCGATGTCATCACCGGCCTGATCAAGGCCAACATTCCGTCGCGCATCGCCTTCCAGGTCTCGGCCAAGGTCGACTCGCGCACCATCCTCGACCAGATGGGTGCAGAGGCGCTGCTGGGCCAGGGCGACATGCTGTTTCTGCCGCCGGGGCAGGGCTACACCCAGCGCGTGCATGGTGCCTTCGTCGATGACCAGGAAGTGCACAAGGTGGTGAACCACCTTAAGAGTCTGGCCCAGCCGCAGTACATCGAGGAAATCCTCGAAAGCCCCGAGGCGTCCACCGAGGCCGGAATCGAGGGCGGCGAGGGTGGCAATGGCGAAGCCGACCCGCTCTACGACCAGGCCGTCGCCATCGTGCTGAAAACCCGGCGGCCGTCGATATCGCTGGTGCAGCGCCACCTGCGCATCGGTTACAACCGCGCGGCGCGGTTAATCGAGCAGATGGAGCGCTCCGGGCTGGTCTCGCCCATGCAGTCCAACGGCAACCGTGAAGTCCTGGCGCCGGCATCGGCGTCGGACTCCGATTGACGGCCGGTAAACAACTTTTCGGCTCGCGCGTTGTCTGAGAACCATGCTCAAACACTTACTGATCCTGCTGGCCTTGCTGTTGCCGCCCGTGGCGGCTGCCGCTGCCACCGAACCCCCGCCGCGCGGCATGCCCTTCGAGGTCTATATCCGGCTCGAACATGGCATGACCGAGGGTGAACTGGTGTTGCGTGCCGGCAAACCCGACCACCAATCGATCGATAACAGGCGTGAAGGCCTGAAATCCTTCTATTATTTTCCGACGCCGGCCATCCCGCACCTGACCACGGTGACGCTGCGCTCGGGACGGATCATCAACATAGAGCGCGAGCGCAAATCCAACTGATGAGGGCATTCCTGATCATGCTGCTGCTGGCCCCGGGCATCGCTGCGGCGGCGGGCACTGATGCGTTGAAGGTTTTCCTTGGCCAGACGCAGACGGTGAAGGCGCGTTTTGCACAGATGGTGCTGGACAAGAACCTCAAGCAACTGCAACAGGCGCAGGGCATCATGCAGTTTTCGCGTCCCGGAAAATTCCGCTGGGACTACGTCAAGCCGTACCAGCAGACCATCGTCGGCGACGGCAGCAAGCTGTGGATCTACGACAAGGATCTCAACCAGGTTACCGTGCGCAAGCTCGACCGCGCGCTGGGAGCGAGCCCGGCGGCATTGCTGGCCGGCAGCAATGACCTCGAGCGCGATTTCACGCTGTCCAATTCCGGCACGCAGAACGGTCTCGACTGGCTGGATGCGGTGCCGAAAAGCCGCGACACGGTGTTTGAGCGCGTGCGCATGGGCTTCGGCAAGTCCGGGCTCGAGGCGATGGAGTTGCGCGACCAGTTCGGCCAGGTCACGGTGATCACCTTCGCCGACGTCGAGCGCAACCCGCGCATTGCCGCCGAAGTATTCCGTTTTGCGCCGCCGCCCGGCGCTGACGTCATCACCGAATAATCCGGCGGCTGACCGTGAACGACCTGTTCGCGAAACGGGAGCCTGATGCACCGCTGGCCGAACGCATGCGGCCGCACACCCTCGACGACGTGGTCGGCCAGCAGCACCTGCTCGGCGCCGGCAAGCCGCTGCGCCTTGCCTTCGAAGCCGGCAAGCCGCATTCGATGATTCTGTGGGGGCCGCCGGGCGTGGGCAAGACCACGCTGGCGCGGCTGATGGCGCAGGCTTTCGATGCCGAATTCATCGCGATCTCCGCGGTGCTCGCCGGGGTCAAGGAAATCCGCGAAGCGGTGGCGCGTGCCGAAGCCGTGCTGCAGCAGAGTGGTCGTCGCACCATCCTCTTTGTCGATGAAGTGCACCGCTTCAACAAATCGCAGCAGGACGCTTTCCTGCCATTCGTCGAGCAGGGACTGATCACTTTCATTGGTGCCACCACCGAGAACCCATCATTCGAGGTCAACAGCGCGCTGCTGTCACGGGCCGCGGTCTATGTGCTGCAGCCGCTGGGCGATGAGGATCTCGCCGGCCTGCTTGCGCGGGCAACAGGCAACCTTTTGATTTCATTGAGTTTATCGGACGAGGCGCGCAACGCACTGGTGGCTTATGCCGATGGCGACGCGCGCCGCCTGCTCAACATGGTGGAGCAGGTGGGCACGGCCGCGGCGCAGGCCAAACAGACTGACATCGATGAAGCCTTCGTCAAACAGACACTGACCCAAAGTCTGCGCCGCTTCGACAAGGGCGGTGATGCCTTCTACGACCAGATCTCGGCGCTGCACAAGTCGGTACGCGGTTCGTCACCGGATGCGGCACTGTACTGGCTCACCCGCATGCTCGACGGCGGCGCCGATCCGCTGTACCTCGGCCGCAGGCTGATCCGCATGGCCGTCGAAGACATCGGACTGGCGGACGTCCGCGCGCTGCGTATCGCGCTCGATGCCTGCGAAACCTACGAGCGCCTCGGTTCACCCGAGGGCGAACTGGCGCTGGCGCAGGCCGCGCTGTATCTCGCTGTCGCGCCGAAAAGCAACGCGGCCTATGTCGCATTCGGCCGCGCGCGCGAACTGGTGCGCAGCGATGCATCGCGCCCGGTGCCTGAGCACCTGCGCAACGCGCCGACGAAACTGATGAAAGAACTGGGCTACGGCAGGGAATACCGATATGCGCACGACGAGCCGGAGGCCTATGCCGCTGGTGAAACTTATTTGCCCGACGGCATGCGGCCGGTCACATTGTATGAGCCCACGGAGCGCGGGCTGGAGGCGAAGATCGCCGAGAAACTCGCGCACCTGCGCGCGCTCGATCGCGACAAGAGCGGTAAATCATAAGTATATGTTTTAATTGATATTTATTGGATCCGCGGACTCAAAATCCGTAGAGTCTTGCTGGATTCTCCACCAGCACCTTGTGCCGCTGCTGTTCATCCGGCACCCATTCCGCCAGCAGTTCCGCGAGCACCGGGTCTTCCGGCATCAGCGCGCGTGCACCCGGATGCGGCCAGTCAGTACCCCAGACGATGCGATCGGGCGCGGCGGCCACCAGCGCACGCGCCAGCGGCGTCACTTCCGGATACAGCGGCGCATTCTTCGATACGAAGTACGGTCCCATGATCTTCGCCCACACGTTGTCGCGGCGGACCAGTCGCTGCAATGCCTGGAATGCCGGCGAGTCAATGCCGTCAGCAGCGGGGCAGCGCGCGAAATGATCGATGACGATGGTGAGCGGCAGCTTCGCCAGTTTTTCTTCGGCTTCCGGCATTTTTGCCATGTCGAGGTAGAACTGCAGGTGCCAGCCCAGTTGCTTCAGCCGTGGCGCGAGGCGTTCGCCGTCGGTGAGCGTCAGGCCCTCGGTATCCGACGCAAGGTTGATGCGTACGCCGCGCACGCCGGCGGCATGCAGATATTCGAGTTCGCGGTCGCTGATGTCTGCCTCGACTACTGCGATGCCGCGCAGCGCATGCAGTCCCGAGCGCAGGGCGTCGACCATGCAGCGGTTGTCGGTTCCGTAGACGCTGGGCTGCACCAGCACGCCGCGGTCGCAGCCGTTGTTCTTCAGCATGGCAACGTAATCCGCGGTCAGCGCGTCCGGGGCAATGTAGGCGGCATTGGCCACATACGGAAACCGGTCCTGCGGCCCGAATACATGGGCGTGGCAGTCGCAGGCACCTGCGGGAAATCGTGTCTTCGGTTGGCGGGTGGAAGGAATGAAACCGGGAATATTGGGTGTGCGCATTGCGGGCAGGATGATTGGGTTTTTCGGGAGGGCTGAATGTAGGAGGGCGGCTGCTGCACTGTCAAGGACTGGCCCGGCATCATGATCTAAACGATAATGGCACCACTTTGTTTGGATCATCCGTCGCGGCGGTTATGCTCTGCGACATAGATAACGGAATTCCGGGAACGAAATGCTAGACCTACAGACACTGAGGGCCGACGTGCAGGCGGTGGCCTTGCGGCTGGCCGAACGCGGCTTCCAGTTCGACACGGCGCAGTTCGCTGCGCTCGAAGGCGAGCGCAAGACCATGCAGACCGAAACCCAGGAGCTGCAGGCCAAGCGCAATGCGCTGTCGAAGCAGATCGGCCAGTTGAAGGCGAAAAAGGAAGACGCCTCGGCGCTGATGGCCGAGGTCAACGCCCAGGCTGACCAGCTGAAGACGCTGGAATCGAAGCTCGACGACGTGCAGCGCCGGCTCAACGATTTCCTGATGGTGATTCCCAACCTGCCGCATGCCTCGGTGCCGGCCGGAAAATCCGCCGACGACAACGTCGAAGTGCGGCGCGTCGGCGAGCCACGCAAGTTCGATTTCGCGGTCAAGGACCACGTCGACGTCGGCGCAGGCCTGGGTCTGGATTTCGATACCGCAGGCAAGATTTCCGGCGCGCGTTTCATGGTGCTGAAGAGCGGCGTGGCGCGGCTGCACAGGGCGATTGCCCAGTTCATGCTCGACGTGCACACGCAGGAGCACGGCTACACTGAAGTCTATGCCCCGTACATGGTGACCGGCGAATGCGCCAACGGCGTGTCCAGCCTCGCCAAGTTCAAGGACGACCTGTTCAAGATCGAGGGCCGCGATCTCTACCTGATTCCGACCGCCGAGTATCCGGTGACCAATTTCGTCCGCGACCAGATTCTTGCGCTTAATGAACTGCCGCTGAAATTCGTCTGCCACACGCCGTGCTTCCGCAGCGAAGCCGGTTCCTACGGCAAGGACACCCGCGGCATGATCCGCCAGCATCAGTTCGACAAGGTCGAGCTGGTGCAGATCATCCATCCCGACCAGTCGCAGGCCGGCCACGAGGAACTGACCGCGCACGCCGAAACCATACTGAAAAAACTCGGGCTGCCGTACCGCACGGTCACGCTGTGTACCGGCGACATGGGCTTTTCCTCGGCCAAGACCTACGACATCGAGGTCTGGCTCCCGGGGCAGAATGCCTACCGCGAGATTTCTTCGTGCAGCAACTTCGAGGGTTTCCAGGCGCGGCGCATGCAGGCACGGTTCCGCAACGACAAAAACAAGACAGAGACTGTGCACACCCTCAACGGTTCTGGCCTTGCAGTGGGGAGGACGCTGGTGGCGATTCTCGAGAATTACCAGCGTGCCGACGGCGGGGTGGACATCCCGGAGGCGCTGCAGCCCTACATGGGCGGGCTCAAGACCCTGGCCCCCGTGCGCTAGGGCCGTTGCGCTGGTAAAATGCGGCCCCTTGCAGCATCCACGGTTACCGGAGAGGTGGCAGAGTGGTTGAATGTACCTGACTCGAAATCAGGCATACGCGCAAGCGTATCGTGGGTTCGAATCCCACCCTCTCCGCCAGAAAACAAAAAAGGCCCCGAATGGGGTCTTTTTGTTTTCTGGAGCAGGGTGTGTGGACTAACCGGCTGTTTCCAACTGGGCGCTACAATGGTGACAGCTTGCATGTGAATGAAAACCGGTTGGTACTTTAAAGGGAGATCAGCACGATCTCTCACATTGCGGCATGATCTTGTTTAGTGATTTTTCTGGTCGAGCAGGAAAATATGGCGGAGTTGCGCAAATTCGCCGCAAAGCGATTGGGTGACGCTGTCCGGGGGCGCGCTCCCCGGGCCGTCGCCGAACGCGTACGCTGTACGGTATGCGCCGCGTCCCCCTTTTGCCTGGGCAGCGAGAATGATCAACTTGAACAGGGGGTCGAGCTGCGCAGACTGACTATCGAGCGTGGTGCCCCGCTGTTTCAGGCGAACACGCCGCTGCGGGCTTTCTATGTGGTGCGTTCCGGGAGCATCAAAACCTGTGTGTCGAAGGCGCAGGGCGGAGAGCAGGTCGTCGGATTCCACCTGCCGGGCGAGATCGTCGGCTTTGACGGTATTGCCAGCGGCATGCATGCCTGCACCGGCATATCGATTGCCCATTCCGAGGTCTGCTGCCTGTCGCTGCCCAGTCTCTACAAGCTGGCGGACAGCAAGCCGCAGTTGCACAAGGAAATCAGCCGCCTGATGGCGCGCGAACTGGCTGGCCGGCGCGTCCAGCTGTTGCTGTTCAGGGGGCGTGCGGACAGGCGTGTCGCGTGGTTCCTGCTCAACCTGGCCGAGCGCATGACGGAGAAACTCGTGGCGCCGGTGATGCTGAAGCTGCCGATGTCGCGTCGCGACATGGCCAGCATGCTCGGCCTCAAGGGCGAAACCGTCAGCCGCATGCTCGGCGTGCTGAAGCGGGAAAGACTCATCGAGGTTCTGGGCCAGCGCATCAAGCTGCTTGATCCCGCGAGGATGCGCACTTTCATCGGATACCCCTGACCGCAAACACCGTGTCAGTGGCGTGCAGGGATGTGTAATACCCACGAAAGGCACTTTCTGTAGAATGTCTCGTGTTGCCCGATACCGGCTTCCAGATGCCGGATGACGGCTTGATCGGAGTTTGCCAGCGATGCCTTCAGCCAGTTCCATTCTGGTCAGCAACGAGGATGTCTACATCCTCACCTTCCGCGGCAAGAACGAACTGCAGGGGGGGGAAACAGGCCTTTCTGCGCTGGCGCTGGAACTGCTGGTGCTGATCGACGGCAAGGCCACGGTTGCCCAGATCCGGCAACGCCTGAAAGTGGCACCCGATGATGTGAAAGTCACGCAAGCGATCCAGGAACTGGTCCTGCAGGGGTTTGCCGATCTGTCGCGGAACCAGCTGACACAGTCTCCCGAGTTAATCGAATTTTTCAGCGAGAAACCGGCGCAGCCTTCCGACTCGGCACTGAATCAGGCCAAGACCGAAGCCGAGTCCGGCATCACCACGCTGCAGCAGCATGGTTATTACGTGCGCATCGCCATGCGGCCCGCTGCCCGGCGCAAACCCGATGGCGGTGAAGTCATCCTGGTTGTCGAAGACGATCCCACGCTGTCCAAGTTTCTCAGGCAGTACCTCGAGATCGAAGGATTCGTGGCCAGGACGGCGGCCAACCGCAATGAAATCCTCCTCGGCCTGCGTCATCAGCCGCCGCCGGACCTGGTGCTGCTTGATGTCATGCTGCCCGATGCGGACGGTTTCAACATCCTGATGCGCATGCGCGAGCATCCGCAACTGAAAGCCGTGCCGGTATTGATGCTGACCGCCAAGGCGACGCGCGAGTCGGTGCTCAAGGGCCTGGCTGGAGGCGCCAACGGCTACATCACCAAGCCGTTCCAGCCCGACTCGCTGATCACTGCGGTGAATACCGTGCTGGGTATTCCGAAAGACCTGTTCGGCCGCGGCAGCCGGGTCGAGTAGAAAATCCTTCCGGGCAGGCGATGAGCGACGACGATTTCAGCAGGATGATGGCCGCGCTCAGCGCCGAATTCCGGCAGGGGTTGCCCGGGCAAATGGCTACAGTCGACAGGTTGTGGCAGCGTCTCTCCTCTGGACACACAGAAGCGGCGTCCATGGCCGAACTGATACGGACTCTGCACACCCTGGCGGGTTCCGCCGGTACGTTCGGGCTGGCCGAGGTTGGTGCAGCCGCTGCGGCGGCCGAATCGGGTCTGGAGACTTATCGCGAAGCCGGAGCGGTGGCCGACGAGGCCGGAAGGGCGGAAATCAGCCGGGTGCTGGAAGCCCTGCGCCGCGCGGCTTCTGCCTGAAGCCGGCCGCCGCCGGGATCAGAGCAGCCACTTCAGGGCCGCGGAACGATTGCTGAAAAAACGCATCTGCATGCCGCGGTTCTGGACATAGACTTCGATGAATTGCACCACAGGTTCTATGGGCCGGCCGCTGATGACATAGGCGATCTTGGCCCGCTGCACACCTTTTTCCGCGGCGCGTTTCCAGACTTCCAGGCTGTCGATGGGATCCAGTTCCAGTTTGGGTCCCTCGACCACCAGCAGGATAGGCGGCCCCTGCTGGGGGTATCCGGCGATGATTTGGGCGACGAAATCGACCAGGCTGTTCAGAAAATCCTTATTTACTGTATCAGCCCGCGCATCGATGCGGATGTATTCGTCATGAGTGGTGATTTTCATCGGGGGTGATGACACATCCTGCGCACGTTCGATGCAGCGGGCATTCTAGTCAATGTAGGCCGCTGTCGTACAGGTTATTTTGGGACGGACCATATTCTGTAAATCACGTTGCTGCGTTCCCCGCAGCACACCGGTACGTCGGTCCGGTGTAACCTATGGCGGACAGATGGAGGAAATGCGATGAAATACCGCAAGCATGAAGCCAAGGAATACGCGCGCGAGATGCTGAAGGGCGTGTGGACCGCGCTGCCGACCAGCTTTACTGCCGACGACAAGCTCGACGAAAAAGCCACTGCGGCCAACCTCGACTACTGCCTGACCGACCTGCAGCTCGAAGGTCATTACTGCATCGGCAACGTCGCCGAGTTCTGGTCGATGACCAACGAAGAGCGTATGCGCGTGCACGAGATCAACGTCGAGGTGGCCAAGGGCCGCGTGCCGCTGATCGCCGGCTGCCACCACCAGAACCCGAACGAGGTGATCAAGCTTGCGCAGCACGCGCAGGATGTCGGCATCGACTTCGTGATCATCCTCACGCCCTTCGTCGCGGCGCGCGGCGATGACGCGATCTACGAGTTCTATCGCTATGTCTGCGAGCGCATCGACATCGGCGTCGTGCTGTTCAACACCGAGGCCACCGCACCGATCGGCGTGCCGCTGGCGAAACGGCTGGCGAAGATCCCCAACATCTGCGGCTTCAAGCAGGGCGTGTCGAAAGTGTCGGCGACCATCGCGCTGCGCGCGGCGATCGGCCACGAGCTCGAAGTCAGCGTCGCCGACGAGGCGCCGTGGGTCTATAACGCCAGCGTGATGGGCGACCGCTGGCTGCTCAACTACTGTCCGCACCTCTACCAGGTGCCGGGCTACCTGCCGGTCAACGACTACAGCCGCGCGGTGCTGGAGGGCGACTACAACAGCGCGATCGAGATCAGCCGCAGCCTCAACCCGCTGCGCACCGTGCTGTCGAAATGGATACCGGGTTACGGCGGCGCCGGCGGGCGCGTGCCGGCAGCGGAACAGAAATGCTGGATGGAATTGCTGGGCATGCACGGCGGCCCGGTGCGTCCGCCGTGCACCGAACTCACCGCCGAGCAGAAGGCGCAGATGAAAGCCGACCTCGAAGCGACGGGGCTGCTGGAAAAGGCGCGGGCGGGCAGGGCAAAGGCGCAGCGGCGGGTGGCGTAAGGACAGGATTAATTTTCAATAAAATCAGAATCTTATGATGTAACAGCATGCACTGATCAATCGAGCCTTCAACTTCATTTCATGATACCGGGGATACGTATTGGTCTGGCAGGAATTTTATTAATGGGATATGCCAGCGTTTACGCTCAGGCTATCAAGAGTGTTTCATTCAAAGATGGCGCTCATGCCTATGCTGTAAGCACGGATGTTAGGGATCCACGTGCCATTCTTGTGATGTTCACGGGCGGGGACGGAAATCTCCGTCTCCTTGAGCGTGGTTCGCTGCGAGGGATCAATGTCTTGATACGCATTCGTTCCGCGCTTGAGGATGCCGGAATCAAGCTGTTATATGTAGATATACCTGATCGGTCATTTTCCCGAGCGGATTCCGATTATGCTAAGTCGGTCGGGGAGATGATCAGCATGGAAAACACCGGGAAACTCCCCGTTTTTGTGGCGGGTGTCAGTCGTGGGTCGATTTCTGCTGTCAACGTGGCGTCAAGAACGCAGATCGCAGGAGTGATTCTATTATCCGCAGTCACCGGTAATACCTATGACGGTACTGTTCGGTCTGCGCCCTTTGCCGAAATCACGGTGCCGGCATTACTGTTTGTCCATGATCAGGATGCCTGTGTTTCTTCCGGATCTCAGGCCGCGCTGCGTTCGTTCGCGGACGACATGAAGAAATCAAAAACGACGATACTCGTTCTCAGGGGCGGAAAGGACGAAGGAGAAGGCTCTGGACGGGCGGCAGCCTGCCATCCGAAAAGTCATCACGGTTGCAATGGCATCGAGGACGGTGTTGCCGATGCGATCTTGAAATAGATGTTGTCGTTGGCTAAATAATTATTGAGGTAACTTGGCGCGAGGAACTGCGCCTTGCCTGTAGATTGGTTACCCGGCCAACTCCCGCATCACTTTGATCAGGTCCGACTTGCCCTCGAAGCCGATGCCCGGCAGTTCGGGCATGGTGATGATGCTGTTTTCCACCTTCACGCCGTCCGGGAATCCGCCGTAGGGCTGGAACAGGTCGGGGTAGCTTTCGTTGCCGCCGAGGCCGAGGCCGGCAGCGATGTTGAGTGACATCTGGTGGCCGCCGTGGGGAATGCAGCGTGACGGCGACCAGCCGGCGATCTTGAGTTCCTTCAGCGTGCGCTCGTATTCGCACAGGCCGTAGGACAGCGCGCAGTCGAACTGCAGCCAGTCGCGGTCGGGTCGCATGCCGCCGTAACGCAGCAGGTTGCGCGCGTCCTGGTGGCTGAACAGGTTCTCGCCGGTTGCCATCGGCCCGGGATAGAACTCGGCCAGCGCCGCCTGCAGCGCGAAATCCAGCGGGTCGCCGGCTTCCTCGTACCAGAACAGCGGGTAGTCGCGCAGCATCTTGGCGTAGGCGATCGCGGTTTCGAGGTCGAAGCGGCCGTTGGCGTCGACGGCGAGCTTGGCATTGCTGCCGATCTCGGCGAGTACGGCTTCGATGCGCGTGCGGTCGTCGTCGAGGCTGGCGCCGCCGATTTTCATTTTCACCACGCTGTAGCCGCGGTCGAGGTAGCCGCGCATTTCCTTGCGCAACGCCTGCAGGTCCTTGCCCGGGTAGTAGTAACCGCCGGCGGCGTAGACAAACACTTTCGGGTTGGCGGTGACGCCGTGACGTTCGGCGAGCAGGCGGAACAGCGGCTGGCGCGCTATTTTTGCGACGGCATCCCAGATCGCCATGTCCAGCGTGCCGACCGCGACCGAGCGTTCGCCGTGGCCGCCGGGTTTTTCGTTCTGCATCATCGCGCCCCAGGCGCGGTGCGGGTCGATGTTGTCGCCGGCATCGTTGAGCAGCGATTTCGGATCGGCTTCGAGCAGGCGCGGCGCGAAGCGTTCGCGGATCAGCCCGCCTTGGCCGTAGCGGCCGTTGGAGTTGAAGCCGTAGCCGACCACGGTGCGGCCGTCGACTTTGGCGTCGGTGACCACCGCGACCAGGCTGGTGGTCATCTTGGTGAAATCGATATAGGCGTTGCGGATCGGTGAGGAGATCGGCTTGGTGACTTCGCGGACGTCGGTGATGCGGACCATGTTGTGGTGTGCTCCGGGATTACAGTTTGAGGCCGTGCAGGAAATTCGCGCGTTCGCGGGCGCCGGCCATCAGGAAACTCATGTCGCCGCCGGCAAGGATGAAGCGCATGCCCATGCCGATGTATTTCTCCAGCAGCTTCGGTTCGTAGACGCCGCCCATGCCGGGATGGATGTTGTTTTTGCGGCAGGCGGCGATGACCTTGCGGTAGGCGTCTTCGACGCGCGGGTCGGTGAACTGGCCGGGGATGCCCATTTCCGCGCACAGGTCGTTGGTGCCGATCAGTATGGAATCGACGCCGGGGACTGCGGCGAAGGCATCGGCCTGGGCGATGGCGGCAGGGGTTTCGAGCATGATCACCACCATGGTCTGTGCGTTGGCGAGCGGCGTCGATTCAGCGACAGGCATGGCGCGGTAGCCGAACTGCGGCAGCACGCCCATCACCGAGCGATGGCCCACCGGCGGATATTTGCAGTAGGACACCGCGCGTTGCGCTTCTTCGATGGTGTCGACATGCGGCACGACGATGCCCTGCGCGCCGGCGTCGAGCAGGCGCGAGGCGTGGTGATGTTCCTTGCCCGGCACGCGCACGATGGGAGTGATGCCGACGGCCAGCGAGGCCATCGAGATCTGCGCAGCGGTGTCGACATCCATCGAGTTGTGTTCCATGTCGATGAACAGCCAGTCATAGGTGCAGGTCTTGCCGATGGTGGCAATGTCCACGGTGCGGGACAGGCGCAGGCCCATGCCGATGGCAAGTTTGCCGGCCTTCAGTTGCTCCATGGTGTGATTGGGAAAAGCGCTCATGCCGGATCCTTCAAGAGTTGGGTTGATTCGATCGTGCGAGTGTAACCTGCCGCAAGCGCCGCCGCGCAGTCCATATCGTAATCCGCGGCGTGAAGCAGTACGACGGCGGGCGTAAGATGGCAGCACAACTACACAATGACCGTACAAAACGCGAGGAGCATGCACATGGTGCTACACAAATTCATGGCCGGGCTGGTCGTGGCGGGGTTGATGACGGTTTCCGCGCAGGCCGCCGAACAGTATCCGCAGCGCCCGGTGCGGCTGATCATTCCCTATCCCCCCGGTGGCGCCGGCGACATCGTCGGCCGCATGCTCGGCAACGGTTTGAGCGCGGGCTTCGGCCAGCAGGTGGTCAGCGACAACCGCGGCGGCGGTGGTCAGCTGATTGCCACGCAAATTGCGGCCAATGCGCCGGCCGACGGCCATACGCTGTTTCTCGCCAGCGCCACGCATTCGATCAATCCGGCGCTGCGCAGCAAGCTGCCGTACGACACGCTGAAGGATTTCGCGCCGATCACCCTGGTGGCGCAGTCGCCGCTGGTGTTTGTCGCTCATGCGTCGCTGAAGGCGGGCAGCATCAAGGAACTGATCGCGGTGGCGAAGGCGCAGCCGGGCAAAATCAATTACGCGTCGTCGGGGCCAGGCACCGGCGGCCACATGTCGGTGGAACTGCTGAAGTCGCTGACCGGCATCAACCTCGTGCACATTCCCTACAAGGGCGCGGGTCCGGCGCTGACCGACGTCGTCGCCGGCCAGGTGCAGATGATCTGCACCAGCCCGCTGCCCGCCATGCCGCACGTCAAGGCGGGGCGGCTGCGTGCGCTGGGCATGACCAGCCTCGAGCGTTCGCCGGCCTATCCCGACGTGCCGGCGGTGGCGGAAACCGTGCCCGGCTACCAGTCGACGCTGTGGTATGCGCTGCTCGCGCCGGCGGGCACGCCGCAAGCCATCATTCGCAAGGTGCATGGCGACGCGGTGAAAGTGCTGGGCGATGCGCAGGTGCGCGACCAGCTGCTCAAGCTCGGCGCGACGCCGGTCGGCAATGCGCCGCCGCAGCTGCAACAGTTCATCGGCGAGGAAATCGCGCGCTGGAAAAAACTGGTGAAGCAGGCGGGCATCAAGCTCAATCCATAAATTGAATCAGGCCAATCATGACCGCAACCATCACCTTGTTTGATCCGACTGCTCCTGCCGGCGCCGTGCCGCACACCGGTGCGGCGCAGTCGCGGCTGACCACGCTAGCCGGCGCAGTAGTCGGCTTCGTCGACAACGCCAAGCCGAATTTCCATCATCTCGTCGATGACCTCGCCGAAGTGCTGATGGCGCGCTACGGCGTGAAGCGGGTGATCAAGCAGCGCAAGACTTCGGCATCGATTCCCGCCGATCCCGGCGTCATCGCTGCCTTGAGCGGCGAATGCGACGTGGTGATCGCCGGGTCCGGCGACTGAGGGTCGTGCGCGTCGTGGAGTGTCCACGACAGCATCGAAGTGGCGAAGCAGGGCAAGGCGGCGGTGACCGTATGCTCGACGGCGTTCCTGACGCTGGGGCGGGCGCAGGCACGCGCGCTGGGCAATGCCGAACTGCCGATTGCGGTGATTCCGCATCCCTTCGGCGGGCGTACGCGCGATGAGGTGCGCAAGATTGCCGAGCAGTGCGCGGCCGACATCGCCAAACTGGTCAGCGGGGCATCGTCATGAGCACAGAGCCGGACCGTGCAGCGACCTTCGAGGCGCCGGATGATTTTGACGCCATCAACCGCATCTACCGCGAAAAACACTGGAGCGACGGCTTGCCGGTGGTGCCGCCGACCGCGGCGCGGGTCGATGCGATGCTCAGACACACGCAGCGCGGGCGGCATGATGTCGTCGCGCGCATCGCACCGGGCTTCGGCGCGGCGACGGTGGAGCGGATTGCCATCAACGCCGTGCTCGCCGGCTGCGATCCGGAATATCTGCCGGTATTGATCGCGGCGACGGAAGCGGTTGCTGATCCGGCCTTCAACCTGCAGGGCATACAGGCGACGACCAATCCGGTGGCGGTGTGGCTGGTGGTCAACGGGCCGGTAGCGCGCAGGCTGCAGGTCAACGCCACCTTCAACTGCATTGGCCAGGGCGCGTGGGCCAACGCCACGCTGGGCCGCGCGCTGCGGCTGATCCTGCAGAACATCGGCGGCGCATTGCCGGGCGCGATGGATCGTGCGACCCACGGCCAGCCCGGCAAGTACACCTTCTGCTGCGCCGAGAACGAAGAGCATCATCCGTGGCAGCCACTGCATGTCGAGCGCGGGTTTGCGTTGACGGACAGCACGGTGACGGTGGTCGGCGCCGAAGGCACGATGAACATGAACACGCATGCCAAGGATGCCGATGAGCTGGCGCGGGTGATTGCCGAGACGATGATGCATCCGCCCAGCAACGAATACGTGCACGGTGGCGAGCCGTGGTTCATTCTCGGCAGCGAACACGCGGAGATTTTTCAGCGCGCAGGATGGGACAAGGCGCGGGTGAAGCGTGAACTTTGGCAGCGCTCAAAAATGGCGGTGCGCCAGTTGAGCGTTAAGGAAATCGATCGCGCGCGCGCGTCGCGCACCGGAGAGCTGGGCGAACTTTCCGCCGACACGCTGTTGCCGATATCGCCGAGCGCTGATGACATTCAGCTGATCATTGCCGGCGGACCTGGTACGCACTCGGTCTATGTCCCTTGTTTCGGCAACAGCCGGGCAGTTACCAGGCGGGTCGGAGACGCATGAATTTTATAAGTATATGATTTATAGGTATTATTTTTGTAACTACGGGGTGGTCTGTTATAAGCGTCGGTAAGTCTGCTGTAAGTCACATTCTCTACAGTGTGTTCCATTGAATTCACCAATGGAGCGGCATATGGGCAGAGGACGCATCAAGGCAGCACCGGCAGACCCGGAAAACTCGATCGCCACCCGTATCCGCACCGCGATGGCGGCGTGCGGCGTCAAATCCGTTGCCGAACTTGGCCGCCGCATCGGCCTGCCGCGCCAGACGGTGCATCGCTGGATCAACGGCGATACCAAGAACATGACCCACGAAAACCTCTACAAGGTGGCCGACGTGCTGCAGGTTCGTGCACGCTGGCTCGCCGTGGGCGACACTTCGCCGGTGCAGATCGATCTCGGTGAAGGCGATGTCGTCGGCCTGATCAAAACCTACGAAGCGATGTCCCCGGCGGCGCGCGAGCAGTGGCTGGCCATCGGCCGCACGCTGCTGAACATGCACAACGTCGGCAAGGGCACCGCCGTCGATCCCTATCCGGCGCTGGCGCCGATGATGGGGCAGACTACTGCCTGCACTGCAGCGTAATTCCCCCGCCGTTTTCACGGCCCTTATCGCGCCACCAAAGGTGGCGCTGCAATGCCCTGACTTGGTAATCTCGGCTTTTCAGCCGGAGACAGCCGCTGCGCGCAGTAAGCGCAGTTCAATGAGGGCCATGCCCAGCGTCGTCATCAAAATTCTGCTGGTTGCCGCATTGCTGTCGCCCGTCGTTGCTGCGGCGGCAGCCAGGGAACTGTCGCCCGAAGCGCAGGCATTCGTGCGGGACATGGTCGAGCGCCACGGCTTCGAGCGCAGTGCGCTGGAACGCACGCTGCGCGGCGCGCGCTTCGTCGATTCGATTATCACTGCGATGAACGCGCCATCCACTTCGCTGCCGTGGCATCAGTTTCGTTCCCGACATGTCACTGAAGGCCGTATCAGCAACGGCCTCAAGTTCTGGCAGGAACATGCGACGGTACTGGAGCGTGCAGCTGCGGAATACGGCGTGCCGGCGGAGATCATGGTGGCCACCCTCGGCATCGAAACCCGGTTCGGGCGTTACACCGGCAACATCCGGGTGCTGGATGCACTGACCACGCTGGCTTTCGGCTATCCGCCGCGCGCGGAATTCTTTCGCGGTGAACTCGAGCAGTTCCTGTTGCTGACGCGGGAAATCGGCTGGCCGGTAGACAGCATACGCGGATCCTATGCCGGCGCCATCGGCGTGCCGCAGTTCCTGCCCAGCAGCTATCGCAAGTACGCGGTCGATTTCGACGGCGACGGCAAAACAGACCTGCGCCGCTTCACCGATGCGATCGGCAGCATTGCGAACTACTATCGCCAGTTCGGCTGGCAGCAGGGGGAGCCGGTGATCATCCCGGTCGATGTCGGCGACACACCGCTCGACGCGATGCTCGCGGCCGGCATCAAGCCGCAAACAACGGTGGCGGAATTCCGCCGGCGCGGCGTGGTGCCGCTGGAACCGGTTGCGGAGAATGCACCGGCGGCACTGATCGCGGTGGAAAGCGAGAACGGACCGCGCTATTACCTGGGGCTCAACAATTTCTACGTAATCACGCGCTACAACCGCAGTACCAATTACGCGATGGTGGTGCATGAAACCGCAACGGCATTGCGCGAAGGACGCGCCCGCGCACCCTGAGTGTCAGCGCGGCGCTGCTGCCGTGGCGGCTTCGCGGGGAAACGCGACCAGGTGGTCGAGTTCGAGGCGGATGCCGATCTTTTCGCCGATGGCGTGATTGTGATGGCTGGGCACCAGTGAATAGACCTGGCCGCCGTCGGGCAACTGCAGTGTGTAGAGGAATTCGGCACCGCGGAAAGCCTTGTGCAGCACGGTCGCCTGCAGCGGGCTGGCGTCGTCATGCAGCACATCGTCGGGCCTGAGCAGTACATCAACCGCGGTTCCGGTGGGCCAGTCTGGTGGATTGTCCGGAGTGAATTCGCCGAGCTCGAGCTGGATCTGGCCGTTGGCCAGCACCGTGCCCGGCAGGAACAGGCCGGTGCCGATGAAATCGGCGGCGTAGCGTGAACCCGGTTCGTGATAGATGCGGTAGGGCGTATCCCATTGTTCGATGCGGCCGTCCTTCATGATGCCGATCATGTCGGCGATGTTGAAGGCTTCGTTCTGGTCGTGGGTGACCAGCACCGCGGTGATGTGCTCGCGCTTGAGGATTTCGCGCACTTCGACGCTCAGCCGTTCACGCATCTCGACATCGAGGTTGGAAAACGGTTCGTCGAGCAGCAGCAGCTGCGGGCGGGGGGCCAGCGCACGTGCCAGCGCCACACGCTGCTGCTGGCCGCCGGAGAGTTCCTGCGGATACTTGTTGCCGAGCTTGCCGAGCCCGACGATGTCGAGCAGGTCGCCGACGCGTCCGCTGCGTTCCTCCGCGGTGGCATGGCGCAGTCCGAAGGCGATGTTGTCGGCCACCGTCAGATGCGGGAACAGCGCGTAATCCTGGAATACCACGCCGATGCGCCGCTGTTCCGGTGCCACCGACAGTCCCGGCGCGCTGACCACGATGCCGTCCACGGAAATGGTTCCGCCCAGCACCGGTTCGAAACCGGCTATGCAGCGCAGTACGGTGGTCTTGCCGCAGCCGCTGGCGCCGAGCAGGCAGGCGATCATCCCCGGGGCCACCGAAAAACTGACGCCCTGCAGTACCGGAGTGCGGTCGTAGGCGTGGGTGATATCGCTGAATTCGAGACGTGCGGCCATCCCGGAATTATAGCCATTTACCGCTGATAATGATTCTTGTTAGAATAAATTATTCAACATTTTCCGTAACTTAGGCGATACATTCCGGTATCGCCGTTACGGATGCCGAGCCCCGATGACCGCCACCGCGTTGCCCCCGAGTTTTGCGCCGCACAGCGCGCTGGCACGCCTGCGTACCTCGCGGATCCTGCCGGCCTTCGCGGTGGTACTGGCGATCGTGCTGGCGCTGCCGGTGATCGTGGTGATGCTCAACCTGCTGGCGCCCTCCACCGATACCTGGCGCCACCTGGTGTCGACGGTGCTGAGCGACTACGTCATCAACTCGCTGCTGTTGATGCTGGGGGTCGCCTTTGGCGTCATCGTCGGCGGCGTGACCACGGCATGGATCACCACCATGTGCCGTTTCCCCGGCCGCACGCTTTTCGAGTGGGCGCTGCTGCTGCCGATGGCGATGCCGGCCTACGTGATGGCCTATGCCTATACCGATTTGCTGCAGTTCGCCGGGCCGGTGCAGAGCCTGCTGCGCGATCTGACCGGATGGGGGGTGCACGAGTACTGGTTTCCCGACGTGCGTTCCCTCGGTGGTGCGATCCTGATGCTGTCGCTGGTGCTCTATCCCTATGTCTACCTGCTGGCGCGCGCTGCGTTCCTCGAGCAGTCGGACAGCATGCTCGAAGTCGCGCGGGTGTCGGGCTATGGACCGTGGCAAACCTTTCGCAAGGTTGCGCTGCCGCTGGCGCGTCCCGGCATCGTCGCCGGTGCCGCGCTGGCGTTGATGGAGGCGCTTGCCGATTACGGAACCGTTGCCTATTTCGGCGTGCAGACTTTCACCACCGGGATTTTTCATGCCTGGTATTCGCTGGGCGATCACGCCGCCGCTGCACAGCTGTCGGCAATCCTGCTCGGATTCGTGTTCGCGGTGCTGCTGCTCGAACGCGTCAGCCGGCGTCGCGCCGGCTTCTACACGACTTCTCACCGCAAGCGGCTGCGCAACGTCTATCACCTGCGCGGTTTCCGCGCGGTGGTTGCGATTCTGTTCTGCGTGACGCCACTGGTTTACGGTTTTCTGCTGCCGGCCGGCATCATGCTGCACATGGCGTTCACCTCGGGTGATGCCCAGTTCGGTGCACGTTACCTCGCGCTGACCCGCAACACGGTGACGCTGGGTGCGGTGACCGCCATGCTGGCGGTGGTGCTGGCGCTGGTCGTCGGCTATGCCGCGCGGATCAATCCGACGAAACTGGTGCGCGGCGCCAACCGGGTGGCCGGACTGGGCTACGCGGTTCCCGGTGCGGTGATTGCGGTCGGCGTGCTGATTCCGGTAACCCGGCTCGATCATCTGATTGGCGGCTGGATCGAAGCGGCCACCGGTACTGCGCCGGGACTGATCCTCACCGGCGGCATGGCGGCGCTGGTCTACGCCTACCTGGCACGGTTTTTTGCGGTGTCGCTGCAGTCGGTGGAGGCGGGGCTCTCCAAGATCACGCCGTCTATGGATGATGCCGCGCGCTCACTGGGCTACGCACCGGGCGCCACGCTGCGCCATGTGCATGCGCCGCTGTTGTGGCGCAGCGCGCTGTCGGCTGGGCTGCTGGTGTTTGTCGACGTGATGAAGGAACTGCCGGCGACGCTGGTGATGCGGCCTTTCAACTTCGACACCCTCGCGGTGCAGGCCTACAACCTCGCTTCCGACGAACGCCTGCAGGAAGCATCAACTGCGGCGCTCACCATTGTCGTGGTGGGACTGCTGCCGCTGATCGTGCTGTCGCGGATGATCCTCAGGCCTGCGCCATCCAGCGGGCACTAGACAACAAAAACCCGCGCCGTGAATGAACCGGGCGCGGGCCTGCCGGATACTGCTGTTACTTATATCCGACCTTGTCGAATATCTTCTGCGCCGCCGCCTGGTGCTTGCCGAGTGCGCTGATGTTCAGCGTGTCCATCTTGAAGTTACCGAGTGACACCAGCGCCTTGTTCTCGAGGGGTGCACCCTTGACCACCGGCCATTCGTTGTTGCCGTTGGCGAAATAGCCCTGTGCAGCGTCGCTGGTCAGGTATTCGAGATACTTGATCGCTGCATCTCTGTTTTTCGCGTGCTTGACCACGCCGGCGCCGGAGATGTTCATGTGGGTGCCGAAGCTTTTCTGGTTGGGCCACACCAGTCCGGTGGCGGCGATGATTTTCTGGTCTTCAGGCTTGGTCGATTTGAGCAGGCGCACGTAGTAGTAGCTGTTGCTGATGGCCACGCCGCATTCGCCGGCCGCGACCGCCTTGATCTGGTCGGTGTCACCGCCCTTGGGCGTGCGCGCAAAATTGGCGACCATGCCTTGCGCCCACTTTTCTGCCCTGGCTGCGCCCAGGTGTTCGATCAGTGCGCTCATCAGCGACAGGTTGTAGATGTGGCTGCCGGAGCGGGTGCAGACCTTGCCTTTCAGTTTGGGATCGGCCAGGTCCTCGTAATTCTGCACATCCTCGGCCTTGACGCTGTTCTTGTTGTAAACGATGACCCGCGCCCGCGCCGAAAAACCGAACCACTGGTTGTTCGGATTGCGCATGTGCTCGGGCAGGCGTTCGGCCAGCACCTTTGACTCGACAGCCTGGAACAGGCCGAGCTGCTCGGCGCGCCACAGGCGTCCGGCATCCACGGTCACCAGCACGTCGGCAGGGGAGGAAGCGCCTTCGTTCTTGATGCGCTGGATCAGCGGATCTTCGCCGGCCTCGATGCGGTTGAGCTTGATGCCGGTGGCTTTGGTGAATCCGCTGTAGAGAGATTCATCGGTCTGATAGTGCCGCGAGGAATACAGATTGAGGGTTTGGGCGGCAGCGTTGACACTGAGCAGGCCGGCGAGGGCCAGTGTCAGGCAGGAGGCGAGGCGCATTATTAATTCCTTTAAAACAATAAGTTAATTCGAATATGGGCCGTGATCAGGCAGTGGCGAACTAATATTAACAAGAATTATTCTCAATAGCAATACAAATGAGAACCATTGTTATTAAGAGGCACCAGCAAGCCGCCACCATAGCGCGGGGCACCACAGAAACCTTTGATCAGGAACAAATCCGGAGCGAAAGCGCGCAGCTCAGATCGGCAGGCGGCGGGCGCCGTTGTAGCGGCTGACCCAGTAGCGGTTGTTCATGTCGCTGATGCGAACCCGGCTGTTGCTGTTGGGGGCATGCAGGAAACGCGCTTCGCCGAGATAGATGCCGACATGGGAAAACGGTTCGTTCAGCGTGTTGAAGAACACCAGGTCGCCCGGTTGCAGTTCTGCGTCGTTGATGGTGTTGCCGAAGCGGGCGAGGCCGAAGGCGTTGTAGGGCAGTGGACGCCCGGTCATCTGCTCATAGATGTAACGGACCAGGCCGCTGCAGTCGAAACCGGTTTCAGGCGATGTTCCGCCCCAGCGGTATGGGGCGTCGATGAAGCCCAGGGCGCGCAGCGCGAACTCCTGACCGGGTCCGTGGGCCGGCTGCTGTTGATCAACGAAATTGCCGGGAAGTCGTGCGGGCGAGTCGTGCCGGATGGGCGCCGAGCAGGCCCCCAGCATGAGCAACAGGATTGCGATTGCACATCGCTTCATGCTTTAACTTTATCCAATAACTTCATGATTGTAAATAATAAAATTTAATGGCCATTGTCAAATGGCCGAGCGGTAAACTGGCACGGTCGCGACAACGTTTTCCTCCCATGGCCTTTCTTGATCCGATCCGGGTGCGCCTTCCGGCCCTGTTGTTTTGCCTGACCGCCGGCATGGCGGCGGCGCAAACCCAGGTGGAGGTGATTCCGCTGCGCTATGGCAACGGCGAACAGGTGCTGCCGGTGATCCGCCAGCTGCTGGGCCGGGAATCCAGTGTCAGCACGTTCCAGAACCAGCTGGTCATCCGTGCCACGCCGGCGGAGCTGGCCGAGGTCAAGCGCGTGCTGGCGAGCCTGGATGCGCCGCCGCGGCGGCTACTGATTACCGTGCGCCAGGACGTTTCCGGCGAAAGCAATCGCCGCGAGGCGGAGATTTCCGGCAGCATCGGCAATGAGAACGCCCGGGTGACTGTTCCCGGCAGCCGTTCGCGTGAGGGCGGCAATGTCGTGTTGCGCGAGGGCGATGACCGGCTGCGCGCACGCGTGGTGGAGTCCCGGCTGTCTGGCAGTTCCGCCGGTACCCAGTCGATCCAGGTGCTGGAGGGCAGAAGCGCGTTCATCCGCACCGGCGAATCACGTCCCGTGAGCAACCGCCAGGTGGTGCGCACGTTCGTCAACGGCCAGCCGGTCGATCGTGTCGTTGAAAGCACCGATTACCGTACTGCCGATACCGGTTTTTACGTGTTGCCGCGGGTGCAGGGTAGTGTTGTCACGCTGGACATTGATCCGCAGCGCGAGTCGTTCAACAACGACCGCCGCGGCACGGTCAGCGTGCAGCGGGCATCGACCACCGTTTCCGGGCGGCTCGGCGAATGGATCACCATCGGCGGCATCGACGAGTCGCGCAGCGATGAGCGTTCAACACTGCTCGGCCGCGGCAGCACCCAAAGCAGCGAGCGCAGCGGGGTGCAAGTCAAAGTAGAAGAACTCCCTTAGAGCCCGTCCTGAATGGCCTGCACTCGGCCGCATTCAGAATCGGGTTCTGTTTAAAACGAAGAGCCCGGTTCTTTCAGAAACGCGATTTCTTCCGCAGTTGAGGCCCGCCCCAGCGCTGCGTTGCGATGGGGAAAGCGCCCGAAGCGGCGGATGATCGCGCGATGGCGCTCGGCGAAGTCCACGTAACCGGCAAAAGTGGCGCGCAATGCGGGAGGCATACCGGCGGCGAGCGCTTCGTACAGCGCCACGCACTGGTCCTGGTGGGCGAGGTCTTCGGAATGTTCCAGCGGCAGGTAGCAGAACACGCGTTCGATCGGCCGCAGCGCCTGATCCGCTTTTGCGGCGATGCCATCGAGCGCCAGCCGGCGCGCCAGATTGTCATAGGCGAACGCGCGCGGGGAATTGCGATGCATGTTGCGCGGGAACTGGTCGAACAGGATGACCAGCGCGAGGCGTCCCCGTGGAGTCGCCGCCCAGTCAGCGCAGCGGCCAAACGCCGCGGCCAGTACCGTCGCACCGAAGCGTGAGCGGATTTCGGCATCAACTGCGGGATTTTTCGCCCACCACAGTTTCCCCTGGGCTTTGGCCGTCGCAGCATCGTCGGGGTCGCTGCCGAACCAGAATTCCAGAATCGAGTCTGCGCTGCGGATATCAGCCAAGGGGTGATCAGCGGTATTTCGCTGCGGTGATGAACTGGCCGAACGATTCGCACCAGACGATCACGCTGGTGTAGGCGGACGGGTCGATCGATTCCGGCACCGCGACGATGAAATTGTCGAAGGTCTTGATGTCACCGACGCGCGCCATTTTCGCTTTCAGGCGCTTGAAATCGGCTTCGGTTTCGACGAACTCCGGCGACAGGTAGAGCTTGTAATCCGGGCCGGGAGCCAGTTTGCCCATCAGCGTGATATTGCTCCTGCCGACTGTCACCGTGCCTTCACCCCAGTGCAGCAGGTCGCTGTCCTTGAGGTCGCGGCGGAATTGGCCGCTGAATTGTGCCGGCCCGGCCTGCGCCTTGATGTCGGCGGCGGAGGGCGCCGGCGGTGCGGTCAGGATCGGCAGTGCATAGATACCCGCCGCAAATCCCACACCCAGTGCAATGGCGTGGGTGATGCCCAGAACTAGCAGTTTCTTCATTACTGATTCTCCGATTTCGCCATCGACCGTTCCTCAATCCGGGTCCGGGGGCGTACGCATCAGTCTGATTACGATGGCGAACATTACAGTCATCAGCAGTATTTCGGCGAAGTTGATCACCGCCAGCGGCAGCAGCATGCGGGCATAACCTTCGCTGATCAATGCTTTTTTGGTCAGTTCTTCGACGCCGACGAGGCCCATGAACACGGCGAGGAAGGCAAGCAGCGGCGCAATCGACCACGCGAAAAACATTACCGTGGCCTTGCTCTTGCGCTGCAGGCCGCTGCGCACCTGGCGGATCTGGCGCGCAAACACGCCGATCGGGGTCAGCAGGATCAGCCAGAACAGCGCGGCGGCAAGCTGGTCGTTCATGGGGAATTCCTCCATGCTTTGCGAATCGCTCCCAGCATAAACCATGGCGCAACACCGGCAAATCCTGAATGAGAACTGGCGGGATACAGCACGTCAATCGATACCCATCTGCGCAATCCGTTTTCAACGGACAGCAGACGCTGCAGCCATTGACACAACGGTGGTGTGCACGGGAACGTCGCGAATGCGATCGCGTCGCGCTATGGGTTGACCATAAGCCTGTGCTGCCAGGTAAAAAAAGTGGAAATGGCTATTCGCCGGCACCGCCGAAAGCAAGGACATGGTCGAAATTGTCCTGGATTTCAGTTTCCTGCATTCGCAGTCGGAGCAGGGCAAAAGTCCTGGCGGAATCGAGGAAATGGAAGCAGTAGACGCCGTTGAAGCGCCTGCGTGAGGCTTTCAGCTTGCGGAAGAGCTCGATTGCATCGCGCTGACGCAGGATCGCGCTTTTCACCGCCTTGCGGTAGATCCGGTCTTTCGGGTTGACTTTCGCTATCGCGACGCCTTTCGCGTCGACGGTTACGCTGAATATCGGTTTGCGGTCGGCCACGGTGTCGGCTCCTTCAGTAGATTTCCGGCACGAAATTCTGTATCTCGAGCGGCGGACGCGCATAGCCCTCGCGAAGATCCGGCTTGCGCTTCGGCAGCTTCATCCTCTTCGGCTCGATGTCCTTGTAAGACAGCAGGCTCAGCAGGTGGGAAATGCAGTTGAGATGGGCCCGCTTCTTGTTGTCTGAATTGACCACGTACCACCGCGCATAATCGATGTCGGTGTGGATCAGCATGTCGTCTTTCGCACGGGAATAAGCCTGCCACTGATTACGTGCCTCCAGGTCCATCGGGGAGAGCTTCCAGCGCTTGGTCGGATCCGCCATGCGATCGCGGAACCGGTTCTCCTGTTCCTTGTCGCTCACCGAGAACCAGTACTTGATCAGGGTGATTCCCGAGCGCACCAGCATCCGCTCGAATTCAGGGCAGGACCGGATGAAATCCCAGTATTCCGCGTCGGAACAGAAGCCCATCACGCGTTCGACGCCCGCGCGGTTGTACCACGAACGGTCGAGGAGAACCATCTCGCCTGCCGCCGGCAACTCCGTTACGTAGCGCTGGAAGTACCACTGTTTTTTCTGGCGTTCGGTCGGCGTGCCGAGCGCGACCACGCGGCAGACACGTGGACTGAGCGGTGCCGTGATGCGCTTGATCACGCCGCCCTTGCCGGCTGCGTCACGGCCTTCGAAGATGATAACGAGCTTGCGGCCCTCGTTCTTTACCCACTCCTGCACCTTGGCAAGTTCGATGTGCAGGCGGCGCAGCTCACGCAGATAGAACTTGTTGCGCGACTTCTTCTTCGCTATCGGATCCGCCAGTGGACTTTTCGCAGTCGTCTCGGGCACGTTCTTGCCCAGTGTCAACGATGCCTCCTGCTTCTTTCCCGTGGCTTGGCGCCTCTGCTTGTCCTTTTTCCTGGCCATGGCGTGTCATCCCTGTGTCATCGTTTGGCCAGCACCAGCTTGCTCAGCGCCGGCGGGACGGTCGGCGTGCAGGTTGAATCAAATTGTTTCTCCAAACGCTGACCGGCATTTGACGACTTACTAGTATCGCTTCCGGAGGGACTGCTTATTGAGATAAGTCAATCCCGGTCGAATTATTACGGCCGGCGTTTTGCGGTGTGGTGTGCTGCATGGCGGCGACACCCGTATATGCGCATGATTTTATTGTAAATTTTTCTCTGTCACCGGACGGTTTCAGTCGAGGGTCAGCGTCAGCAGGATGTCGGCATAACAGGCGCAGTTCAGTCCCAATGCCTCGTCCTGTGTCAGGTCGCGGCTGCCGACGTCGAACCGGGAAGAGTGCACGCCCAGCAGCATCCATGGCAGATGGCCGCGTTCCGGACTGCCGTTTTCAACCCGCATCACCACCGGAGATCCGCTGGTACCGCGATGGGTACGGGCGTCAGTCAGGAAATAACCCGCGCCCTGGAAACGCAGGCCGAAAGCCGATGCTGTGGCTGCGCGGCGCGCCACCGGCATGTGGTGCAGGGTATCGTGAAAGCCCAGCGGAAACCCCACGATCAGCAGCAGCGTGCCCACCTCGATGTGCTCGTGCGGCTGATAGAGGTGTGCAGGCGTGAAGGCGCTGTAGACCGTGGTGGCGGGCAGGGCGCTGCGGTCGATTTCGATCACCGCCACGTCGATTTCACCGGCGCTGTCGATGCCCTGGCGCCACAGCCGGTTGCCGTCGCGGTAGAGCGGGATCGAGAAGTTGACGGACTGCGCCAGGTTGTCGAGGTCGGTATGCAGCTCGATCTCGATGCGGTCGGGGCGGTGGCCGCTGAGTTCGTCCGACATCACGTGGCGGCTGGTCACCAGGAACAGGCGTCCGTCACGTTCAAAGAAGAAGCCGCTGGCGTTGGTCAGATACTGTTGCTGGTAATAGGTGAGCACGCGTACCGCGGTCAGCAGCAGGGTGTCTATCATCGGGCCTGTTTCCTTGAGCCGTTGTTTCTGTGCATGGCCTCAGGGCATTTTCCAGCCCAGCCACTCGCACACGCCGCGACCCATGATCCATTCCTTGTCGGCTTCACTGACCCACGGCGCATCCTTCAGCCACATGTCGATGTGCTCGCGGTACGGCACCGGGGAGCGCGACCAGTCGCTGCCCCAGAACAGGCGTTTCGGGCCGAAGGCCTCGTAGGCGCGTTTGGCATAGCCCTGCAGCTTCTTGAACGGGTAGGGTTCCTTCAGGTAGCAGGGCAATGCGCTGGCCTTGACTGCGACGTTGGGGCGTTTGGCGATCGGCAGCAGCTTGTCGAAATCGCGGAAGGTTTCGTCCTCGGGCTTGCCGCTGGAAAGCGACATGTGGTCCATCACGATCTTCAGGTCCGGGTAGCGCGCTGCCACGTCATCGATGGCGTGCACGAAGTTCTGCGGTGCGAGGATCATCAGCTTGATGCCGAGTTTTTCGGCTTCGGCCCATACCCAGTCGAACTTGCCCTCGACCAGCGGCTGTTGCAGCACCGGGATGTGGAAGGTGAAGCGCATGCCGAACATGCCCGGCTGCTTGAGCCAGGTCTTGATCGTGGTTTTGGCATCCGGTGCTTCGGGATTGAAACGGCCCATGATCGCGAAGCGCTCGGGATGCGCCTTGACCGCGGCAATGGCGAGGTCGTTGCGGTCGCCTTCCCATGACGGCGGAACAAGTATGCAACGGTCGGCGCCGGCGGCATTCATGTCGCGCAGCAGTTCTTCGTGGCCCAGCGGAATCTCGCGCTGTGCATGCGCGCGTGCGGGCCATGGCCGCTCCGGCGTGTTGGCGCCCCAGATGTGTACTTGTGAATCGACGATCAGCATGTTTTGGTTTTCCTGTTGCGGGAGGTCCGATTCAATGATGAATGCGCGGATGCGTCAAGGTGTCCGGAATGTGGTGGCTGAATGAGGTTTTCATGAGTTACGTCACTGGCCATGCAACGGCGATGGCCGTTACACTGCGCAGCGGTGCAGGTGATCGATACGGTGCCGCAACGGCACTCGACCGATAATTACAAGTATATGATTATAAAGGATATTTCATGAACGGCGCAGAAAGCCTGGTGCGCACGCTGTTGAACGGCGATGTCAATGTCTGCTTCGCCAATCCCGGCACCTCGGAAATGCATTTCGTCTCTGCCCTTGATCGCGTCGAAGGCGTGCGCTGCATCCTTGGCCTGTTCGAAGGCGTGGTCACCGGTGCTGCCGACGGTTATTACCGCGTCGCCGGCAAACCGGCAGCAACATTGCTGCACCTCGGTCCGGGACTCGGCAACGGGCTGGCGAATCTGCACAACGCGAAGAAGGCACGCTCCGGCATCGTCAACATCGTCGGCGAACACGCGAGCTATCACATCAAGCACGACGCGCCGCTGACCGCCGACATTGAAGGGGTCGCGCGGCCGATGTCTGACTGGGTGAAGACTTCGCCTTCGGCAAAATCCATTGCTGCCGACGGCGCGCTGGCAGTCGAAGCCGCACGAACCGCACCGGGACAGATCGCAACACTCATATTGCCTGCCGACACCGCCTGGGGCGAGGCCGACGGTCCGGCAACAGTCAAGGATCCGGCGCCGCGCGCACGGATCGATGACCGCGCCATTGCCGATGCCGTCAAGGCGCTGAGCAGCGGCCAGACTGCCGCGATCCTGCTCGGCAACGCCGCGCTGCGCGGGCGCGCACTGGAATGGGCGGGACGCATCGCCGCCAAGACCGGCTGCACGCTTATTTCAGAATTCAACAACGCGCGCTGGGAACGCGGCGCGGGCCGCGCGGTGGTGAAACAACTGCCGTTCGTGGTCGACAACGCGCTGGCGATGCTCAAGGATACGCGACAACTGCTGCTGGTCGGCGCCAAGCTGCCGGTATCCTTCTTCGCCTATCCCGGCAAGCCCAGCGTGCTGGTGCCGGAAGGCTGTGCGGTGACCCAGGTTGCCGGTGCGGAAGCGGATCTTGAACACGCACTCGAGGCACTGGCCGATGCGCTGGGGGCGCGCAAAACCGCGCCGCTGGCGAACAGGCCGTCACATGACGTTGCGTTGCCTGCCGGCAAGGTCACTCTCGAAGGACTGGGCGCGCTGTTCAACGTGCTGATTCCGGAAAACGCCATCGTGCTCGACGAATCGGTGACCAGCGGGCGCATGTTCACCGCTGCGACGCCGGGTGCGCGGCCGCATGACTGGATGAACATCATGGGCGGTTCCATCGGCTGGGGGCTGGCCGCGGCGACGGGCGCGGCAATCGCGGCGCCCGGACGCAAGGTGATCGCGCTCGAAGGCGACGGTAGCGCGATGTACACCCAGCAGGCGCTGTGGACCATGGCACGCGAGAACCTCGACGTCACCGTCGTCATCTTTGCCAATCGCGCCTACAAGATCCTGATGACCGAACTCACCAATGTCGGTGCCGCTCCGGCTGGTGCGAATGCCATCTCGATGCTGACCATGGGCAATCCCGACATCGACTGGGTGACCATCGCCAAAGGCTACGGCGTGGCGGCGGGCAGGGCGACGACGCTCGACGAACTGGCGGTTGAGTTCAGGAAGGGAGTGGAGACGCCGGGGCCTTATTTGGTGGAGCTGGTGATGTAACTGTCGATACGCCTGATAAACTCGTGAGGTGTCTGATCTCGCATCCGTATTCTCTTCAACCGGCGCACTCGCGCAGGTAGTCCCCGGGTTCCGGGCGCGGCCGTTCCAGCTGGAAATGGCCGAGGCGATACAAAAAGTCATTAATAAACAAGAAGTTATAGTCGCCGAGGCAGGTACGGGCACGGGCAAGACCTTCGCCTACCTGGTGCCGGCGCTGCTCTCCGGCGGCAAGGTGATCATTTCCACCGGCACCAAGACGCTGCAGGACCAGTTGTTCGGCCGCGACATTCCGACGGTGCGCGATGCGCTGAAGGTGCCGGTGACGGTGGCGCTGCTCAAGGGCCGCGCCAACTATGTCTGTCACCATCACCTGTCGCGCGCCAAGTCCGACGGCCGGTTGCCGACACGTGACGACGTGGTGTACCTCGCTCGCATCGAAAGCTTCGCGCGCATCTCCAATACCGGTGATCGCGCCGATTGTTCCGAAGTGCCGGAGAACGCCGGGGTGTGGCCGCTGGTGACCTCTACCCGCGACAACTGCCTCGGCTCCAACTGCGAGCATTACGACAACTGTTTCGTGATGAAGGCGCGCAAGCAGGCGCTGGAGGCCGACGTGGTGGTGGTCAACCACCATTTGTTCTTCGCTGATGTGACATTGCGCGACGAGGGCGTGGCCGAACTGCTGCCGGCGTGTAACACGGTGATCTTCGACGAGGCGCACCAGCTGCCGGAAACCGCCAGCCTGTTTTTCGGGCAGTCGGTGTCGACCACGCAGCTGACCGACCTCGCGCGCGACGCGCGCATCGAGGCCGCGACTTCGGCCAAGGATTTTGCCGCGCTGCCGGTGGCGGCGAACGCGCTGGAGAAGGCGGCGCGCGATCTGCGCCTCGCTTTCGACGAGGCCGGTGCGCGCATGCCGGCCAATGCGCTGCGCAACCGCAAGGCGGTCACCGACGCGATGACAGAAGCCTGCGACCGGCTTGAAGAACTGGCGGAGACGCTGCACTCGCAGGCCGGGCGCAGCGAAGGGCTGCAGCAGTGTTTTGAGCGCGCCGATGCGCTGCATGCACAACTCGCCGGCTGGCGCGAGGACAGCGACGCCAGCCTGGTGCGCTGGGTGGAGGTGTTCAACCAGTCAGTGCAGTTCAACGCCACGCCGCTGTCGATCGCGGAAATTTTCAGAAAACAGGTCGAGGCGCAGGCGAAAGCCTGGGTGTTCACTTCTGCGACGCTGTCGGTGAACGGCAATTTCTCGCATTACGTCAACGAGCTGGGCATCGAGGCAGCGCAGACCGCGAGCTGGGCCAGTCCTTTCGATTTTGCCGAGCAGGGCCTGCTCTATGTGCCGCAGCAGCTGCCCGATCCGAACACGCCGGATTACACCCGCGCCGTGGTCGAGGCGGCGCTGCCGGTAGTGGAAGCGAGCCGCGGCCGCGCGTTTTTGCTGTTTACCAGCCTGCGCGCCATGCGCGAAGCGCACGGCCTGCTGATCGAGGCATTCAAAAAACGCGGCTGGGATTACCCGCTGCTGGCGCAGGGCGAGGGTTCGCGCAGCGAACTGCTCTCGCGCTTTCGCGAACTGGGCAACGCGGTGCTGGTGGGGAGTCAGTCCTTCTGGGAAGGGGTGGACGTGCGTGGCGATGCGCTGTCGCTGGTGATGATCGACAAGCTGCCGTTTGCGCCGCCCGACGATCCAGTGCTGGCGGCGCGCATCGAGAAAATCAACAACGAGGGCCGCAATGCGTTCATGGAATACCAGCTGCCGCGCGCAGTGATTTTACTGAAGCAGGGCGCGGGACGGCTGATCCGCGACGAGACCGACCGCGGCGTGCTGATGATCTGCGATCCGCGGTTGATCTCGAAATCCTACGGCAAGCGCATCTGGCGCAGCCTGCCGCCGATGGCACGTACACGTGATCTGGCAGACGTGACGGCGTTTTTCGAACGCGAAACGGTTACGCCGGCGGCTGCGGCGTAGACGGCACTGCGCCACCCTGGCCGTGAGTCAGGCGCATGCGCACCAGTTCGATGTGGCCGCGCAGCGTATAGACATAGTCCCAGTAGGTCAGCGGTACCCGCGTGTCGCTGACGCCGTCCTCGATTTCATCGAGCCTGCGCAGCAGTTCGGCGGTATCGGTATCATGGCGCCGGATGGCTGCTTCGACGTCCTTCAAATCGCGGTACCAGCGGAAAATCCGGCGCTTGATGCGCCAGTCATAGAACGCCGGCATGATGCGCATCACCGGAATCAGCACTGCGATCAGCGGCACCAGCAGCACCAGCAGGCGCTCGATCAGGTTGGCGACCCAGAACGGCATGTAGCGTTGCAGGAACGGCGGACCGGACTTGAAGAAGCGCTGCGCGTCCTCGCTCTGTGCGAAGTCGCCGTCACGCAGTGCGGGAAACTCTCCGGCACGGCGGAATACGCCGGCGCTGCCATGGACCTTGGTTGCCGTCTGCAGCAGCACGGATACCAGTGCGGGGTGGAAGTCGGCGCGGGCAACGAGGTGGGCGGTGGTGGCGACCATGCGGATGTCGGTTGCCGGAATGTCGGCGGCGAGGTCGATCATGCCGCGCGGCAGCGTGATGGCGGACAGGTAGGGGAAGCGTCGCGCCATGGCTTCGGCATGGTCCAGATTCATCAGGCGGATGCCCGGCGCATGCAGCAGCTTCTGCACCACAGGGGCGTCCGGTGCGGCAACGAACATTGCGGCATCCAGCTGGCCGCTGATCAGTGCCTCAGCGGCATTCATGCCGCCGGCATCACCGAGTTGCGCCTTGGCCTGTGAAATGCCGCCGGCTTCAAGCAGGCGCTCGGCCAGCGCGCGGGTGCCGCTGCCCGGCGGGCCCACGGCCACACGCTTGCCCAGCAACTGGGTGAGCAGCCGGAGTTCACGGTCACCGCGATAGAACACCCACAGTGGTTCGTAGTAAATCGCGCCCAGTGAAACCAGGTTGTATTCGGTGTCGGGTGCGGTGACGCCACCCTGGATCAGGGCAACATCCACGCCGGAATTGTCGTCGCTGAGGCGTTTCAGGTTGTCGATGGATCCCGCGGAGGTGCGTATTTCGACGCTGATTTTTTCCTTCGCCAGCAGGTCGCGGTACTTCTGGGCAAACAAATGGTAGGCGCCGGCGGGATTTCCGGTGGAGATCACGAATGAGTCCGGCGGCGCGGGCCGCACGAAGCGGTAGGCAATCAGGAAGGCGATGCCGATGATCACTGCCGCGATCAGCGTGACGAACGAGAGTTCGCGCACGGCAACTTCCGATTCAACGCCGTCTTCATGGCTGCGGCGCAGCCAGTGACGCCGGCGTTTGGCAGGGGTCTTGTTCTCGGGGGTCATTGGTCAGATAGCCATTTCCAGATCAGCCATGCAGTGGCGATCCATACTGCCACGAAGATTGCGGCGGCAACATAGTTGCGCGGTTTCGGCTGGCGTTGTTCCAGCCAGGATCGGGCCTGTTGCCGGCATTCGGTCATCACCGGTTCCGGCAGCAGTTTCAGCGTCAGCCAGATTGCGACGGGCAGCAGGATGACCTCGTCGAGCAGTCCGAGCACGGGAATGAAGTCCGGGATCAGGTCGATCGGGCTGAAGGCATAGGCCACGATCAGCACCGCTGCGATCTTGGCGGCGAGCGGAGTGCCCGGATGGCGGCAGGCAAACCACAGCGCGACGACGTCGCCTTTGAGCAGCCGCGCCCATGTTTTCAGGCGCTGCCACATCAGACTGCCCGCAGCCCCGCAGGGTCTGCCCACAGGTCATGAGCATCGGCCCTGGTGACTTTGACCTTTGCGAACTCACCGGCCTTGAGTTTTGTGCTCTGCCGGATGATGACTCTGCCGTCGATATCCGGGGCGTCGCCAGCCGAGCGCGCGATGGCGCCGTCGGGTCCAACCTCGTCGACCAGTACGGTGATGATTTGACCGACTTTTTTCCTCAGCCGCGCCGCACTGATTTTTTCCTGTGTCGCCATGAAGCGTGCGCGGCGTTCTTCCCGGATTTCTTCGGGCACCGGTGCCGGCAGTGCATTGGCAGCAGCGCCTTCGACCGGCGAGTAGGCGAAACAGCCGACGCGGTCGAGCTGTGCTTCTTCGAGAAATTCCAGCAGTTCCTCGAATTCGCGCTCGGTCTCGCCGGGAAAGCCGGCGATGAAGGTGCTGCGGATGGTGATGTCGGGACAGATCGCGCGCCAGTCGCGGATGCGCTGGAGCGTGCCTTCGGCATTCGCCGGTCGCTTCATCAGCTTGAGGATGCGCGGGCTGGCGTGCTGGAAGGGTACGTCGAGGTAGGGCAGCAGCTTGCCCTCGGCCATCAGCGGGATGACTTCGTCGACGTGCGGATAGGGATAGACGTAGTGCAGCCGTACCCAGACGCCGAGTCCGGAGAGCGCCTGCACCAGTTCGGTCATCCGGGTTTTCAGCGGCCGGCCGTTCCAGAAACCGGTGCGGTATTTGACGTCTACGCCGTAGGCGCTGGTGTCCTGCGAAATCACCAGCAGTTCCTTCACACCGGCCTTGACCAGGTTCTCCGCCTCGTTCATCACGTCGCCGACCGGACGGCTGACTAGGTCGCCGCGCATGGCCGGGATGATGCAGAACGTGCAGCGGTGGTTGCAGCCTTCTGAAATTTTCAGGTACGCATAGTGCCGCGGTGTCAGGCGGATGCCCTGCGGCGGAATCAGGTCCTCGTAGGGATCGTGAGGCTTCGGCAGGTGGGTGTGCACTGCATCCATCACCGCATCTGCGGCATGGGGACCGGTGACCGCAAGTACTTTCGGGTGATGCTCGCGGACGATGTTGCCCTTGGCGCCGAGGCAGCCGGTGACGACGACGCGGCCGTTCTCGGCCAGCGCTTCACCGATGGCATCCAGCGATTCCTCGACCGCGGCGTCGATGAAGCCGCAGGTGTTGACGACCACAAGGTCGGCTTCCTGGTACGTCGGCGAGATCAGGTAGCCTTCGGCGCGCAGCCGGGTAAGGATGTGCTCGGAATCGACGGTCGCCTTGGGGCAGCCGAGTGAGACAAACCCGACTTTTCGCGGCGATGCGGGTGTTTTTTTCAGGGCTCTCGCGGAGCCCCGCGCGCTCACCGGCCCGCCGGTGCCCGGCGCAGTTTTAAGATCTTTTTTTGACACGAAAACAGGGTGCGCTGGTTGAAGCCGGTCTTGGGGCTAAGACTTGGGGTCTTCGCCGCCGCCTTCTTTTTTGGCTTCGCCCGGCTGTCCGGGGAAGCCCGGGAAGGGGAAGTTGCCCCACAGGTTGCGGGTCTGCGCAGTGAGCTGGTTCTGCATGTTGAGGAAGGTTTGGGCGCTCTGTTCGAGGTAGCGGCTCATCAGACCCTGCATTGCCGGGGCCTGCATCTTGACGAATTCGTTCCAGGTTTCCGAGTTGAGCATCGGATTCTGGCCGTAGACCTGGCGCGACTGGTCCTGCAGTTTCTGCTGGATCTGCATGAAGGTCTGGATGTTCTTCTCGAGGTAGCCGCCCATCATGCCCTGCATGGCATTGCCGTAGAAGCGGATGATCTGCGACAGCGAATCGCTGGTGAACATCGGCGCGCCGGCCGACTCTTCCTCAAGGATGATCTGCAGCAGGATGCTGCGTGTCAGGTCTTCCTTGGTCTTGGCGTCCTCGACCTTGAACTCGACATTTTCGAGTACGAGCTTTTTGACGTCGGCCAGCGTGATGTAGCTGCTGGTTTCGGTGTCATAGAGCCTGCGGTTGGGATACTTCTTGATGGTGCGGACCGTTGCGCTCATGGGTTGCCTCAGGAAGAAGGGGGTTCATTATTCCACATGCGCTGCAGCAACGCAACCGCAGCATTTAAAAAATATCAATTAAATCAGATAATTACGGAACACCGTTTGGCATTTTTGGTTGCCACGCAATCAAACTGATGAATCCGCGAATGGGTGCAGCGCCGGGGGCATGCTGCAGTGGAGGGCCGTCGGTCGGACGGCGCAACCCGCCGGCTGTGGATCCGGCGGGTTGGTCGGGTGCTGCTTACTGCATGTGCTGACCGCCGTTGATGGCGATGTTGGCGCCGGTGACGAACGCTGCTTCTTCCGAACAAAGGTAGGCAACCAGTCCGGCCACTTCCTCGGGTTTGCCCAGGCGGCCGATGGGGATCTGCGGAATGATCTTGGAATCGAGTACTTCCTTCGGGATGGCCATCACCATCTTGGTGCCGATATAGCCGGGCGAGATGGTGTTGACGGTGACACCCTTGCGCGCGTATTCGAGCGCTGCGGCCTTGGTGAAGCCGTGCATGCCGGCTTTCGCCGCGGAATAGTTGGTCTGGCCGAAAGCGCCTTTCTGGCCGTTGACCGAGGATACGTTGATGACCCGGCCCCAGCCGCGCTCGGCCATGCCGTCAATGACCGGCTTGGTCATGTTGAACACGCTGTCGAGGTTGGTTTTCATAACCGCGTCCCAGCTGTCTTTTTCCATTTTGCGGAAGGTGGTGTCGCGGGTGATGCCGGCGTTGTTGACCAGAACATCGACGGGGCCGATGTCCTTGGCGATCTGTGCCAAGGCTTTCTTGCAGGAGTCGTAATCGGCGACGTCAACGGGCACGGCGCGGAAATCAAATCCCTGCTTCTGCATGTCGGCCAGCCATTGGCTGTATTTCTGGTTGCCGGGGGAATAGGTGGTGACAACCTGATATCCCATTTTGGCGAGTTTCATGCAGATGGCCTCACCGAGACCGCCCATACCGCCGGTGACAACTGCGACGCGTGACATGTTGATTCCTCCTTTGTTTGTGACTGTGTTTAATCTAGCAGCAATCGGCCCCGGCGCACATTGATCAGGGTCGTTTCAGCTGCATTTTTCGCGGACGTAGCGGCCCGGCGCCGCCTCGATGACCGGATAAGCCGCGGTGCCTGGTGTGCGCGCGGGCAACTGTTCACCTCCTTGCGCGGCCAGCCACCTTGTCCAGTCCGGCCACCAGCTGCCGGGGACGCTGGCCGCACCCTGCAGCCAGGCTTCGGCATCCGGCGGCAGCGTGTCGTTGATCCAGAAATTGCGCTTGTTGCGTTTTGCCGGATTGATGACGCCGGCGATGTGGCCACTGGCCGCGAGCACGAAGCGGATGTCGCCTCCGATCAGCTGGACCGTGTTGTAGGCGGTGCGCCAGGGCACGATGTGATCTTCGCGAGCCGCCAGCACATAGGAGGGCATATCAACCGCGCCCAGGTCGACCGGGACGCCGCACATCGTCAGGCTGCCGGGTTCGCGCAGGCGGTTTTCCAGGTAGGTGCTGCGCACGTATTCGCAGTACATCGTGCCCGGCAGGTTGGTGCTGTCGCCGTTCCAGTAGAGCAAATCGAAGGCGTCGGGCGTGCGGCCTTTCAGGTAATTGTTGACCACGTAGGGCCAGATCAGGTCGTTGGCGCGCAGGCTGGCAAAAGTGGCTGCCAGTTCGCGGCCGCGAAGCACGCCGCCGTCGGCAAATTCGGCTTCGCGTGCCGCGACGTAGGGTTCGTCGACGAAGACGCTGAGCTCGCCGGTGTCGCAGAAGTCGAGCATGGTGGTGAGGAAGGTGACGCTCGCTACCGGGTTTTCACCGCGTCCCCGCAGCACCGCCAGCGCACAGGCGAGCAGCGTGCCGCCGACGCAGAACCCCAGCGCGTTGACCTGCTCGACACCGCAGATTTCGCGGACCACGGCGAGCGCGCGCAGTACGCCATGTTCCAGATAATCATCCCAGGTCGCCTTGCCCATGGCCTCCGGCATGTTGCGCCACGACACCATGAACACCGTGTGCCCGGCTTCCAGCGCATGGCGCACGAAGGAATTGTCGGGTTGCAGGTCGAGGATGTAGTACTTGTTGATGCACGGCGGCACCATCACCAGCGGGCGTTCATGGACGGTTTCCGTCAGTGGCGCGTACTGCAGCAACTGCATGAAGTCGTTTTCGTAAACCACGGTCCCCGGCGTGATGGCCAGATTGCGGCCGACTTCGAACGCGGTTTCGTCGGTCATCGACACCAGGCCGCGGTCGATGTCGGCAGCGAGATTCTTCAGGCCGCGGTTGATGCTCTCGCCCTCGGTCTGTGCCGCGAGTTTCAGTGCTTCCGGATTGCTCCACGGAAAATTGGCGGGCGACATCGCATCAATCAGTTGCCGGGTATAGAACTCAAGCTTGTGCTGTGCGTGCGGCTCGAGCTTGGCGGCAGCGGCAAGGTCGGACAGCCAGCGCGACGAAATCAGATAGGAGCGGGCAAGGTAGTTGAAATAGGGTTCCTGCCATTCAGGAGCACGGAACCGGCGGTCGTCGGGAGCCGGCGCGGGTTGGGGTTTTTTGCCCTCTGCGGCCGCGGCACAGGACTGCCACAGTTCGAGATGTTCGCGATAGTAGCGATTGCTAAGCTCCAGCCAGCGTTCGCTGTCGGCTGCAGCCGCCGCGCTCAGGGTCTGCATCATCGCCGCGGGATCGGGCAGGGCATCGGGGCCGAGCTTGGCGGCGGCATCGGCCAGCAGGCGGCGATTCAATTCGGCAAATGCTGCAGCAGCGTCGGGTTTGGGGTCGGTCATGGGTATTGCAGCAGGCTACGGCAAGAGGATGACAAGCCGGTGATGATGATCAGCTGCAACGATAGCATGATGCCCTGCCGGGGCAGCAGGGAATGTTGTATAACAAATTGTTTTTATTGAAAAATCAGTGGCCGTGCGCCCAGGCGCCGACGGCCCAGATGGTAGCGATGCCGAGGCCGATCAGTGCAACCTGCTGCACGGTAGCGGCAATTTCAGGCCGCTTGTGCAGGCCTGGAATCAGGTCGGCGACGGCGACGTAGAGCATGCTTGAGGCGGCGAGTGCCAGCAGCGGTGTGACCAGCGCCTGCATCGCCTGCAGCGTGAACCAGGCCAGCACGCCGCCGAGCACCATCGCCGCGCTGGCGAGCATGTTGAGGAGCAGGGCCGAGCGTTTGCTGTAGCCGGAATGCAGCAGGATCAGGAAATCACCGACTTCCTGGGGAACCTCGTGCGCGATGATGGCGATTGCGGTGACGATGCCCAGTTCGATGTCGGCCATGAAGGCAGCCGCGATCAGCACACCATCGACGAAATTGTGGAAGGTATCGCCGATCAGGATCATCAGGCCGCTGCGGCCGTGGTCATGGCCGTGCCCATGACCATGACCGTGCGTTTCATGGGGATCGTGCGCCTCGCATTCCTCGACATGGCAATGGCGCCACAGCACCAGTTTTTCGAGCACGAAGAAAGCGAGAATGCCGAACAGCACCGTGGCCGCGGTGGCGTTGATGTTTTCACTTTGCTCGAAAGCGTGCGGCAGCACTTCGATGAAAGCGGCGCCCAGCAGCGCGCCCACCGCGTAGCTGACCAGCATCGGTACCTGCGCAGCACTGGCGCGGGCGGCGAACAGCGCCGCGGCGAGCGCCGACAGCACGCCGCCGGCAAGGGTGGCCACGATGATCCAGGTCAGGGTATTCACGTTGATTCGATTCCGCCAGCGCACCCGCAGTCGCGGGAAAGCGCGCAATTATACGGGATGATCCTTCTCAGTCGCCGGTGCGCCAGATCAATGCCGCCATGCGACCGGTGACCTTGTCGCGGCGGTAGGAGTAGAAGCGCTGCGGTTCGGAGACCGTGCAGTCACGGCCGCCGTAAATTTGCACAAGCCCGGCGCGGCGCAGTGCAGTGCGCGCCAGCGCCGGCAGGTCGCACAGCCATTTGCCGGGCCGCAGCGCGGAGAATGCGCTGCGGTTCTCCGGAGCGTGGTCGCAGAAGGCGTGCAGCACGTCGTCGCCGACTTCGAAGGCTTCGGGCCCGATCCCGGGACCGATGTAAGCCATCAGTTCCGCCGGCTCTGCTGGCAGCCTTGCCACGGTGTTGGCGATCACGCCGCCGGCGAGACCACGCCAGCCGGCGTGGGCAGCGCCTACGCAGGTGCCCGCGCGGTTTGTAAACAGGATGGGCAGGCAGTCAGCAATCATGATTGCGCAGACGGTGCCGGGTCTGAGCGCGACGCTGGCGTCAGCGGCGGGGACGTCCTGCAGGGTATCGGCATCGACCACCGTGGCGCCATGCACCTGCGCCAGCCATTTCGGCGATTGCGGCAGGTGTGCCTGTAATCGAGCGCGGTTTTCGGTAACTGCCGCAGGATCGTCTTCAGTGCGCAGGCCGAGATTCATGCTCGAATACGCACCGCTGCTGACGCCGCCGTCACGCGTGGTGATCAGCGCGCGAACGCTGGCCGGTGCCGGCCAGTCCGGAACGATCCATTGCGCCGGCAGTTCATTCATGGGCGCGCAGCGCCTTGATCAGTTGCCGCAGGTCCTTAGGCAGCGGCGAGCGCCAATGCATGGCTTTGCCGGAAACGGGATGCTTCAGGGCCAGTTTTTCGGCATGCAGGGCCTGGCGGCCGATGGCCGGCGAGGCGGGAGCATTGCGCTTGCCGTACACCGGATCGCCCCAGATCGGGTGCCCGATTTTCTGCAGGTGCACGCGAATCTGGTGGGTGCGCCCGGTTTCCAGGCGGCAGGTGAGTATGCTGGCAGTGGCAAGGCGTTCGACCACGGTGTAATGCGTGATCGCGGGTTTTCCAGAGGCGATGACTTTCATGCGCGTGCGGCTGCGTGGATCGCGGCCGATGGCGCCCTCGATCCGTCCGTCGCGGGCGACGCTGCCATGGACCACAGCGCAGTATTCACGACCGACGCTGCGGGCCTGCAGTTGCCGTACCAGGTCGGTCTGGGCGGTGATCGTGCGCGCGACCACCAGCAGCCCGCTGGTGTCCTTGTCCAGCCGGTGCACGATGCCGGCGCGTGGCACTGTGGAGAGTTCCGGAGCATGTGCGAGCAGGGCGTTGAGCATCGTGCCCTCCCAGTTGCCGCTGCCCGGATGCACGACCAGGCCGGCTGGTTTGTCGATCACCAGCAGTGCATCGTCCTCGTAAATGATGTTCAGCGGCAGGGCCTGCGGCCGGAACGCCGTTTCCTGCGGCGACAGGGTCGGCTTTACGACCAGTGCTTCGCCGCCGTGCAGCTTGTCGCGCGGTGCCGGCTGCCTGCCGTCGACGGTGACCCGGCCTTCCCGGACCCAGGCGGCGAGGCGGGTGCGGGAGAACTGCGGCAGCAGCTGGGCCAGTACCTGGTCCAGCCGCAGACCCGCGCTGGCTTCCGGCACCGTCAGTTGATGGTGAGATGGAGAGTCGGCCAAACCGGTATAATTTTCGGATGACAAATCGGCAGGAATCGTCGCGAATGCAGAACCGGGGCATTTTAACGTTATTCACCGTCATCGCCGCAGCTTTGCTGCTCGGCGGTTGCGGTTTGTTCGATGGCAAGGATTACGACGAGACCCGGACCTGGTCAGTGCAGAAACTCTATGCCGAGGCCCGTGACGAACTGTCCAGCCGCAACTGGGAAACCGCGATCAAGCATTACGAGCGCATCGAATCGCGCTATCCGTTCGGCCGTTTTGCGCAGCAGGCGCAGATCGAGCTGGCCTACGCCCAGTGGAAGTATGAGGATCCGGCGTCGGCACTGGCGACTGTCAGCCGTTTTCTGAAGACCTATCCGAACCACCCCAGCGCGGATTACATGTATTTTCTGCGCGGCCTGATCAATTTCAATGATGATCTGGGCATATTCGGTTTCTTCAGCGGACAGGATCTGTCCGAGCGCGACCCGAAGGCGGCAGCGGAGGCGTTTGGCGCTTTCAAGGAACTGGTGACGCGTTATCCCGAGAGCAAGTACACACCCGATGCCCTGTTGCGCATGAACTACCTGGTCAACGCGCTGGCGTCGCACGAAATACACGTCGCACGCTATTACATGAAACGCAAGGCCTACGTGGCGGCGATCAACCGCGTGCAGCATGCACTGAAAACCTATCCCGATGCGCCGGCCAACGAAGAGGGGCTGGTCATCATGGTGCAGGGTTACGACGCACTGGGCATGAAGACTCTGCGTGATGACGCGGAACGCGTCCTCAACAGGAACTTTCCTGACAGCATCTACCTCAGGGGCGGTCCGAAAAAGGACGTTCCCTGGTGGCAGTTCTGGAACAAGTAGTAACGATTCAGCGCGCGAAGCGCTTGACGGCCGTCATCAGTTCCGCGATGGCCTGATCGCCGCCGTCGGTCCTGACGGCACTGGCGACGCAACCCCGGGTGTGATCTTCGAGCAGTTGCAGGGCGACCGCATCGAGCGCTGATTGCACTGCGGCGACCTGCGTCAGTACGTCCACGCAGTAACGGTCGTTTTCGATCATCTGTGCGACGCCGCGCACCTGGCCTTCGACGCGGTTCAGGCGCTTGAGCAGGGCGTCCTTGTGTGGCTGCACCACCGGATCGTGATGACAGTGGTCGCCGTCAACGTGCGCGGTTTCAGGCGACGTCATAGCCCGCATCCTCGACGGCCTGCTTGAGCTGGGCTACGCCGGTTTTTCCGGAGTCGAACTCTATCTGAGCCTGACCGGGTTTGAGGGTGACTTCTGCCTTGCTTACGCCGGGCATTCCGGTGAGTACTTTTTTCACGCTGGCTACACAGCCCATGCAGGTCATGCCGCTGATGCCGAAAGTGGTCTGTTCCATGATCGATCTCCTGTCAGTGATGGGTATGGGGTTTCCAGCGCCGCAGCAGCAGCGAATTGCTGACCACGGACACCGAACTCAGCGCCATCGCCGCTCCGGCAATGACGGGGTTGAGCATGCCGGCGGCTGCGAGCGGAATGCCGAGCACGTTGTAGATGAAGGCGAAAAACAGGTTTTGCCTGATCTTGCGCAGCGTTGCGCGTGACAGTGAGATGGCATTGACCGCACCGATCAGGTCACTGCGCATCAGCGTAACGTCTGCCGTATGGATGGCGACATCGGAACCGGCGCCGATGGCGAGGCTGACATCGGCGGAGGCGAGCGCCGGGGCGTCGTTGACGCCGTCACCGATCATGCCGACATGATGACCTTCTTTGCGCAGACGATCGATGAACTGCGCCTTGTGCTCCGGCAGCAGACCTGCCTCGAACTGTTCGATGCCGACTTCGCGCGCGATGTGCGCGGCGGTGCGGGCATTGTCGCCGGTGAGCATGATGACCCGGATGCCCAGCTGTTGCAGCGCGGTGACTGCTTCGGCGGAAGTGGGACGCAGCGGGTCTGCAATCGCAAGGTGGCCGAGCAGGATTTTGTTCTGTGCGACGGCGATCACGGTCTTGCCCTGGGACTCCAGCGATTCGCTGGCAGTGCTGTCGATGGCAACGCCGCTGTCCTTCAGGAAGGATGGTGATCCCAGCAATACCGGGGTGCCATCAACCACTGCGCGCACGCCTTTGCCGGTGACTGCCTCGAATTGCATGGCGTCCGGCAGATCGAGTTTCTCTGCGCGTGCCCTGGCGACAACCGCCCGTGCCAGCGGGTGCTCGGAAGCGGATTCGAGCGCGGCGGCAATGCGCAGCAGTGCATGTTGATCGGTGTTTGCCGCCGCGATGAGATCTGTGACCGCGGGGGCACCCTGGGTCAGGGTGCCGGTCTTGTCGACGACCAGCGTATCGAGCTGTCCCGCGTGTTCCAGTGCCTCTGCGTTCTTGATCAGCACGCCGGTACGGGCGCCGGTGCCGCTGCCGACCATGATTGCTGTCGGCGTGGCAAGGCCCAGAGCGCAGGGGCAGGCGATGACCAGCACTGCGACGGCCGGTACGATGGCTTCGGCGAACGAACCCGAAAACCACCACCAGCCGGCAAACGTGAGCAGTGCGATGACAGCCACTATCGGCACGAATATGCCGGCGATGACGTCAGCCAGGCGCTGGATCGGCGCCTTGGAACCCTGGGCGTCGCTGACCAGCTGGACGATGCGCGCAAGCGCGGTATCGGCACCGACGCCGGTGGCGCGACAGCGCAGCACGCCCTGGGCGTTGATGGTGCCGGTATAAACCCGGTCGCCGGCTTTTTTCGAGACCGGCAGGCTTTCACCGGTGAGCAGTGCTTCATCGATGCTCGATAGTCCGTCGAGCACTTCGCCGTCCACCGGCACCGATGCGCCGGGACGCAGCTGAAAGATGTCGCCCACGTTCAGGGCAGCCACCGGCTGCTCGACCCATTGTCCGTCGCGCTCGACCCAGGCCTGTTGCGGCTGCAGCTTGACCAGTTCCTCGATGGCAGCCGATGCCCGTGCCTTGGCGCGTGATTCGAGCAGCTTGCCGAGAAACACCAGTGTGATGATGCTGACGCTGGCTTCGAAATAGAGGTGATGGTTCAGTCCAAAGGCAACCACTGCTGCGCTGTAAAGATAAGCGATGCCGGTGCCGAGCGCGATCAGCACGTCCATGTTGGCGCCGCCGCCACGCAGCGCATGCCAGGCGCCGGTGTAGAAGCGGGCGCCGACCCAGAACTGTACGGGAGTGGCGAGCAGCCACTGCAACCAGCCCGGCAGCCAGTGGTTGCCAGAACCGGTGAGCATGGTGGCCATCAGCGCGACGAAGGGCAGTGAAAGCAGGGCGGATACGCTGAACAGACGCAAATCGTGTCGATATTGTGCCTCGCGCAACTCATCGCGCGACGGCTCATCTGCCGCAGGCACATGGGCGTCATAACCCGCCTTGCGGATCGCGGCGATCAGGTCGTCGGGCTTGAGCTGTTCCGGATATTCGATATGCGCCTGTTCGGTCGCGAAGTTCACCGCGGCGTGTACGTCAGGCAGTCGATTGAGCACTTTTTCGATGCGTGTCGCGCAGGCGGCGCAGGTCATGCCGCTGACCGGCAGGTCGATGACGGCGGGATGACCTTTGGAGGACGGCAGGGGCTGGTCCATGCCGGCATTATATACCCTATAGGGGTATTTTTATGAAACCCAGAGAATATTAAAAATAATTAAAAAACAATAAGTTATATAATATTTAATACAGATCAACTGCCCGGACGTCTGGATCAACAGATTCAGGGCTTTCGCGACCCTGGAGAGCGCAACCGACAGAAAAAAGAAAACCCCGGCCCTCGGTCGAGGGTGCGGGGTCAAGAGGAGGAGTCTGTTACAGGATCAGCCGGAGACCAGCGTGTTGTTGACCACCTTGACCTTGCTGCCGACCGCGAAGGCGGGCTGGGCATCGTAGGAGAAGGTGCGGGTCGAACCGTCATCCATTTTGACCACCACGTCGTAGTGCGTGGTGGACTTCATGTTTTTCTCGACCTGATGGCCGGCATAGGCGCCACCGGCAACACCGGCAACGGTGGCGATTTTCTTGCCGGAGCCGCCGCCGACCTGGTTGCCCAGTACACCGCCGATCAGACCGCCGGCAACTGCACCGAGACCGCTGCCTTCGCCTTTCTGGGTGATGGCATGAACGCCGGCGACCACGCCGCAGGTGGAGCACACGGGTGCCGGCGCTGCAGCAGCAGGCGCGGATTTTGGTGCAGACGCAACCTGCACCGGTTGTTTTGCGGGTTCGCGTTTGGTCTGTGTGGCAGCAGCTGGGGCCGGGGCCGCAGCTGCTTTGGTATCTGCCGGTTTGGCAACGCCGGTTTCGAGGGCGGTTTCGCTGTTCTTCGAGAACGAACTCGGCACCAGTCCGGTCATGACGCCAATGCCCAGCGCACTGAACACGATGACCGAGACAGCAGCCACTGCAATCAGGGGATTCAATTTACGGGTTTCAGACATGGTGCTCTCCTTTCGCATCAAAACGATGGCCACATCCTACTCTGCCGGGGAGCCGGTGCGTATGAAAAAAGTCATACGCTTACAAAGCGTTACAGTAATTTTTCGATGCAATTCATGACAAATTTGGCGTTACCGGGCTCAACTGCGCAATTCGTCACGCTCGCGGAACTGGGCTAGTGCTTCGGGATTGGCGAGGGCTTCGACGTTCCGGACTGGTTTTCCGTGCACGACGTTGCGTACCGCCAGCTCGACGATCTTGCCGCTCTTGGTGCGCGGGATGTCGGTGACCTGAACGACAACCGCGGGTACATGGCGCGGCGTGGTGTTGTCGCGGATCTGCTTTTTGATGCGGTTGATCAGTTCGGCGTTGAGCGCCAGGTTGTCACGCAGCCGTACGAAAAGCACGACGCGCACGTCTCCGGGATTCTGTCGCGGCCAGTCCTGGCCGATGGCCAGGCTTTCGACGACTTCATCCAGCTGTTCGACCTGGCGGTAGATTTCAGCGGTGCCGATGCGCACTCCGCCGGGATTGAGCACGGCATCGGAGCGGCCGTAGAACATCAGCCCGTCGTGTGCGGTCAGTTCGACATAGTCGCCGTGGTGCCACACGCCGGGGTAGCGCTCGAAGTAGGCGGCGCGGTATTTCGCGCCGCCGGCGTCATTCCAGAACCCGATCGGCATGGACGGGAAAGGGGCGGTGCACACCAGTTCTCCCTTCTCGCCGCGGACTGCCTGACCGTCTTCATTCCAAACTTCAACTTTCATGCCAAGGCCGCGGCATTGCAGCTCGCCGCGCCAGACCGGCAGCAGCGGGCAACCCAGTGCGAAGCAGGAAATGATGTCGGTGCCTCCGGAGATCGAGGCGAGTTGCAGGTCGGACTTGATGTCGCGATAGACGTAATCGAAGCTTTCCGGTGCCAGCGGTGATCCGGTGGACAGCATGGTGCGCAGTGCCGGGAGTTCGTGACTGGTTCGCGGGGTGAGGCCGGACTTGGCGAGCGCATCGATGTATTTGGCCGAAGTGCCGAACACGGTCATCTTTTCCTGCGCCGCGTAATCCCACAGCACCGAACCGTTGTCGGCGAACGGCGAGCCGTCGTAGAGCAGCAGCGTGGCGCCGGCAGCGAGTCCGGATACCAGCCAGTTCCACATCATCCAGCCGCAGGTCGTGAAATAGAACAGCCGGTCACCGCGACTGATATCGGTGTGCAGCACGTGTTCCTTGAGATGCTGCAGCAGCGTGCCGCCGGCACCGTGGACTATGCACTTGGGCACGCCGGTGGTGCCCGAGGAATACATGATGAACAGCGGATGATCGAAGGGCAGTTGCTCGAATTCGATCGGCTGCGGCCGGTACGGCGCCATCAGGTCATGCACGCTGAGTGCGCGCGGCAGTCCGGAAATGTCCGGATTACCGCAGGTATAGGGCACCACGACCAGCTGTTCTACGCTGGGCAGGCATTCGATGATTTCCTGCAGCCGTCCGCGGTTGTCGATGAGCTTGCCGTTGTAAAAATAGCCGTCGGCTGCGAACAGGATGCGCGGCGCGATTTGTCCGAAGCGGTCAACCACGCCCTGCACGCCGAAATCCGGTGAGCAGGAAGACCAGACGGCGCCGATGCTGGCTGCTGCCAGCATCGCAATGACGGTTCCCGGCAGGTTGGGCATGTAGCCGGCGACGTGGTCGCCAGGGCGAATGCCGGCGGCACGCAGGGCCTGGGCGAGACGCGACACCTCGTAATGCAGTTCGCGGAAGGTGATCCGGCTTTCTACGCAGGTTTCACCGCGAAAGATGATGGCAACCTCATGGTCGCGGCGCCGCAGCAGGTTCTCGGCATAATTCAGGCGGGCGTCGGGAAACCAGTGCGCGCCGGGCATGCGGTCGCCGTGCTCCAGGATGCGCCGACCCGGTTTGCCGATGACGCCGCAGAATTGCCACACTTCCTTCCAGAATCTTTCAGGTTCGGCAATCGACCAGTCGTACAGCGAAGCGTAGTCGCTGAAGCTGCGGCCTGCAGCGACCCCGGCCTCACGCATGAAAGCCGTCAGCTTGGACGCGGCGGCGCGCTCAGGGGAGGGTTGCCAGAGGGGTGCACTCATCGCAGTGGGTTCATCAGTCTCTAACGAAAACCCGCTTAAAAAATCGGCCGAGCGCAGCTGGATCAAGGAGCGCGCGAGGTTTTGCCGAGACATTACGCGAAAGTAAGGCGAGGTGAAACGCAGCGCGCGACACAGATCCGGCAAGCGCAGGCATTTTGGAAGCGGGTTTTTATTCGGGACGCATGTGGGGGAACAGAATCACATCGCGAATTGAAGGACTGTCGGTGAGCAGCATGACCAGCCGGTCGATGCCGATGCCGGCGCCGGCCGTGGGCGGCAGTCCGTATTGCAAGGCGCGAATGTAATCCTTGTCCTTGTGCATCGCTTCGTGATCGCCAGCATCCTTCAGCTTCACCTGTTCGTCGAAGCGGGCTTCCTGGTCATCGGGATCGTTCAGTTCCGAGAAGCCGTTGGCGATTTCACGGCCGGCAATATAGAGCTCGAAGCGTTCGGTGATGTCCGGATTCTTGTCGCTGCGCCGCGCCAGGGGTGAAACCTCGGCGGGGTAGTCGATCAGGAACGTCGGTTCATGCAGTTTGGTCTCGACGGTGTTCTCAAACAGTGTCAGTTGCAGTGCGCCGAGTCCGTCATTCGGCCGCGGATCGATGCCCAGGCTTTTCAGCTTGGCGGTGATTTTCGCCTCGTCGTTGAGTATGTCGTCGCCGATTTCAGGATGGTATTTGCGGATCGCGTCAGTAATGGTCAGGCGCGCATAGGGCTTGGCGAAATCGAGTTCGCGGCCCTGGTAGGTCACCTTGGTCGAGCCGGTAGCCAGTGCGGTCTCACGGATCAGGTGCTCGATGAAATCCATCATGCCGTTGACTTCCATGTAGGCGCAGTAGAACTCGAGCATGGTGAATTCAGGGTTGTGCCGGGTCGAGATGCCCTCGTTGCGGAAGTTGCGGTTGATCTCGAACACTTTTTCGAATCCGCCCACGACCAGGCGTTTCAGGTACAGCTCCGGCGCGATGCGCAGGTAGAGTTGCATGTCGAGCGCATTGTGGTGGGTGACGAAAGGGCGTGCCGCTGCGCCGCCGGGGATCGGCTGCATCATCGGCGTCTCGACTTCGAGATAGCCGTCGGCGACCAGGGTGTTGCGCATGGCCTGGATGATCAGGGTGCGTTTGCGGAAGGTTGCGCGGGTATCCTCATTGACGATCAGATCGACATAGCGCTGGCGGTACTTGATTTCCTGGTCGGTCAGGCCGTGGAATTTCTCGGGCAGCGGGCGCAATGATTTAGTCAATAATTTCAATGACTTGCACCGAACCGTCAGTTCGCCGGTCTTGGTTTTGAAGAGCGTGCCGCTGGCGCCGACGATGTCACCAATGTCGTAGTGCTTGAATTCGTCCTGCGTGTCCTTGCCGGTATCGCCTTCGGAGACGTAGATCTGGATGCGACCGCTCGAGTCCTGGAGAGTGGCAAAGCTGGCCTTGCCCATCACCCGTTTGAGCATGATGCGGCCGGCAACGGTTACGCTGATGGCGTCTTTCTCCAGAGCTTCGCGTTCAGCCGGGCCGTGCTGTGCAACGACGTCGCCAGCGTAATCCTTGCGCACGAAATCGTTGGGAAAGGCGATGCCTTTCTTGCGGATGGCGTCGAGCTTGGCGCGGCGTTCCTCGATGATCTTGTTGCTCTCAACAATGTCGGGACCGATTTCGTCGAGAGTTTTGTCGATGTTTTTTAATTCATCTTTTGGATTCATTGTCATAGTCCTGATTTGAGGCTGGCGGTTATGAACGGATCGAGATCGCCGTCGAGCACCGCCTGGGTGTTGCCGATTTCGACGTTGGTGCGCAGATCCTTGATCCGCGACTGGTCGAGTACGTAGGAACGGATCTGGTGCCCCCAGCCGATGTCGGTCTTGGAATCCTCCAGCGCCTGCTTCTGCTCGTTGCGTTTGCGCAGTTCGAGTTCAAACAGCTTCGATTTCAGCATCGCGTGGGCTTCGGCGCGGTTGCGGTGCTGGGAGCGGTCGTTCTGGCATTGCACGACGATGCCGGTAGGAATATGTGTGATGCGCACCGCGGAATCGGTCTTGTTGATGTGCTGGCCGCCGGCGCCGGATGCGCGGTAGGTGTCGATGCGCAGGTCGGCGGGATTGATCTCGATTTCGATCGAGTCGTCGACTTCCGGGTAGACGAACACGCTGGCAAATGACGTATGCCGCCGGTTGTTGGAATCGAACGGCGACTTGCGCACCAGGCGGTGGAC
>JAYQOT010000007.1:40099-55844 GCA_038144955.1 Burkholderiales bacterium | reverse complement strand
TGTCAAATGTCCAGCCTGAAGATGAATGAGGGAATTAAGTCCGGAAACCGGCAACAATGAACAAGACCATGCTGAATCCCATACAGCCGTAGCCGAGATAGTTCAGTTGCCGGGCACGCTGCTCGCCGACAACCGCGCGTTTCTGGAGCCATGACGCCAGTGTCGAGGCAATCGCACCGACAATGGCGAGACCTACAACAACCTCCCTGCTCAGCAGCGTTTCCAATCGCGTCATTCCTTGACCATGCGCTTGGAATAGGCTTCGACAAAATCGGCCGCAGCACGACTGCCTTTGGAGAACGACTTCATGGCCTCTTCGTGCAGAATGGAAAGCGCCTGGATCTTGATTTCATTGGCACGATCATTATTTACGATATCCGAGAGCTTGCGCGGTCTCGGCAGATCAACTTCCAGTACCGCCCGCACCTGAGTCGGGATATTCGACATGATGAGCAAACGGTCGGCGAGAAAAATCGCTTCGTCAATGTCGGTAGTGACAAAAAAATTCGTTCTGCGGTTTTCCTCGTAGAGACCGGCGTAGTACTCCCACATCAATTCCTTCGTCATGGCATCCAGACCACGAAATGGCTCGTCCAGGATCATCACGCGCGGGTTATTGATCATGGCTCTCGCAAGCTCGGCTCGACGCTGCATGCCTCCCGAGAGCTGTGTCGGGTACTTCTTCCTGAAATCCTTGAGGCCGACCTTGTTGAGCAGAAATTCCGCAAACTCGAGGGTTTCCTTGGTTAGTTCCCCACGGGCACGCGGACCGTAGAGTATGTTGTCGTAAGTGGTCATCCACGGGAACAGTGCGCTTTCCTGGAAAAGTACTAGGCGATCCCTGTCAGGCCCGGTGACCGGCTTACCATCAATGGTTATTGTCCCGACGCTAGGCTTCTCGAAGCCTGCCAGCAATCTGATCAGCGTGGATTTGCCGCATCCCGATTCGCCGATCATGACGGTCAGCTTGCCTTTTTCAACCCGGAAAGAACAATTCTTGACCACCTCCTTGCGGAACTGATCATGCCCGTAGTGCTTGCTGACGCCTTCTATTACAAGCTCTCCGGCTTCGATGGATGGTCTGATGTTGTTTTCGCTCATATCCGGATTCCTAACGCAACCGCAGCCACGGAGTTACGAACTTGCCTAAAGCGCGCAGCAATTCGCTTGAGAAGAAACCTGCGATGCCGATGCTGATCATCCCGACTACGATCTGCTCGTAGGAGCCGCCGACATATGAATTCCAGATAAAAAAGCCCAATCCGCCACCGGCCGTCCCACCGATCTGGCTGCCACCGCCGGAAATCATTTCAGCGGCCACAACCACCTCCCAGGTAATGCCCATCCCGACAGCTGAACCCACCACGATCGAGGGAAGCGTTCCGGGAAGTATGATGCGGCGGAAAATGTCCCAGGAACTCGAGCCCATGCTTTGAGCCGCCTGGAAAAAACGTCCGTCAATGGATTTGGCCCCACCGACTACGTTGATGACGATGGTATAGAAGGCTCCCAAAAATGTGACGAAAGTGATCGACAGCTCCTGTGTAGGCCAGAAAATGATGGATGCAGGAACCCAGGCCAGAGGCGGGATCGGGCGCAGCACTTCGAATGAGGGGAAACCGATGTTATAGGCAGTGCGGCTTACCGCCAGCAGCAGTCCGAAAGGGATTCCAATAAGCATTGCGGCGATGAATCCGCCTATAACCCTGAAAAAACTCATATACCAGCTATGCCAGTACCCGACATCGCCAAGTACGCCTAGCCATGCCTGCAGCACTTCCGTAGGTGCAGGTACCGCGCCTATCCAGGGAAGACTGACCTGCCTCCAGCCGATGAGGGTATTGAGTTCGCGCAACCATGCGAATACTTCCCACTTTATCCATACCTTGGATTGCGATCCAAGTTCCCAAAGGAGGAGAAACATGCCGATGGAAAAGGCGCCACGCCACAGAGCAGGACCGAATATTTTTTTTGCACTCATTGATCAGCCCTCCTTTTCCCCGGCCGCAAAGGCCTTTAGCGCCTCTTCATGCACCGCCTCACTGGTTTCATCAATCAATTCGCGAAAACGCTTGGAAGTCAGCACGCTGTAATCCCGGGGATGCGGAATATCCACGTTGAGAACCTTTTTCGGGCGACATGGGCGTGTCGTCATGATTGCCACCTTGTGACCGAGAAACACCGCCTCCTCCAGGTCGTGGGTAATAAAAAATATGGTGACTTTATTTTTGTAATAGATTTCAAGCAGTGCCTCGTGCATGACTGACTTGGTCAGTGAATCCAGCGCACGGTAAGGTTCGTCGAGCAGCAAAACTTTCGGATCATTCATCAGCGCCCGGACAATTTCGACGCGACGTCGCATTCCGGATGAAATTTCTCCCGGGAAGTTATGCTCAACACCTGACAGGCCGGCATCAGCCATCATCGACATGGCTTTCTCATTGGCCTCTGCCTTGGTCATCCGGCCTTGCATGATCGGGCCGAATGCGACGTTATCAAGAACGGTTTTCCAGGGGAAAAGTGCGCCATTCTGAAAAACGACAATCCGGTCCGGTCCGGGTTCGGCTTGGGGTTTGCCGTCTCCGCAAAGCAGTTCACCGTCGAGGTGTATGGAGCCCGAATTGATGCTGTGAAAACCGGCGATGGCGTTGAGCAGGGTCGTCTTGCCGCACCCTGAAGGGCCGACGATCATGCAAATTTCACCGGCAGCAATATCCAGTGAGCAATGATCGACGGCCATGACGGCCGCACCTTCCGGGTCATAGATTTTGACCACGTTATCGATGCGGATGGCGCCTTTGCCCGAAGGTGCTGCGCCAGACTGCGCAGGAGTTGCCGTAGTGTTCATCAGTTATTCCCGCTCAGTGCGAGTTCCCGTACCCGCCACTGCATCATGTAATCGCCTGCGATGCGCACCATCGCACTGGTGACATACCCCACTGCCCCCAACGTCACCATGCCAATGATGATCGTTGGATACCGAACGGTGGTATATGAGTTGTTGATCACGTAACCCAGGCCGAACTGTCCGGACACCATTTCGGCTGCGACCAGGGAAAACCAGCAGACGCCAACTGATATTTGCAGGCCGGTGAAGATATAGGGCATGGCGCCGGGGATGATGACATGGCGGAAAACCTGCCAGCGATTCGCCCCCAAACAGTAAGCAGCCCGGTTATAGGATTCGTCGATGGACTCGACACCCAGCATGGTATTGAGTGCGGTAGCAAAAAACGAAGCCAAAAAAGTCAGATAGATAACGGCTGATTCGGTGGAAATGAACATCACGATTGCCAGTGGCACCCAGGCTAGAATCGGTATCGGCCTCAGCGTCTCGAAAAGCGGGAAAATGTAGCCTTTGAAACGTGGCGACCATCCCATGAACAGACCCAAGGGCACACCAAGAAGAGTCGCCAGAAAAAATGAGATTGCTACTCGTCGGCAGCTGGCCCAGATATGCTGATAGTACTCAGGCGTGTACATCGAAAGCCCGTACACCGGATCCGGACTGATGAACTCCTTGAACACTGAAGTCAAGCCCGGCATTTGCTCGAAACGCGGCAGCTTCCAGATCTCTACTGCCAGGTACCAGAACCCCAGCAAAAGAGAAAATCCAAGCAGCATCAGGTAAGGTCGCGGGCTCTTGATCCATTGCGACACGCGGACCATGGTAAGAGCCAGTCCGGTCATTTGTCGCTGCTCGGGGCGATCAATGGATTTGACCTGCGCAATCCAGTCGGCGACAGAGAAATCACGAGTAATCATGGTGGCAAAACGGCTCATGACCACGTCGCCGGTGTCCGGCTCGGTCTCGAGAATTCCAAGCAATGCCTGCGCGTCTATGACCAGGCATTCCGCATCCTCTGCCGCTGTGGCCTTGGCCAGGCGCACAGGCTGCTGCTTCAGCAATGCGGCCCATCCAAACACCTCTCCTGCCACCAGTGTGCGCAGCAAATTGGTGGCGCCTGCTCCAGGCCCCAGGATATGGTCTACTTTCCCACGGACAATGAGGTAGAGGTCGTCGGCTGGAGCATCTCGATCATAAATCACATCACCCTTCTGGTAATTTTGAGAGCGGGCGATAGCTGAAATCTGCGCCAACATGGCATCCGGCACGACCTGAAAAGGCATCGCACGCTTGATGAGTTGCGCGTTCAAGGATTGTTTGTCGGGTTCCATGCCGAATGTCTTCTTCAGATTCGGAAAAGCGTGAATGAAAAAAGAAAAGCGAGGCGCCTCAGGCGCCCCGCTTGCCGTACCTACTTGACGCTATCCAGCACCGGGACTTTCCCCACCGGAGCCTTGAGACCGCGCTCCTTGAGAATGGCTTGGGTAAACTCGGGCATTACGGCATCCTGGCGCAATTTGCTGACATTGATGGTTTTGATCTCATGCAGGAAGGTTGTGGCCTTGCTGATCAGATCCATCGCTTCCGGTGTAAACGTGAACGGCACCACAAAGCGAACAGCTTGCGTCTGGTCGGCATATTTGCCGTAGAGGGCCTTTTCCATCGCTTCGCGCGGGAAACCGGTGGTTTGCGCCATCGCAATATCGATGATTTCCTTGGCATTTTTCGGGTCAGCCAGGAAGATCTGGGCATCAAGTTCGGCATTGAGCCAGGCCTTCACCACATCCGGACGCTGTTTGATCAGGTCCGCACGCATGTTCAGGAAACCGCCGTCGTTTTCATTGACGCTGTAACCCGAAGCCACGCGCTTGGCCAGGCCTTCAGCCACGAGTCGGGATGCGGTAGGTTCCCAGATTGCCGCGGCATCCAGTTTGCCCGCACGGAACCCGCTGGTGATGACCTCGATGTTCTGGTTCAGGTAGGCGGCTGGCTTGACACCCTCTTTCTTGAACACGGCCTGAGCAAACCGGTCTGTGCATGCGCCTTTGGGCACAGCGACCTGCTTGCCGTCGAGCCACTTCAGTGCAGCCTTGCCGTCCTTAAACGCAGGAGCGTCCTTGCGGGCGAGGAAAATATTGCACTGATCAAATCCCAGTCCCACTGCCGCAACCATGCGAATGTCAGCCACGGTTTCCTTGGTGGTGGACACGATCGCAGGCATGTCGCCCATGTAGCCGATATGCTGCTTTCCGGCCAGCATGTTGTTGACGATGATCGATCCCTGCAAGCCGATCTGGAATTCCACTTCTGAACCCTTGGGCAGGTATTTTTCGTACAACTTCTTGCCGCGCATCACCACGCCTGACCAGGATTCGGTGTAGTACGGCTGATAGCCGACTACGAGTTTCACCGGAGTGCCCGGCTTGCCAAAATCAATATCAGCGGCACTGGCGTTGTTGAGCATCATGGTCCCGCCGGCCAGTACAGCAGCAAGGACTTGCAGCATACGCTTGACAGGTTTCATCACAGCCTCCTTTGACGTTTACAAAAAAATCAATAAAAACAACAGCTTATAGTTATACTGAACTACCCAGGCTTGCGCCTGCAAAATCCGAACACCTACTCCACTACTTTGCTCCCGACGGCGCCAGATAGCGTGCAATGAGTGATGACAACCGGCGCATCACTGTGTAGCCCGCCGCTGCATCCTTCTCAAGAATCTGTAATGCCTGCTTGCCATTGATGCGCAGAACACTGGACGGTTCAACGCTAGTGGCTTTGGCAATCCGTTGCGGCTGGCTTTCAAGCAATGCTGCCCAACCGAATACTTCACCCTTGCGCAAGATAAATCCCGCTGGGCTCATGCGGTCATCCCTGCCGATCACGAATTCGATTCGACCCGTATCAAGAACGAAAAGGTCATCAGCCGGATCACCAACATTGTAAAGTGTGCCTCCTGCCGGAAATTCCTCGCGTTTGGCCAGTGCCCTGATACCTTCCATGGTTGCACCGGCAATTCCTGAAAACAGTTCACCCAGTTCCAGTGCGCCACTGCCGGACGCAAGATAAAGCGAGTCACCGTCTACTTCGACCCTGTAGCACTCGAGCGGTGCCTCAGCGAGACCAATGGGTGCGCCGGTGCGGATATCCCACTGCCACAGATGCTGATGGCAGGTTAGCACGGTACCGTCGTAAAGCCCCTCGCACAAAGGAACATCCTGATGGGGGCAAACGGCCTGACAGGCAAAATATTCACCGCCGGAATCCGCGACAAGCACCTTGATATTGCCTGGCGCTTCGCATTCCTTCATGCCGTTATCCGGCACATCAGAACGTTTGCAGAGAAATGTTTTCGACATCTTAATCAGCTGAATTTGTCATAGCGGATATTGTCCGCGGTCAATCGGGCTTCAAGCAAGAGCAATCGTATGCACGCATCCACCGCAGGCGGTGGCCCGGCGAGATAGGCGCGCATGTTCTGGTAGCGCCCCTTCATGCCCCGACTGGCGGACTCATGTACCAGGCCGTGGTCGAAAGCCAGATCAGGGTAACGCGATGCATCCGCAGGCACCGCCTCGTCGGACAGGACTACCGTAATTTCAAGTTTTTCTGAAAAGGCACGTCGGAAAGCTGATAGCTCATCAAGAAAAAAGGCATCTTTGAGAGTACGTACACCGAAATAAACATGCCCCTTGAACTGATCGAAATAATGCTCCTGACAGGCGCGTGACAGTATGGCCATCATGCCTGCAATACCGCTCCCACCTGCGATCAGCAGCAGGTTTTTTGCCAGAGCAGGAAAGAAAGTGGCTGTGCCGAGGGGGCCGAACAGACTTACTTCCTGACCCTCAACCTGGTCACCAAACAACCAGCGTGATGCCCCTCCGTCCGGCTTTTTCTTGACCACAAAATCGAGGCGGCGTGTGCCGCGCTCAAAATTGACCATAGAGTAACCCCTGAAGCCGGTGACGCCCGGCACTTCGACCAGCATGAACTGACCGGCGTCAAAATCACATGGCGCTTCCGTATCGACTGAAAAAGCGATCACGTCGTGGGTCAACATGCGGGGGTTGCGGACAATCCCCTTTCCGATCAAAGGAAGACAGGCTCCGGGATCCATGGTGTAAACAAAACTGGGCACTTCGATACTGATATCGCCTCGTGCAACGCATTGACACATCAGTATCTCGCCAGGCTGTTTCAGCACCTTGCGCCCCGATGCTTCAGGCCATTTGTCCTCGACGTCTCCGGACGTGACTCGTGCCTTGCATGTGCCGCAGGTTCCGCTGCCACATTCATAAGGCAGGTGTATACCCTCCGCCAGTCCGGCATACAGTATGCGTTGCCCGGGGTCTGCAGCGAACTGGTACGCGCGATTGCGCGCGTTAACCTGGATTTTCATTGTTTCTGAAGCAGCCTCAGAAAGGAATGTGATAACCGATGCCCAGCATGCGGGTGTCCAGCTTTACCACCCGCTTTGCCAGCTTGGGCTTTGAGCCGTTGAGCTTGATCGTATCCACATATTTTCCTACGGCAAACAGCGTGGTTGCACCCCCGTCCAGATCGGTTTTGTAGATTTGCACCGCGCTGACTACATTTGCCTCATTTTTGCTTTCGTCAATGCTCATCTTGTAGACAGTAGCATGACGGGTGATTGGCGAGTGATCGCTGTTATGGCGCGGCAGTTGAGTAAACAGGGTCTGCATGCCTTTCTTGTCATGATCCAGCCAGGTCATGTCTTTGCGTATCTCCGGACTTTGCGCGGTGATCGAATAACGGAATCCATCGTCGCACAGATCAAGAAAGCCATTGAAGTTCTTGTCATCAAGCAGCAGGCACGACTCGTAGATCGTTTCCTGAATCGCATTACGGTCCATGAGTCCCCTCCTCAGGCTGCAGCCGATACGCGGCGTTCGTTATACGGATCGAAGGACTTGCGCCCCATGCGTTTGCTCCATTCAGCGTAATAATGGCGCATGCCGACCTCGTCATGAATAGTCGAATTCTCTTCGCGACCCTGGATCACCCAGCGGCTGTCAGTTCCCTTGCGCATTGCCATCCCCTGACCATGCACGCCCAGCAGATCCTCATGCAGGTTGCGGCCGAAAGGTCCCCAGATCGTGTTGTGGTCAAAAATGCGCTGCGCACGCTGCTGCGGCGTATCGCTCTTCAGCCCCAGGCCACGGTATTCAATCATCACCTTGTTCGGACCCAGCGGGATCATGGTATCCATGCGCAACACTGAGGTACGCAGGTTGTAGGTCAGGCCGGGAAACAGGTCGATCAAAATCCAGCCACCCTGCGCCAGACCGGGCCAGCCGATGCCGCGTTCTTTACTTCCCGCATAGGCGTCATATTTGATCTCCATCGATCCTACCAACACGTGGCCATTGTCGTAACCCACGCATTTGCGATCGAAATAACCCGGCTGCATCATTCCCGTCACGCGGTTAAAGTAATGCATGTAGTCATGGTAAAACTCGCTGTTGGTGTCATGCCAGAGCTTGAAGTTGGTATCCACCACGGCCCGGTGGTAGTGGAACACCTCCAGCGGCATGTTGATGTAAGGCTCAAGTTCGCTCATTGCCTGCCCGACGAATTTGGCCAGCGGCTCGCAATTGTCATCCACATTCACCCAGACGAAGCCGCCATACCCGACTTCGGTCTTCACTTCACGCAGTGATGCATCAGCTTTGCAGAAACGCTTCTGGTAACCCTGCTCTTCCCTTGAAATATCGGTGCAGTTGCCCTGCGCATCGAACGACCATGCATGGAAAATGCAGGTTATCCGCTTGGCACTGCCGCTCGGATCGTAGAGCAGCGTATTACCGCGGTGCGGACAGATGTTGTAGAAGGTCCGCACCTTCATGTCTTCACCACGCACGATGATCAGCGGTGTGCCGCCGGGGTGCTGGAATGTCCGATAGTCATACTGGTTGGGGATTTCAGATTCGTGGCAGGCGATATACCAGGTCTTATTGAAGATTTTCTGGCGCTCTTCTTCGAACAGCGCATGATCGGTATAGATGCGGCTGTCCACGTAGTGCGAAGTGGGGAATTTGGGGGGTTCATGCCATTGCGCGGCGTTCTTTGACATGGCGACTGCTCCTCTAGGTGTGACTAACCTTGAATTAAAGACTGAAACTTTAGAACATGCTTGCATGATTCGTACCACTATGCCGATCTTAAAAACCCATATGAATCAATGGGTATCACTCTGGCTAAGGCTATCGAATCGGAGGGTGTTTCAAAAAGAAACCAGGCAAGTCACTAGAGGAAACGAGGGATTGATAATCAGGGTTTTTTGGAAGTCGGCGCTTCGAGGACCTGAAAAAAAACCTCATCCTGACGAATCATGCCCAGTTCGCTGCGGGCCCTTTCCTCGATCGCGTCCAAACCTTGCTTGAGACTCTGGACCTCTGCGTCGAGAGCCGAATTCCGGCCCTGCAGCCGGTTGTTGGAATCGCGCTGGGTTTCAATCTGGCGTTCCATCTCCCAAACGCGCAGAAAACCGCCCTTGCCGAGCCAAAGAGGGTACTGGATCAGCACCACCAGGACAGCGAGAGCTATAACCAAAGGGCGCATGGCCGTCATGCGCAGGTCAGATCTTCGCAGCGGGAATCAGCGAATCTGGTAAAACGCGCTGCGTCCGGGGTAACTTGCAGTATCACCGAGATCCTCCTCGATGCGAAGCAACTGGTTGTACTTGGCGAGCCTGTCCGTCCTGGACAGGGACCCCGTCTTGATCTGCATGGCGTTGGTAGCTACGGCGATATCAGCAATGGTTGTATCTTCTGTTTCGCCGGAGCGATGGGAAATCACCGCAGTGTAACGGGCACGCTTGGCCATCTCGATGGCCGCCAGAGTTTCGGTCAACGTGCCGATCTGGTTTACCTTGATCAGGATTGAATTGGCTATGCCCTGATCTATGCCTTTTTGGAGATACCGGGTGTTGGTAACGAACAGGTCGTCCCCGACCAGTTGCACGCGACTGCCCAACTTTTCGGTCAGCACTTTCCAGCCGTCCCAGTCGTTCTCTGCCATGCCGTCCTCTATGCTGACTATGGGATATTTGTCCACCCATGCAGCCAGATAATCAGCAAATTCGGGAGCCTTGAGGCTCAAGCCCTCGGAACTGAGGGTGTATTCACCATCCTCAAAAAACTCTGAACTCGCACAATCCAGCGCCAGTGCAACATCCTCTCCTGGACGGTACCCCGCGGCTTCGACAGCTTCGAGTATGACTTTGATCGCAGCCTCATGCTTGGGCAGGCGCGGAGCGAATCCGCCTTCATCACCGACTGCTGTTGCCAGGCCACGATCATGAAGCAGCTTGCGCAGGGTCTGAAACACCTCTGCTCCGCAACGCAGGGCCTCGCGGAAGCTTTTCATTCCGACGGGCACGATCATGAATTCCTGCATGTCCAGGCCGTTATCAGCATGCGCACCGCCGTTGATGACATTCATCATCGGCACCGGCATCGCCATCGCACCGGCGCCTCCAAGGTAGCGATGCAGCGGCAGCCCCGATTCCTCCGCAGCCGCACGTGCAACTGCCATCGACACTGCAAGCAGTGCATTGGCACCAAGCCGGGATTTGTTTTCGGTTCCGTCTAGGTCGATCAGGGTGCGGTCGACGAATGCCTGTTCCGTGGCGTCTACGCCGATGACAGATTCACATATTTCGGTATTGATATGCTCTACCGCCTTGAGAACCCCCTTGCCTCCGAAGCGGGCGGCATCACCGTCACGCAGTTCGATGGCTTCCCGGCTTCCGGTTGAGGCTCCAGATGGCACCGCCGCACGGCCGAGAATTCCGGATTCGAGCAAAACGTCAGCTTCGACTGTAGGATTGCCCCTGGAATCGAGAATCTCCCTGCCTATGACATCAACAATTGCGCTCATTTCCGCTTCCTGAAAATTGTCAGTTGATCAAAGCCGTTCTTCTGCAAAACCGTCGCGCTTCACCAGTGCATCAAGTCCGGCAAGCGTTTTCAGCAATCCCTGCATTTGTTTCAGTGGCCAGGCATTGGGGCCGTCGGATAAGGCTTTTTCCGGTTGTGGATGGGTTTCCATGAACAGCCCTGCTATGCCGCTTGCGATTGCCGCGCGTGCCAGAACAGGCACAAATTCACGCTGCCCTCCGCTGCTGGTTCCCTGACCGCCAGGCAGCTGAACCGAGTGCGTGGCGTCATAGACGACCGGACAACCCGTTCGACGCATGATCATCAGGGAGCGCATGTCGGATACGAGATTGTTGTAGCCGAAGCTCGCGCCACGTTCGCACACCATGATGTTGTCTGTGCCACTGGCGCTGCGCGCCTTGTTTACGACATTGATCATGTCGCCTGGCGCCAGGAACTGGCCCTTTTTTATATTGACTGGTTTGCCTGATGCTGCAACGGCGCAAATGAAATCCGTCTGCCTGCACAGAAATGCCGGAGTCTGCAATACGTCCACAGACGCGGCTGCCTGGGGAATTTCTTCGATGGCATGCACATCGGTCAGCACCGGAACACTCACGGTCTTGCCAACATCGGCAAGAATTTCAAGACCCTTGTCCATTCCCGGGCCGCGAAAGGAATCAATCGAACTGCGGTTTGCCTTGTCGTAGGATGACTTGTAAATGAAAGGTATGCGCAGCTCAGCGCAAATACGCTTGAGTTCCCCGGCGGTGTCCATAGCCATCTGGCGTGACTCCACGACACAGGGCCCCGCGATCAGAAAAAAGGGCCTGTCCAGACCGATTTCAAATCCGCATAGCTTCATGCCCGGATACGCAGAAATTATGCGGCGCCCGCGGCAAGAGATGTTGCCGGAGCATGCTTGGAAGAAGAAGCGCCTCTGCGCTGTACGGATGAGTGCGTCAGTGCCGCCTCGATAAACGACTTGAAAAGCGGGTGCCCGCCACGCGGAGTCGAAGTAAATTCCGGGTGAAACTGGCAGCCGACGAACCAGGGATGATCCGTCAGCTCGACCATTTCACAAAGCTCACCGCTGAGTGAACGGCCACTGATCGAAAGTCCTGCAGTTTCCAGCCTGGGCAGATAATGATTGTTGACTTCGTAACGGTGACGATGTCTTTCGATTATCTGCTCCGAACCGTATATGCGGCGTGCCAGCGAACCGGCAGCCAGTCGGCATTCCTGTCCTCCGAGGCGCATGGTGCCCCCGAGATCGGATTTGGCATCCCGCCGCTCGACCCTGCCGTCCCTGTCCTGCCACTCGGTAATCAGCGCCACCACAGGGTGCGGAGTCTCGGGATCAAATTCAGTGCTATGCGCTCCCGACAGGTCTGCAATATGGCGCGCGAATTCGATGACGGCAAGCTGCATGCCGAGGCAGATACCCAGGTAAGGCACCTTGTTTTCCCTGGCAAAGCGGATGGCCAGAATCTTCCCCTCCACTCCACGCTTGCCGAAACCACCGGGCACCAGGATGGCATCCATGCCCTCCAGGCAACCCGTGCCACCGGATTCGATACTTTCGGAATCGACATAGTGAATCTGGATTTTCGACTCGGTATGGATGCCGGCGTGTATCAATGCCTCTGACAACGATTTATAGGACTCGGTCAGATCGACATATTTTCCGACCAGCGCAATGCTGATTTCGCGCTTGGGATTTTCCAGGGCCTGAATGACGCGGTCCCAACTTGAAAGATTTGCCGGAACGGGATTGAGACCGAGTTTTCCGCAGACGATGTCATCCAGTCCTTGCGCATGCAGCATGCCGGGTATCTTGTAAATGCTGTCAACATCAACCGCAGAAATGACTGCATCGACCCCGACATTGGTGAATAACGCGATTTTCCTGCGTTCTCCGTCAGGAAGCGCACGGTCGGCCCGACACAGCAGAACGTCGGGCTGTATACCGATTTCGCGCAGTTCCTTGACTGAGTGCTGTGTCGGCTTGGTCTTTATTTCGCCAGCAGACGCAATATAGGGCACCAGGGTCAGATGAATGAAGCATGCATTGTTGCGGCCGACCTCGATACCCATCTGGCGTATGGCCTCAAGAAACGGCAGTGATTCAATATCACCCACGGTACCACCGATCTCGACCAGCACGACCTCTGCATCCCCCGCGCCCCGCCTGACGAACAATTTGATCTCGTCGGTAATATGCGGAATGACCTGGACGGTGCCGCCGAGGTAATCACCACGCCTCTCCTTCTTGATGACGCTTTCGTAGATCTGGCCAGTGGTGAAATTATTACGCTTGCCCATCCGTGCGTTGATGAATCGCTCGTAATGGCCAAGGTCGAGATCTGTCTCGGCACCGTCTTCGGTGACAAAAACTTCGCCATGCTGGAAGGGGCTCATGGTCCCGGGATCCACATTGATGTAGGGATCCAGCTTGAGCATTGAAACCCGGATGCCGCGGGATTCGAGAATTGCGGCGAGAGAAGCGGCAGCGATACCTTTGCCCAGTGAGGAAACTACGCCACCAGTGACAAAGATAAATTTGGTCATCGCATATAAGCCGTTTTCCTATTTTATCCCAATTTCCCGCGACGTCCAATGATCCGAACTATCCCGGCTTGCCGCCCCGTGCCAGGTAGAGCCAGGTTTCGACGACCGTGTCCGGGTTCAGTGAGAGGCTTTCAATGCCCTCCTGTACCAGCCATTCCGCGAGGTCAGGATGATCCGAGGGTCCCTGGCCGCAGATGCCTACGTATTTGCCCGCTTTGCGGCAGGCAGCTATCGCCAGGTGCAGCATGTGCTTGACCGCCGGATCGCGCTCGTCAAAGGCTTCGGCAATGATTCCAGAATCCCTGTCCAGCGCAAGCGTCATCTGCGTCATGTCGTTGGAACCGATCGAGAATCCGTCAAAGTGCTCGAGAAACTGGTCAGCCAGAATGGCATTCGACGGGATTTCACACATCATGATGATGCGTAACCCGTTGCGCCCCCGCTCCAGTCCGTTTTCGGCCAGCAGCTTCAGTACCTGCTTGCCCTCCTCCACGGTACGGATAAAAGGCACCATGATTTCGACATTGGTCAGCCCCATTTCATCCCGCACCTTTTTCATCGCGCGGCACTCGAGCTCGAAGCAGTCGCGGAATGCAGGGGCTATGTAGCGCGAAGCCCCGCGGAATCCCAGCATCGGATTCTCCTCGTGCGGCTCGTAGCGCGAGCCTCCGGTCAGACTTGAATACTCATTGGATTTGAAATCGGACAGGCGAACAATGACAGGCTTCGGCCAGAATGCCGCCCCCAGTGTCGCAACGCCTTCGGCCAGCTTGTCGACATAAAAAGTCACGGGATCTGCATATCCGGCGCTGTGCTCCTCGACGGCCACTTTCAGATCGGCGCTGAGGTCGGGATAAGCCAGCACGGCCTTGGGATGCACACCGATCATGCGCGCAATGATGAATTCAAGACGAGCAAGACCCACGCCTTCATTGGGCAGGCGCTGGAACTCGAAAGCCAGCTCCGGATTGCCGACATTCATGGTGATCTTCACCGGGCATTTCGGCATGCTGGTCAATTCGAGATCGATGACTTCGGTCTGCAGCTCCCCGCGGTATACAAAGCCGGTATCACCCTCGGCACAGGATACGGTAACGGCCTTGCCGTCTTTCAGCACCTGCGTTGCATCTCCACAGCCGACGACCGCAGGGATACCGAGTTCGCGTGCAATGATCGCCGCATGGCAGGTCCTGCCGCCCCGGTTGGTAACGATGGCTGAAGCCCTTTTCATGACCGGCTCCCAGTCCGGATCGGTCATGTCGGTCACCAGTACGTCTCCAGGCTTCACCCGGTCCATTTCCGCAGCGCTCTTGATCAGCCGCACCGGGCCGCTTCCGATGCGTTGGCCGATGGCCCTGCCTGTAGCCAACACTTCAGACCGTTCTTTAAGGCGGTAACGTTTCAGCGTGTCGACTTTCTCACTCGCCTTCACCGTCTCCGGCCGCGCCTGCAGGATGTACAGCTTGCCGTCATTGCCATCCTTGCCCCATTCGATGTCCATCGGGCGCTGGTAATGCTTCTCGATGATCACGGCGTACCGGGCCAGTTCAGCCACTTCCGCGTCGGAAATCGAAAATCGCCTCCGCTCGACTTCGGGCACATCCACGGTCTTGACCGATTTCCCGGCCTGACGGCTGTCGGTAAACACCATGCGCAGCGCCTTGGAGCCCAGGCCGCGACGCAGGATCGCGTTTTTTCCTTCAGCCAGACCACGCTTGTAGACATAAAATTCGTCGGGATTCACTTGCCCCTGCACTACAGTCTCACCCAGGCCATAGGCAGAGGTGATGAATACAACCTGGTCAAATCCCGACTCCGTGTCCAGCGTAAACATCACCCCGCTGGACCCCTTGTCGCTGCGCACCATGCGCTGCACGGCCGCCGACAGTGCCACTTCGTCATGGGTATAACCCTTGTGCACGCGGTATGAAATCGCACGGTCGTTGTAGAGCGAGGCAAACACATGCTTGATCGCCTCCAGAAGGTTGTCCAGCCCGTGAACATTGAGATAGGTTTCCTGCTGCCCCGCAAAAGAGGCATCAGGAAGGTCCTCGGCAGTTGCCGAGGAACGCACTGCGAAAGTGACCTCTTCCCCGGATTCCTTGACCAGCCGCGCATAGGCCTTATCGATGGCGGAACGGAATTCGGAACTGAACTCCTGTGCAACTATCCAGTTGCGAATTTCTTTCCCGGCCGCCGCCAGTGCCGGTACATTTTCCGCATCCAGCCCTTTCAGACGTGCCGAAATGCGGTCGGCGAGGCCATTTTCAGACAGGAAACGGCGATAGGCTTCGGAAGTTGTGGCAAAGCCTCCCGGGACACGAACGCCAGCACCTGCAAGCTGGCTGATCATTTCCCCCAGCGAGGCATTCTTGCCGCCTACCCTGGCCACGTCGGTCATGCGCAATGCGCCGAGATCGAT
>JAYQOT010000007.1:18204-39227 GCA_038144955.1 Burkholderiales bacterium | reverse complement strand
GCCACCACGATATTGCAGGAAGCAAAACTCGAGCGGCGTATCTACTGATCGCGCATCTGCCTGACCCGTTCGAACAGGCACACTGCCGCCGCAGCCCCGACATTCAGCGATTCGGCCCTGCCGGGCAGCGGAATGCAAATGGTTTCCGCGGCCAGCGCCGTGATCTCTTCAGGCAGGCCTGCACCCTCATTTCCAAACAGGATGGCGACCTCACCAGTCAGGTTGGCATCATAGACCGCCTTGCCCCGGCTGACGGTCGTGGCAAGGATGCGACCGCTGTAGGCGGCAGCCATCCGGCTGAAATCCACTCCTTCGATAATTTCGACCGCGAAATGAGCCCCCATGCCTGCGCGCAGGACCCGCGGTGACCATGCATGCACCGAGTTTTTGGACAAACAGACCGTGGGGATGCCCGAAGCCGCTGCCGAGCGCAGAATCGAGCCTAAATTGCCCGGATCCTGAATGTCATGAAGCCAGACGCTGGCTCCCTTCAGGCTTTCCGGCACTGCAACCCGCGGTGTCGCCACTATCCCCAGTATGCCGACGGGATGTGCCAGTGAAGACAGCTCACGGAACAGTCCGTCGGTCAACTGCACGGTCGTTGGAACATTCAATTTTTCGACCAGCTGCATCACTTCCGGATTGTCTGCACCGGATCGGCTCAACACCAGTTCTTCCGGACAACCTACATGTTCGGCATAGGCGGCAACCAGATGCACTCCATCGAGCAGCGACTTGCCGGCAGTGCGGCGCTCCCGGGCAGACTGCGCCAGCTTGAGCAAGGCGCGAAAACGCGGGTTATCTGCAGAAGTAATGATTTTCAAAGCGCGCAGGTCCTGAATCCCGCGAATACATCGCGACGGTCCGGAGTATAGAAGTTGCGCCAGGTATTGCGGATCAGGCAGGCTCGAGTGGCGTGGCACCCTCCGCGAAGCACTTTGTGGTTGCCGAACCAGGGTTCGGAGTATTCGGCGTATGGATCGCGGATGAAACCCGGATACGGCTGAAACCAGTCAGCCGTCCATTCCCAGACATTCCCTATCATTTGCCGGATTCCCCAGGCGCTGTCTCCTGCAGCAAACGCTCCGACCGGAGCCGTATCTCCGGCGGCACCGTACAAATTGGCCAGTTCCGCCGTCGGTGCTTCGCTGCCCCAGGGATACCGGCGTTTGCCCCCCTCTTGATCAGGTACCGAAGCTGCAGCAAATTCCCATTCTGCTTCAGTCGGCAACCGACGACCGGCCCAGCGGCACCAGGCCGAAGCCTCATGCCAGTTGACGTGAATCACGGGCTCGTCATCCACCAGCGGTTCCAGGCAGTCGTATCGCAGACGCAGCCACCCCCGCCCGCTACGGCGCCAGTAGAGTGGATGCTGCGCCCCGGAGGTCTGCAGCCACTCGTGCCCCTCTTTATCCCACCAGTCGAGGTTGCCATATCCACCGGTTTCGACGAATTCGGCAAAGCGGGCATTGGTGACCGGGGTGCGGGCCATGCGAAACGGCCTGACTTCCACCTCATGCCCCCATTTTTCGTTGTCAAACACAAATCGACCGTCATCTTCCGCACCCAGGACAAATCGCCCTCCTGGAATTTCGACATCCCCGGCACAGCGCTCGCTGCCGGCAATCCGCATTTTCGGATGAGGCTCCGAATATCCGTGAGTCTGCCGGGTGTAGGTGAAAGCCTCGCAGTGCATTTCTTCATGTAAAGCACTCAGCTCCAAGAAATAGCGCAGTTCCGGACTGAAACCATGCTGACTGATCTGCCCGGCTACCGAGGCGCGGATGCCGGCGAGCATGTCCAGAGTTTCCTTGACCGTGGGCAACGGCAGATCCCATCGCGTGTCATGCGCCACTTTGGCTGAATCGTAGAGCGCATCCGCATTGGAAGGCAGGCAACCGCTGCTGCGTCCGTGCTGCCGCAGGCACCAGCGCTCTTCAAACCAGCCCAGATGGCCGATTTCCCAAAGCGGTGGGTTGACGATCCGCAGTTTTGGGCCAAGCCACTGCGGCCCGTCAAACCGGTCAGCCAGCGCCAGGGTGCGTTGGCGTGCCGCCTCGAGCATGGACAGCGGTTCAGCGATGGTTTTGGAATTCAAGTTGCTCACGGCCAGGAAAGATTGCGCTATATTGGATTCGGAGTGTAGCCCGATACCCCGCAGATGAAAATTGCACTGATTACCCCCGCTTCCGCCAAATCACGCTACGGCAACCGCAATACCGCCGTGAGATGGGCCGGATTGCTGAGTGAGATCGGTTACCGGGTATCGGTCCAGGAAAAATGGGACGGCCGCAGCGCCGACGCAATGCTCGCGCTGCATGCCCGGCGCAGCCATGATTCGATTGTACGTTTTGCGGAATACTGGCCGGAACGCCCGCTGATCCTGGCACTGACCGGCACGGATCTTTACCGCGACATCCGGGATGACGTCAATGCGCAGGAATCCATGGAACTGGCTACCCGGATGATCGTGCTCCAGGACATGGGTTTGCGCGAGTTGATACCTCGTCTGCGTCGCAAAACGCACGTGATCTACCAGTCCACTGATCCGATTCCCAGGAAACCCCAACTCGCTTCCTGTTTTGAAATTCTGGTCAGCGGTCATCTGCGGGAAGAGAAAGATCCCTTCCGTGGGGCCGCCGCATTGCAATATCTGCCGGAGACCAGCCGTCTTCGCATTACCCACATCGGCGGTGCCCGGGAACAGCGACTGGCGACTGATGCACGCGACTGGATGCGCCGGCAACCACGGTATCACTGGCTCGGAGAGGTTCCGCGTGGCCGTGCCCTAGCCCTGCTATCGCGCAGTCGCGCTCTGTTGATCAGTTCGCATATGGAAGGTGGCGCCAATGTCGTCAGCGAAGCACTGACGGCAAGGGTGCCGGTCATCGCCTCTAAAATTTCGGGCAACGTTGGCATGCTGGGCAGGGATTACCAGGGTTATTACCGTCCCGGGGATGCGCGGGACCTGGCGCGTCTGCTGAACCGGGTCGAATGCGATGCCCGTTTTCTGGCATTGCTGCGCCGGCAATGCGCCAGACGACGTTTGCTGATCAGTCGTAAGCGCGAAAAACAGGGCCTTAGAGCACTGTTAACAGAATTGCTCGGAAACAGTAAATAACTTATTGTTTTTATTTGTTTTTTTCATATTTCCTGACAGGCGCAAAACTGCGCCTATGGGCTGGAGTCGGCCCCAACCGCTGCAAAGCAGCCATGTGCAAAGCCGTGCCGTAGCCCTTGTGCCTGTCAAAACCATAGTCGGGATAGGCGACGTGCAGTTCCAGCATGAGCGCATCACGAGCCACCTTGGCCAGTATCGAGGCGGCTGAAATCGCCGGTACCAATGCATCGCCATCAACAATGGCCCGCGCCGGCATTGCAACCTTAGGCACATGAATACCGTCCACAACGATGGAAACGGGCTGCATTGCCAGACCCGAAACCGCTCGTTGCATGGCCAGCAGGCTGGCACGCAGGATATTCAGATCATCGATTTCCTCAACAGTCGCGCTGGCCACAGCCCAGGAAACCGCCTTGGCTTTGATTTCGCATGCCAGCGCCTCACGGCGTTTGGCCGAAAGTTTCTTGGAATCCGCCAGGCCGGATATCGGTGAAGGATCACCGAGGATGACCGCAGCTGCATAGACCGGGCCGGCCAGCGGTCCCCGCCCTGCCTCATCAACCCCGCAAACCACAACGCTCATTGCCCGGTTAGCCCGAGGTAGGGAATAACCGCGGAAGCAGCCTTTTCTGCCGCTCCCTGGCGCAACTCGGTGGCCATGGCGGCAAATCGCTGTTCTATGACTTTGCGTTTTGCACTATCCGTAAGCAGATCGATCACTGAAGTTGCGAGATTGTCGGCAGTCGCCTGATCCTGCAAAAATTCCGGAACCACAAATTCACCTGCCAAAATGTTCGGCAAGCCGACCCAGGGCTGATAGCGGCGCCAGTTCATGAGCCACCAGCTCAATCGGGGCATCCGATAAGTGATGACTACGGGGCGTTGCAGCAGGGCCGCCTCCAGCGTCGCGGTACCCGATGCGGCCAGCACGACATCCGCAGCAGCCATGGCGTCATGAGCGTGGCCGAAAAGCAGCTTGATGTTCAACTCGACCTGCTGCGTACGGCGGTACAGCGCCGCCTCGAACAAATCCCGTGTTTGCCGGTTGATCAGCGGCACCAGCAGGCAAACTCCCTCAATCGCCGATGCAATGCGCTCGGCAGCCGCCACGAACAGGTCGGCATGCTGCTCAACTTCGCTGATCCGGCTCCCGGGAAGCAGTGCAACAACCGAAGCTGACTTGGCCAGCCTTAGCCCGGCACGAGCTTCCAACTTCGATGGAATCTTGACGAGCATGTCGGCCAGCGGATGACCCACGTAAGTGGCTGGAATACCGGCGCGTTCGTAAAGCACCGTTTCGAACGGGAATACGGTCAGCATGCGCGATACGGCACGGCGAATCCTGCGAATGCGCCCGCCCCGCCACGCCCAGATCGAAGGACTGACGTAATGCAGCGTGGAAATGCCGGCATCCTTGAGCGTTTCCTCAAGCTCCAGATTGAAATCCGGGGCGTCTATGCCGATGAAAACAGCCGGCCGCGCATCGAGAAAATATCTTTTCAGCTGGCGCCGGATACCGGTGATTTCACGGTAATGTCTGATGACCTCGACATAGCCACGGACAGAAAGTTTTTCCAGCGGAAACAGCGTATGCATGTCGGCGGCGACCATGCGCGGTCCGCCGATGCCGACAAAGCGGGCATTCGGCACCTTGGCACGCAGTGCCGAGATGAGTTCACCGCCAAGCAAATCACCAGAGGGTTCGCCAGCAACCAACCCGATAAGCGGACCCGCCGGCGTAACCGCTGTGGGCATGTCGGTTAGCGGATTACGCCGCGACCGGGAGTCGCCAGAAAGTCAGCCAGTGCACGCAATTCAGGATGGCTGGCTTGTTGTTCCGTGATACGCAAACGCGCCTCTTCAAATGGCAGCCCTGATTTGTAGAGCGTTTTGTAAGCTCGTTTTATCGCGGCAATGGCATCCGCGCTGAATCCACGGCGCTTCAGGCCCTCCGAATTGATACCGTGCGGTGCAGCTGAATTCCCTGAAGCCGTGACGAACGGTGGCAGATCCTGGAGCAGGATAGTACCCATGGCGGTAATGCTGTGAGCCCCGATGCGGCAAAATTGATGGACCACGGTAAATCCGCCAAGAATGGCGTAATCCCCCACATGCACATGGCCAGCGATCTGCGCATTGTTGGCGAAGATGGTGTGATTGCCGACCTGGCAGTCATGGGCCACATGGACATAGGCCATGATCCAGTTGTGATGGCCAATCCGCGTTATTCCGGCATCCTGCGTAGTACCGCGGTTCAGGGTACAGAACTCACGAATCGTATTGTCGTCGCCGATTTCCAGTCGCGTCGGCTCACCCTCGTATTTTTTGTCCTGCGGAGCAGCGCCAATCGAACTGAACTGGTAAATCCGGTTACGGGCACCAATGCTGGTATTTTCCGCGATGACCACATGCGCACCGATCTGCGTGCGATCTCCGACCCGGACGCCCGGTCCGATAACCGAATAGGGGCCGACCTCGACATCCGCACCGATTTCGGCCCGCGGATCGATGACCGCCGTGGGATGCACTCGACCGGCCACCCTCAATCTCCGGTATCAGCCGCAGGCAGGTCGCGAACGGTACACATCAGATCCGCTTCTGCCACCACCGCATCCTCTACACGCGCAACCGCATTGAATTTCCAGATGCCACGCACATGACGATCAAGAGTCACTCGCAGACGCAGGGTATCACCCGCACTGACCGGTTTTTTGAAGCGTGCCTTGTCAATCCCGACGAAATAGTAGATTGACTGATCGTTGGCTTTTGCGCCCATGGTGACAAAAGAAAGTATCGCGGCAGCCTGTGCCATGGCTTCAATGATCAACACCCCAGGCATCACCGGATGGTGGGGAAAATGTCCCGTAAAAAAAGGTTCGTTGATGGTTACGTTTTTGAGCGCCTCGATTTCCTTGCCAGGCTCATAGGACAGCACCCGGTCGATCAGAAGAAACGGGTAGCGATGGGGCAGATAACGCAGGATTTCTTTGATATCCATACTGCTCATGATTCACCTTTTTTTGTCTTCTTCAGCGACCGTTCAAGTTCACGCACCCGGTCTACCAGGTCACCGAGTTGGCGCAAGCTGGCGGCATTGCGCCGCCAGTCACGGTTAGGTTCAAAGGGGTATGCCCCGGTATAAGTTCCTGATTTATTTATTGATTTTGTCACCAGCGTATGCGCCGAAATTTCAACATGATCGGCAATCACCAGATGGCCGGCAATCCCGGAAGCACCGCCGATACGACAGTAACTGCCAATGCGGGAGCTGCCGGCTATACCCACACAGGCTGCGATCGCGGTATGAGCGCCGATCCGCACGTTATGCGCCACCTGTATTTGATTGTCGAGCTTTACGCCATTTTCAATAATCGTGTCGTCTACAGCGCCCCGGTCTATGGTGGTGTTGGCCCCAATTTCCACATCGTCACCGATTCTGACACAACCGACCTGCGGCACCTTGATCCAGCGACCCTCATCCATCGCGATGCCGAACCCATCTGCACCTATGACCGCACCGGAATGCACTGTGACCCGGCTGCCGATTACGCACCGATCGTAAAGTGTCACGTTCTGGTAGATCAGACAATCCGTGCCCATCTGGACATCGGCACCGATATAAGCACCGGCGCCTATCGTGCAGCCCTCACCAATGACCACGCCGTCCTCTATCACTGCCAACGGGCCGATATGTACGCTTGGGTGAATTTGTGCGCCGGAGTGCACTATCGCGCTCGGATGATTTCCACGAGGCGGTTTTGGCGGCGGATTGAACAGCGCCGAAACATGAGCAAAATAAGCATAGGGGTTGGCTGTAACGATATGCGCCGCCTTCAGCGAACCACGCAGACTTTCGCCGACAATCACAACCCCGGCACGGGTTTGCTTGAGCTGAGACAGATACTTTTCGTTGGCCAGGAAAGCAACGGCGTCGGGTGTGGCATTTTCCAGCGTGGCTACCCTGCTCACCGGTACTGCAGCATCTCCGACCAAATCACCGCCCAGCCGGTCAACAATTTCTCCGAGGCGAAAAACCTTTGCTTTACGGAAATTCATCGGAGCGCACGCAGATGATATCGCTGGTCTGGCGCTTCGAGAGCCAATGGTTATTTGGCCTCGGCGAGGGCCTTGAGTACTTTATCCGTAATATCGATTTTTGGGTTTCGGTATACGGCTTCCTGGAAGATGATGTCGTACTTTTCGGCTTCGGCAATCTGCTTGATTACGCGGTTTGCTCTCTCGAACAGGGAGCCCAATTCCTGGTTGCGCCGCAAGTTGAGGTCTTCGCGATATTCCCGCTGCATGCGCTGGAAATCCAGCGTCAGACGTCCCAACTCCTGCTCTTTGGCGCGCCTGTCGCTTTCGCTCATGGTCAACGCGTCTTTCTCGAGCTGCCCCTGCAGGGTTTTGATTTGTCCCTCACGGCGCTGCAACTCCTGTGCTCGCGGTGCGAACTCTTTTTCCAGCTGCTTGCTTGCACGCTCGGCAGGTGCACTTTCCCGAGTGATACGTTCCTGGTCGATGAAACCGATCTTAAGCTCGGCCGCAAATGCGGAAGGGCTGCTGATCGCCACGACCCAAAAAAACAACAAAAAAATGCGTCTCAACTTGCTCTCCTTGCCTTCTCATGCATTTTATACGGCACGGCGGCCAATTTCATCAAAACACGCCACCAACCGTGAACTGGAATACCTGTTTCCTGTCGCCGGGTTTCGAATTCAGGGCTTTGGCCATGCTGATTTTCAGGGGCCCGACCGGGGATGCCCAGAATAGCGAAAGCCCTGTCGTATAACGAAATTCATCGAAATCGTATTTATTGTCCGAAATTAACCCCGAATCGACAAAAGCACCCAAACGCACAGATTTGTCATTCTTCAACCCCGGGAAGGGAAATAACAATTCGACGTTTCCAACCAGTCGTCGACTCCCGCCCCTAGGATCACCGTTCTGATCCTTGGGACCTATATTTGAATTGCGGTAGCCACGAACAGAGTTTACACCGCCTGCATAATAATTCTTGAAAAACGGTAATGGCTTGCTGCCCGAGCCTTCCCCGTAACCGGCTTCCCCGTTCAACATCAGCGTGTAGTGCCTGCTCAGCGGGAAATAGCGTTGATACTGATAGTTGGTCTTGTAATAACGCAGCGTGCCGCCAGGCAAGCCGGCCTCAAGTCCCGCTCTCTGCATTACCCCCTTGGTGGGATAGATCAGGCTGTCCCTGTCGTCTCGTATCCACCCCGCACTGCCAACCACCGCGTCATTGTTGTTTCCGAACGTGGCGACATAATCTCGATAGAAAAGAGGGCTGTCCGAAAATGTGGTGATTTTCGTATCCTCGTAACCCAGCCCGTAATTAATGGTGTCCTTTTCCGTAACCGGAACACCAAACCGGATTCCGCCGCCCAGCGTTTTGGTTATATAACGCCCAAAACCGCCTTGTGTTCCATCCACCTCACGCGAATAAAAATCAAAACCCTGACTGATACCGTCAACAGTGAAATAAGGATCGGTATAGGACAGTGCATAGGTGGTGTTGATTTTGCTTGTATTAACCTGAAGGGAAAGATGTTTGCCGGATCCAAAAATGTTTTGCTGGGTGATGGCTCCGGATAAAACCAGCCCCTCGCCGCTGCCGAAACCGGCACCGAGCAAAATGTTTCCTGTGGGTTTTTCAGTCACCGTAAAATTGACATCCACCTGGTCCGTAGTGCCGGTCACCGATGGCGTCTCGACGTTGACTTCGTTGAAATACCCCAGGCGGTCGATGCGACTGCGTGAAAGATTGATTTTGTCCGCCGAATACCACCCTCCCTCCAGTTGCCGCATCTCGCGTCGTATGACTTCGTCACGGGTGCGATTGTTTCCGGCAATGTTGATGCGCCTGACGTAAACCCGACGACCAGGATCCACGAAAAAGGTGAATTCAGCCTGGTGCTTGGTCTTGTCCAGATCGGGTGCGGCGTTCACATTGGCAAAGGCATAACCATCATTACCAAGTCGGTCGCTGATCTTCTTTACGGATTCGGCTATTTTTGTTCTCGAGTAAGTTTCACCAGGCTTCACCGTGATCAGCCCGAGAACCTCCTGTTCCGGAATCAGCATCTCGCCGGCAACCTTTACACCGGACACGGTGTACTTGGGTCCTTCGGTAATGCTGATGCTGATGAAAATGTCTTTTTTATCGGGCGAAATCGTGACCTGTGTCGAATCCACGTTGAATTCCAGATAGCCACGATCCAGGTAATGCGAACGCAAGGACTCGAGATCGCCGGATAGTTTCTGCCTGGAATACTGGTCATGCTTGCTCCACCAGGTCATCCACCCGGGAGTGCGCAAAACGAAAAGGTCTACAAGCTCTTTTTCCGGAAAAGCCTTGGCACCGATGATGCTGATCTGCCTGATTTTTGCGACATCACCCTCATCGACGGTGAAGTTAATCGAGACGCGATTGCGCTCCAGCGGAGTCACCGTTGTCGTCACCACGACGGCATAACGGCCGAGTGCGAGATATTGCCGTTTCAGTTCCTGTTCCGCGCGATCGAGCTGGGAACGATCAAAAATCCTGCCTTCTCCCAGCCCTATCTGGCGCAGACTCTTGACCAGTTGCTCCTTCTCAAACTCCTTGGTCCCGGTGAATTCGACCTGCGCAATGGAAGGCCGTTCCTGCACTGAAATGACCAGCACCCCGCTGTCGGACTCAATGGACACGTCCTTGAAAAAGCCGGTTCCGAACAGCGCCCTGATCGCCTGGGCTGCCTTTTCATCGGTCATAGTGTCTCCGACCTTGACCGGCAGGTAACCGAACACGGTTCCGGCTTCGATGCGCTGTATGCCTTCGACGCGTATGTCCTTGATGACGAAAGGCTCAATCGCTTGCGCCGCCCAGGGACAAAACACCAGTGCCACGAACATCCAGCGAATGAAGGTCATAGATTTAATTAGCCGCCGATCAGGCGATTGACGTCGTTGAACAGGGCAAAAGCCATCAAGGTAAATAATACGGCCATGCCGACGCGCTGACCCGCTTCCATGACCCTGTCTGAAACCGGTTTTCCGGTAAGAATCTCGACCGAATAATACATCAAGTGCCCGCCATCCAATAAAGGTATGGGCAGCAGATTCAGCACACCCAGGCTGATGCTGATCAGTGCAAGAAAAAGCAGGTAGGAAATCCAGCCATTCTGCGCCGACTGCCCTGCATAATCAGCAATCGTGATGGGGCCGCTCAGATTTTTCAGGGAAACCTGCCCGACGAGCATCTTGCCCAGCATGCGCAGGCTGAAAACGGCCATTTCCCAGGTCTTGATGACGGCTTTGCCGATACTTTCAACAGGACCATAGTCAACCCGGGGCAGCATGCGCTTCAGGGACGACTCATCAACCCGCGGCATTGCACCCATCCTCCCGAATGCGGGGCCCTGTCCGGTGATCACTTCAGGGGTGACGGTAAAACCCAGTTGTACCGATTCTCTCACGACCAGAAAATTCAATGGTCGCCCGGGCGCGGCACGGACCAGATTCACCACCATTTCCCAGCTGTCTATGCTGCTGCCATCGATGCTGACAATCACATCCCCGGCCTTCAAACCCATCCGGGCAGCCGGACCATCTGCGGTCAATTCACCAATCACTGGCCGCAGTGGCTCCCTGATCCGGGTAAGTCCCAGTGCACCTAGTAAATCGCCTTCGATGTCACGTGCGGACATGCCGTCAAAACGCAATTCGCGGATTACACCCGGCCCTTCCCCCTTTTTGAGTTCGATTTTCGACGGCACCCCGCTCAGAGCACGCTGCAGCATGACCCAGCGAAAATCCTGCCAGGACCGGACAGCTTCGCCGTCTACGCTGACTACCGTGGACCCGGCAACCATACCCGCACGGGCGGCTGCGGTGCCTGGGGGCGGCTCGCCAAGAACGGGAATCAGCCCCGGAATGCCGTACACAAACAGCGCCCAGTAAATCAGGATTGCTGCAATAAAATTTGCAGCCGGCCCCGCCAGGACTATCGCAAAGCGTTGCCATACCGGCTTCCGGTTGAATGCACGGTTGATTTCATGCGCAGCCACTTTATCTTCGTGTTCGTCCAGCATTTTCACGTATCCGCCAAGCGGAATCGCGGCCACGCACCACTCGGTCTGGTCAGGGCCGATTTTTCTAGACCATAACGTTCTTCCGAATCCAACCGAAAAACGCAGTACCTTCACGCCGCAAAGACGGGCCACCTTGTAGTGGCCATACTCGTGAACAATGATGAGCAGGCCCAGCGCGACGACAAAGGCTGCAATTGTCATCAGAACGCTCATCGACCGGCTCCGGCTTCTTTCAATGACTCGTGACCGCCGCAGATGCTCAATGCAATCATCCGCGCTTCGAGATCAACGCGTTCCACATCCGCAATCGTGTGAATCCGGATCGCAGGAGTACGGGAAAGCACGGACTCGATCAGGCGGGGAATATCGAGAAAACCGATGCGTTTCTCGAGAAACTCTGAAACTGCGACCTCGTTTGCGGCATTCAACGCCACCACCGCGGCATCACCCGACCGGAGGCATTCATAAGCGAGACGCAGACATGGAAAGCGCTCGAAGTCAGGAGCCTCGAACTGAAGACGGCCGATTTTGGCCAAATCCAGAAAATCAGTTCCGGAAGGAATTCGGTCAGGGTAGCCCAGGGCATGGGCAATCGGAGTCCGCATGTCGGGGTTACCGAGCTGGGCAATTACTGATCCGTCGCAGTATTCGACCAAAGAATGCACGATGCTCTCAGGATGAACAACAACTTCAATCATGTCCGGACTGGCTGCAAAAAGCCATCTGGCCTCGATAACTTCCAGTCCTTTGTTCATCATGGTTGCGGAATCAACAGAAATCTTTCTGCCCATGATCCAGTTCGGATGGGCGATTGCCTGCTCCGGTGTAACTCTGGCAATAGCCTCGAGAGGCATGCTGCGGAAAGGCCCACCCGAGGCCGTCAGCAGGATACGGCGGACCCCATGCTCACCGACACCACCCGATCGAGCCTGTGGCAATGCCTGGAAAATCGCATTGTGTTCGCTGTCTATGGGCAGCAACTGTGCACCGTTCTCCGTCACCGCCGACATGAACAAAGCCCCGGCGGTGACCAGAGATTCCTTGTTCGCCAGCAGGATTTTCTTGCCCGCATTTACCGCGGCAAGCGTGGGTCGCAGTCCCGCGATACCGACGATGGCGGCAACTACCGTATTGACCTCCGGCAGTCCCGCCACACGTTCAAGCGCACTGGCACCACAGAGCACTTCAGTCAGACATCCACAGGCTACCAATTCGCGGCGGAGACGTTCAGCGGGCTGCTCATCAAGAACAACTGCATAACGAGGATTGAAACGGCGGCACTGTTCGAGAAGAACGTCAAGCCGCGTTCTTGCCGTCAATGCCAGAACGGAAAAGCGCTGCGGATTACGCGCAACCACGTCCAGGGTGTTTACCCCGATGCTGCCGGTTGAACCCAGTATGGTCAGGTATTGCATGATCAGGAGCGCGTCATCATCCAGGGAATCACCAATGCAGCCAGAGGCAGGGTCGATGTAAGCGCATCGATGCGGTCCAGGACGCCTCCGTGTCCTGGCAGCAGTTTGCCGCTGTCCTTGACGCCGGCTTGCCGCTTTATACAGGACTCGAAAAGGTCACCCAAAATGCTGAGGGGAAACAGCACGGCCACCAACAAGGCCGCGGCCAAACCGCTTGCCGGCGACTGGGCAGCCAATCCGAAATTCCAGACGAGCAAATAATACACCGCCACGGCAACACCTCCGCCGAACACACCCTCCCAGGTTTTACCCGGACTGATGGTCGAAGCAAGCTTGTGCCTGCCCCAGTTCCTGCCCGCAAAGTAGGCTGCACTGTCAGCCACCCAGATCACCCCAAGCACCGAAAGCAATACCCATGGAGCTGACTGCAGCCTGACCATTGCGATCCAGGTAGGCACCAACAGTATCCAGCCTGCGACAAAGAATGAAAATGGGTTCCTTGGCTTCCAGCCGGTCCATAGCCAAAGGGGAGCACAGATAAACCAGAACAGGGTTGAAGCCCAGAGTACCGTTTTCTCCAGGGCGAGCATGTGCCAGTGATGCCCTGCCAATAGAACGGTTAGTCCCGATGCCAGGACGAATCCGCAATATACCCAGCGCGACAGACGCCCGTAGCCTGCCAGAGCGCCCCATTCCCATGCGCCGGCCAGAACCAGAGGCAGCAGTGCAATCGCCCACCAGCCGGAACCCAGCCAGAACATTCCGCCCACGAATAGCGGCAACAGCAGGGATGCGGTTATAACCCGGGTCTTGAACATGCTGGCAGCCACTGTCAGGCTCGTGCCGTGCGGTTTCCCGCGCCTCTCCCTGCATTGGCGACCTGATCACTGGTACGCCCGAAGCGTCGTTCCCTCTGGCGGTAGGACATGATGGCGAGATCCAGTGCTTTCGCATCGAAATCAGGCCACAAGGTGTCAGAAAAATAAAGCTCGGTATAGGCCAGTTGCCAGAGCAGAAAATTGCTGATCCGCTGTTCGCCTCCGGTGCGGATGAACAGATCAGGTTCGGGCAAATCTCCAAGAGAGAGGCGTGACAGCAATTGCTCTTCGGTCCAGGCAGGGCCATCCGCTCCGTACTCGCGACGCAGACTATCGACGGCTTGCAGAATGTCCCAGCGCCCGCCGTAATTGGCGGCCACAGTCAAAGTGAGGCCGGTATTGTTCGCCGTCAGGGTTTCGGCATCCCTGATCAGATTGGCAAGCAGAGGCTCCAGCGGAGACGTGTCTCCGATGACACGAAAACGGATGCCATTGCGATGCAGCTTTTCAACTTCCTGCTGCAGCGCGCTGACAAAAAGTTGCATCAGCAGCGAAACCTCGTCCGCAGGACGGCGCCAGTTTTCACTGCTGAAAGCGAACAGCGTGAGCGCTTCAACGCCGCGTTCTGCGCAAGACTGAACGACGCCGCGCAACGCATCAACACCCTTGCGGTGGCCTGCAACACGAGGCAGAAAGCGCTTTTTGGCCCAGCGCCCATTGCCATCCATGATGATGGCAATGTGCCTCGGAACCGCACCAACCTCGGGAATGCCCTGAGTTGAACTCGACACTGCTGTGCGTTCAGATGGCCATGAGGTCGGATTCCTTGACCTCAAGCATTTTGTCGATCTCGGCTATCGAACGGTCCGTCAGCTTCTGGATATCGTCCTGGGCGCGACGCTCGTCATCCTCGGCAACCGTTTTCTTCTTCAGCATGTCCTTAAGTTGCGTATTGGCTTCACGGCGTACGTTTCTCACCGCAATTTTGGCGCCCTCGCCTTCGTGCCTTACCACCTTGATGAGATCCTTGCGCCGCTCTTCGGTCAGCGCCGGCATGGGCACCCTGACTACTTCGCCCTGAGTCGCGGGGTTCAGCCCGAGGTCGGACTCCCGTATCGCCTTCTCGATGGCCGAAACCATCTTCTTTTCCCAGGGGCTGACGCCGATAGTCCTGCCGTCAAGCAGCGTAACATTGGCCACCTGCGGCAATGGCGTCGGATTACCGTAATAGTCGACCATTACATGGTCCAGCAATCCGGTATGTGCCCGACCTGTTCTTATCTTGCCGAGATCAAGCTTGAGCGCCTCGATCGTTTTCTTCATTTTCTGCTCGGCGCTTTTTTTTACGTCTGCAATCATGATCACCTCCAGTCAGGAATGCACCATCGTTCCTTCGTCTTCCCCCATTACCACCCTCTTCAACGACTGCGGTTTGAATATGCTGAATACATTGATCGGCAACTTCTGATCACGGCAAAGAGTCAGAGCGGTGGCATCCATTACCTTCAGATTCTTGACTATGGCCTCGTCAAAGGTCAGTCGCTGATAACGCATTGCATCGGGATGCGTTTTGGGATCATCAGTGTAGACGCCGTCGACCTTGGTCGCCTTGAGGACCAGGTCGACGTTCATTTCCATGCCTCTCAGCGCTGCAGCGGTATCCGTTGTGAAGAACGGATTGCCCGTTCCTGCCGCAAAAATCACCACTTTGCCTTCTTCCAGGTAGCGCATGGCCTTGCCACGGATATAGGGTTCGACCACCTGTTCTATGTTCAGTGCCGACTGGACACGGCTGGCGAGTCCGATCTGGCGCATGGCATCCTGCAGCGCCAGCGCGTTCATGACGGTCGCCAGCATGCCCATGTAGTCGGCAGTCGCGCGGTCCATGTGCGAGGCACCTGGTGCCAGGCCACGGAAAATATTACCGCCACCGATGACCACGGCGATTTCCACACCCAGCCGGGCTACCTCAGCCACTTCGGCGACGATGCGCTCAATCACGCTGCGATTGATGCCGTAGGCATCATCTCCCATCAGCGCTTCCCCGCTGAGTTTCAGCAGTATGCGTTTGTAGGCAGGCGCCGAATTCATATAAGTATATGATTTATATATATTTTATGAGGATTGGCGAGCCTGTCCCACCTGCGCCATGACTTCGGCAGCAAAATCTTCCTTCTTCTTTTCGATGCCTTCCCCAACCACATAAAGCGTGAATCCGCCAATCTGTGCATTGGCTGCCTTGAGCAACTGTTCGACAGTCTGCTTGTCATTTTTGACAAACGGCTGCCCCAGCAGGGTCACTTCCTTGAGGAATTTCTGCACCGAACCCTCAACGCGCTTGGCCATGATTTCCGGAGGAATGGCTTTGCCCGACTTTGCCGCATCCTCCGCGGCTTTCTCGGCTGCCACGCGGCGCTCTGTTTCAACCGCCTCAGCGGGCACTCCGGACGCATCCAGCGCCTTGGGTTTGCTCGCTGCAACATGCATCGCAATATCGCGGCCCAGCACGTCATTTCCGCCGGCAAGATCTACCAGTACACCGATCTTCGCACCGCCGTGAATATAGGAATAAAGGGCTCCCTTGGCCTCTGTGCGCACGAAGCGGCGGATCGACACGTTTTCGCCGATCTTGCCCACCAGTGCCTTGCGTCTTTCCTCGACAGAGCCTCCGTCCGTGGGCAACCCGGACAGAGCCTCGACCGTTTGCGGTTTCATCTCCACGACCAGTTTCGCCATTGCCGCGGCAAAGGCCGCGAAATCATCATTTTTGGCCACAAAGTCAGTCTCGCAATTGACCTCGATGATCGCTCCGGTTTTCCCGTCACCTGCAATATGAACTGCCACCACACCCTCGGCAGCAATTCGCGAGGCCGCCTTGCTGGCCTTGTTGCCGAGCTTGACCCGCAGAATCTCCTCGGCCTTGCCCATATCGCCGCCCGCTTCGGTCAGCGCCTTCTTGCACTCCATCATCGGGGCATCGGTCTTCTCCCTCAACTCGCGAACCATGCCCGCCGTAATTTCCGCCATCTCTTCCTGTCCTCTTGCGCCTGTTAAAAAAAAGGGGCTGCGCGCCCCTTGAATGTCTGTCTGCGCCGGCTTATCCCTCCGCCGATTCGCCTTCTTCAACCTCGACAAATTCGTCTGAACCGCTGTTGACGATTTCCTTGATACTGGTGCTGCGACCTTCGAGCACGGCATCGGCGACGCCACGTGCATACAGCTTGATCGCGCGGCTAGAGTCGTCATTTCCGGGAATGACATAATCCACGCCATCAGGCGAATGATTCGTGTCGACAACGCCGATGACCGGAATACCCAGCTTGCGCGCTTCCGAGATCGCACCCTTCTGGTAACCGACATCGATCACGAACAAGGCGTCAGGCAGGCTGGTCATATCCTTGATGCCGCCAAGGCTGCGCTCCAGCTTGACGATCTCACGCTCGTATTGCAGGGCTTCCTTCTTTGAAAGCTTGTCCAGGGAACCGTCCTCGCGCATGGCAAGCATGTCCTTCAGCCGCTGGATGGACTGCTTGACGGTTTTGTAATTGGTAAGCATTCCGCCCAGCCAGCGGTAGTCGACATACGGGGAGCTGCAACGCTGAGCCTCTTCGCGAACGATTTCACGGGCCTGGCGTTTGGTGCCGACGAAAAGCACGCTGCCCTTGTTCGAGGACAGCTGGCGCACGAATTTGAGCGCATCCTGATACAAAACCATCGTCTTTTCGAGATTGACGATGTGAATCTTGTTGCGATGGCCGAAAATGTAAGGTGCCATTTTCGGGTTCCAATACCGCGTCTGATGACCGAAATGTACGCCGGCCTCCAGCATTTCGCGCATGGTTACTGACATGATGCCTGTCTCCTGTTAGGGTTAATCCGCCACCTGCCCCTGTAGACCCGAATCCGGGCACCCTTAACGTGGGCGGGTGTGTGTATTTGCCTGAAAGAATGCTCCCAGGGCCGGTTGGCCCTTTTACGGTCAGGCTAACTCATTATTTTATCGCAAAAACCGGGAAATTCTCAAGCTGCCTCCCAAAGCCGGCTCCGGGCTTCCGGCCAGGGCTGACCGGCCTGTAGACCGAGTTCAACCTGTTAAAATAAGCATTTAGAGCAACAACCGTTCCGCGCAGCCCAGTGAAGGCGCGCACCGAAAGCGCTTTCATGGCCGTATCGCTCAAGACCCCGGACGAAATCGAACAAATGCGGATTGCCGGACGTCTTGCCGCCGAAGTGCTGGACTTTATTGCCCCGCAGATCAGGGCCGGCATGACAACTGCTGAAATCGACCGCCTTTGTCATGACTACATGGTCAATCACCAGCAGAGCATTCCTGCACCACTCAACTACACCCCGCCGGGATACTCCCCCTATCCGAAATCAATCTGCACCTCCGTCAATCACGTGGTCTGCCATGGGGTGCCGGGCGACAAACGGCTGAAAAACGGCGACATCATCAACGTCGACATCACGGTCATCAAGAATGGATTTCATGGCGACACGAGCCGCATGTTCTACGTCGGACAGCCCGCCATACAGGCTCGCCGTCTGGTCGAAATCACCTACGAGTGCATGTGGCGGGGAATCCGCGCAGTAAAGGCCGGCAATACCCTCGGCGACATCGGCCATGCGATACAGACCCATGCCGAAAAAAACGGGTTCAGCATCGTTCGCGAGTTCTGCGGCCACGGCATCGGTCGCAAATTCCACGAAGAGCCCCAGATTCTCCACTACGGGCGTCCCGGGATGGGAATGACTCTCGAGGCTGGCATGATCTTTACCGTGGAACCGATGATCAACGCCGGCAAGGCGGACATCCGCCAGCTCGCTGACGGCTGGACCATCGTCACCAAGGACCACAGCCTGTCCGCACAATGGGAACATACGGTACTGGTAACCGAATCAGGTTATGAAGTGCTGACCGTGTCTACAGGCACGCCTCCGCCTGCCTGAAAACCTGCCGGCCCCGCTAGCCGAACCCTGATGGCCACTACTTCCATCTCCGTGGCGCAAACCCCCACCGCCGCACGGGAGCAGCAGCGTCTCGCGCTGGCCAGGGACAGGGCATTGCTGCAGAAGCGCTTCGAATCGGGACATCTGAGCCGCGACCTGCTGCACCACCTGGCTTTGCTGACCGACCGGCATCTGCGCCAGATATGGAAATCACACCAGATGCCGCAGGAACTTGCCCTGTTGGCTGTCGGAGGTTATGGCCGCAAGCAGCTCTTCCCGCACTCGGACGTGGACATCCTCATCCTGCTGCCTGAACAACCCGGCGAGCAGCTTCGTGCCTTGCTGGAATCCATGGTAGGCATGTTCTGGGACATTGGTCTCGAGGTCGGCCACAGCGTACGCACCCTCGACGAATGCATGGAAATCGCAGCGGGTGACATCACGGTACAGACCAATCTTCTCGAGTCGAGGCTGCTATGCGGCAACCGCGACTTGTACCGTCGCTTCGTCCGCAAAGTCCTGCAAACCATTGAACCCGCGGAATTCCTTCACGCCAAACGCATAGAACAACAGGAGCGGCACTCGCGCCACCAGGAAACCAATCTTGAACCCAACATCAAGGAATGCCAGGGCGGGCTGCGCGACCTGAACACGATATTGTGGATTTCCCGTGCAGCACGCTTCGGCCACACCTGGCTGGAACTGGCACGCCGCGGTTTCATCACGCGATCCGAGGCAACTGCGATCAGTCGCCACGAACGTGTGCTCGAACTCCTGCGCATCCGCCTGCATTATCTTGCCGGGCGCCGCGAAGACCGCCTGCTGTTCGATCACCAGACCGCGCTGGCCAAGCAGTTGGGCTTTGCTGATCGAGGCGCCAAACGCGCCAGTGAGCGTCTGATGCAACGCTACTATCTGACCGCCAAGGCAGTTTCGCAATTGAATACGATCATGCTGCAGAACCTCGCATTGAGGATCGCGCCCCCGCCCAATCGCACCAAGGTCACACCGTTGAACAAGCATTTCGTGGTTCGCGGAGAACTGCTATCGGCTCCGGATACGCGGATTTTCACCCGCGACCCCTGCACCATCCTCGAGGCATTTTCCCTGCTCCAGAAACACGGGGAAATCAAGGGCATAGGCGCGGTGACACTGCGTGCGTTGTGGCGTGCACGCAGAGGCATCAATCCCTCGACACGAAGCAATCCGAAGATGCGCGCATTGTTCATGAGCATCCTGGGCAGTCCCGCGAGGATGATTCGCGAACTGCGCCGCATGCATCAGTACGACATTCTGGGTCGCTACATACCGGCCTTCGGCCGCATCGTCGGCCAGATGCAGCACGACCTCTTCCACGTCTACACCGTTGACGAGCACATTCTCAAGGTCGTCCGTAATCTGCGGCGTTTTGCCGTTCCCGAACTGGCTCACGAGTTTCCGCTGTGCAGCCGGTTGATGAGCGAGTTCGACAAAACCGAACTGCTCTACCTCGCCGGCATCTTTCATGACATTGCCAAGGGGCGCGGCGGCGATCATTCGCAGCTGGGCAAGGTGGATGCCCTGCGTTTCTGCAAGGCCCATGGACTCTCCGCCGCAGACAGTGAACTGGTGAGCTGGCTGGTCGCGCAGCATCTGGTCATGTCCTCCATCGCACAGAAGCAGGACCTGGCAGATCCGGCAGTCATCAGCGGATTTGCCAAACTAGTCGGCGATGAACGACACCTGGTGGCGCTGTACCTGCTGACCGTCGCTGACGTACGCGGCACCAGCCCGAAAGTCTGGAATGCCTGGAAAGCCAAGCTGCTCGAAGACCTCTTCCAGGGGGCCCGGCGCATGCTGAGCGGCGAGCGCAGCGAAAAACAGGATGGCCAGCGCGCACGCCAGGAGGATGCGATAGTCCGGCTGCGCCTATATGCCATTCCGGAGCAGGACTATCAGGCACTGTGGCAACAGCTGGACACCGGCTACTTCCTGCGGCACGAATCACAGGAAATCGCCTGGCACACGCGCCATCTCTACCAGCAGGTTCAGACCAAGCAGCCGGTAGTGAAAGCGCGGCTCTCCCCCGTCGGCGAGGGATTGCAGGTCATGGTTTATGTCGAGGACCAGAAGGAACTGTTTTCAAGAATATGCAGCTTCTTCGACGGTATCAGCTTTGACATATTCGAGGCCAAGATACACACCACCCGGCACGGTTACGCCCTGGATACTTTCCATATCCAGGACGCATCGAACCGGCAGCCTGAATACCGGGATCTGATCAGCTATATCGAGCATGAACTGGCGGAACGGCTCTCCAACAAGACACCGCTGCCGCCCCTGACCAAGCCGCGATTGAGCCGCCAGTTGCGCCATTTTCCGATCAGCCCCGAAGTCAGCATACAGGCCGACGATCGTGGCGCCTTTCGCATGCTCTCGATAGTCGCCGGGGACCGTCCGGGTCTGCTGTCAAGGATTTCACGCACCCTCACCGCCTTCGACATCAACCTGCATTCCGCACGCATCAACACGCTGGGAGCACGCGCGGAAGATACCTTCGTCGTCAGCGGAGAAGCATTCAAGAACCCGAAAAGCACCGTCCGCTTTGAAAGCGAGCTGCTGGCTCAGCTCAAAATCTGAGACAGGACTT
>JAYQOT010000007.1:0-17902 GCA_038144955.1 Burkholderiales bacterium | reverse complement strand
GCAACCGGAGGCTGCCCCGGGAACAGTTCTTCGGTAAATCCTAAACGGCTCAGGTCCGGCATGCGCATGGGATAGAGAATCCCGTCGAGATGATCGCATTCATGCTGTACCACCCGCGCATGGAAACCTTCAACGCTGCGGTCAATTGCATTGCCGGCGGCATCGATCCCCTGATAACGCATACGGCGGTACCTGGGAACCAGTCCGCGCAGACCAGGAACCGAGAGGCAACCTTCCCATCCCTCTTCTTGTTCGGCATCCAGAATCGTAATCCTGGGATTGATCAATACCGTCAGCGGAACCGGTTCGGCGTCGGGATAGCGGGGATTCGACGCAAGACCAAAAATGACGACGCGCAGACTCACACCTATCTGCGGCGCCGCCAAACCTGCACCATCCAGCGCTGACATGGTGTCCTGCATGTCCTGCAATAACGAGCGGATTTCCTCCGTGCCGGGATTTTCTACCGGGAGGGCGATCCGCTGCAGCCGTGGATCACCCATCCGCAATACCTGGCGGACGGCCATCGGGTTATGCCAGAACGTTCAGCACGGCACGAACCTTCGTCATCGCAATCTCGGCAGCGGCATGCGCGGCCTCCATGCTGATGCCCGTCGCATTGTCGCCACGGCCTGCCGCTGCATTGATGACAACGGCCAGCATCGCATAACCTAGCTGCAACTCACGCGCGAGGACGGCTTCGGGCATGCCGGTCATGCCGACGACATCCGCACCATCACGCTCCATCCGGTTGATTTCCGCTGCGGTTTCCAGCCGCGGGCCCTGGGTTGCACCATAGGTACCGCCGTCATGAAGCTGGTGACCTGAGACCTTACCTGCCTGAATCAACCGTTGGCGGAGAGGCATGTTGAACGGAAGCGTGAAATCAACATGCGTCAGGGGATGATCCACACCGTCGAAAAAGGTCGATTCTCTGCTGCTGGTGTAATCGATGATCTGATCCGGCACTAGCAAGGTACCGGTACTCATGACAGGATTGATGCCACCGACAGCGCAAACCGCAACCACGTCGCGGACCCCCTGCGCATGCAGAGCCCAAAGGTTGGCGCGGTAATTGATGCGATGTGGCGCTATCGAATGCGTTTCGCCATGGCGGGGCAGGAAAATCACCCTTTTGCCATGGAGTCGGCCTGCTGCCAGTGGTGCTGAAGGCTGGCCATATGGCGTGGTGACGGCCAGTCGTGATTCGATTTCGAGTTCAGCGATGCAGTCGAGACCGCTGCCGCCAATGATGCCCAACATTTGCCGAGTCCGGTTCAGTCATTCGGATTTAGAGCATACACCGCCGGCAAGTTACGCCACATGCCCCTGATATCCATGCCAAACCCGAACACGAATCGATCCGGCACGGAAACGCCGACGAAATCGGCAGCCACCGGCTTGCTGCGCCCTGTTTTCTTGTCGGCAAATACAGCAAGCCAGACCTTAGCCGCACCCATCTCCAGCAATCTGGCGCGTATCGCTGCCAAAGTGGTGCCCGCATCGAGTATGTCATCAACAACCACTACTGTCCGCCCCCGGACCCCATCCGGAATGTCAACACGCCACTTGAGCTGGCCTCCGCTGGTTTGCGCACCATAACGGGTGGCATCGACGTAGTCGAAATCTAGCGGAAAGACGAGCAACGGAAGAAGATGCCCGGCGAATACCACGCCGCCTCGCATCACGGCCAGCACCAGGGGGTTGTGCCCTTTCGCGACAGCTGTTATCTCGCCACCAACCCGGCGCACTGCTTCGAGCACGGCATCGGGTGTCAACAGCAGTTCGGCCCGGGCGAGTAGCGCCTCCGCGTCTGCTGAACCGGGTTGATTTTTCAATACGTAAAGGTGACGACGTCGTCGTCCATCGCCTGTTCGATGACGTAAGCACCGCCGACGGTTTCGCCGATTTCAGGAATCAGGTCATCTCCCCACAGATCGAGTGTGGGCGTGCAGACCTTGAACTGTACGCCGGCCTCATGCGCGTCCTTGATGAAGTCGTAGACGCTTTTTGGAGAACCATCCTTGACGTAGAGTTTTTCCGCGACACCCTTCTTGGCCAGTTCCCCGGCACGGGCGGTCAGGATGACTTCCACCTCATAATCCATCGCCGCTGCCACAGTTGCCTGGAAAAACGGCGCGCCCAGTTCCGACCCATTGGCCGGATCCGTATTTACCATAATAATCAATAGTTTATTTGCCATTTTTAACCCCTTTATCAAACCCCTGAGAAATATTAGCACATGGTGATATTAGGCTGCCATCTTTCAGGTTCGGACTTTTTTCCAATAGGCGCGAAAGGCGCGGCCGATTTCAGGATGCTTCATGCCCAGCTCAACATTGGCCTGCAGGTAACCCAACTTGTCGCCGCAATCAAAACGCGTACCTTCAAATTCGTATGCCAGCACTGATTCGCTGCGTTGAAGCCGCGCAATCGCATCAGTCAGCTGGATTTCCCCGCCGGCACCCGCTGCCCCGCGCTCCAACTCGCTGAATATCTGAGGGGTCAAAATGTAACGACCGACCACCCCCAGCAGCGAAGGTGCCCGGGATGGCACGGGTTTCTCGACTATGCCTTTGATGAGATGCGGAGATTTCGAGCGCGGGGGTATTGCAACAACGCCATAGCGTGATATCTCCGAGCGGGGTACGCGTTCAACGGCCACCATTGCTGATTGACGGGAACGGTAAAGACTGGTCATCTGTTTAAGCACCGGCACCCGTGCATCAATCAGGTCATCGGCCAGCAGAACGGCAAATGGCTCATCGCCAACGGCGGAACGCGCGCACAGCACCGCATGCCCCAGCCCCAGTGCCTGGGCCTGTCGCACAAAAACACAATTCACGCCGGAGAGCAGAATGCCGCGAACCTCCTCAAGTTGCCGCTTGCGGCCGGAACGGATGAGAGCCAATTCCAGTTCCACGGCCTGATCGAAATGATCTTCGATCGCACGCTTGCCGCGACCAGTAACGAATATCAGTTCTGTAATCCCGGCCGCAACAGCCTCTTCAACAGCGTACTGGATCAGCGGCTTGTCCACTACGGGCAGCATTTCCTTGGGACTGGCCTTGGTAGCAGGAAGAAAACGGGTACCCAGGCCCGCCACCGGAAAAACCGCTTTGCGCACCGTCTGCATCGAATACTCCTCCACTCCCGTGGTCATGTTTCCAGCATTTGCAGCAACTGCTGCTCATCGATGACCGCCACTCCCAGGGCACGTGCCTTGTCGAGCTTGCTCCCCGCCTCGTCACCGGCCACCACATAATCCGTTTTTTTCGAGACACTGCCGGATACCTTTCCGCCGGCTGTCTCGATCCGCAGCTTGGCCTCATCCCGGGACATACCGGGCAGAGTTCCGGTCAGTACGAAGGTCTTGCCGGTAAGCCCTCCCGCAGTTGCAGCCTTCTCTTTCCTGAAAACGAGGCCGCTGCCGACCAGTTGCTCAATCACCTCGCGGTTATGGGACTGTGCGAGGAAGTTGGCAACGCTGCGCATGATTTCAGGGCCGATTCCCGGTAGCAACTGTTCATCGATCTCGGCACCCTTGGCACGTCGCTTCGCGTTTTCCTTCTGCAAGCGTTCCTTCTCGGCAATCAGTTCATCCCAGTCAGCCTGGAGCAGCGCATCCAGTTCGCCGAAGTGGCGCGCCAGCAGGCGTGAAACCTCTTCCCCTACATGATAAACGCCCAAGGCAAAAATGAAACGCGCCAGTGTCGTGTTCCTGCTCCGGGCAATGGCGGTGATCAAATTGTCCGCCGATTTTTCTGCCATGCGTTCAAGCCCTGCAATCTTTGCGGACTGCAGACGATAAAGATCAGCAGGCGTATGGACCAGGCCCTTGTCGACCAGCTGGTCCACGAGTTTCTCGCCCAGGCCTTCGATGTCCATCGCACGACGTGACGCAAAGTGCAGCAAGGCCTGCTTGCGTTGCGCAGCACAGTACAGTCCTCCCGTGCAGCGGTATGCCGATTCACTGTCGATACGCTCGACGCGGGACTGGCAAACCGGGCATTTCTCCGGCATATCGAACTGCCTGACCTGCGCCGGCCTTTTTTCAAGAACGACCCTGACCACTTCCGGGATCACATCCCCTGCCCGCCGGACGATCACGGTATCTCCCGCATGCACATCCTTGGCCCGCACCTGATCCAGGTTATGCAATGTCGCGTTGGTCACCGTCACGCCGCCGACAAACACCGGCTGCAGCCGCGCCACCGGTGTCAGCACTCCGGTGCGACCGACCTGGACATCGATATCCACCACCACGCTGGCGGCTTCCTCGGCAGGAAATTTGTGAGCCACCGCAAAACGCGGAGCCCGGGCCACGAAACCCAGTCGCCGCTGGTCCGCCAGACTGTTGACCTTGTAGACCACACCATCGATGTCATAGGGCAGATCGGCGCGAGCGCTGCCTATCGCTGCGAAATAGTCGAAGAGACCATCGACGCCGCGCACCACGGATCGTTCACGGACCGGGCGGAAACCACCTTTCTCAATATAATCAATTACTTCAGATATCTTCCCGGGGGCGGTATAGCCATCGGACGCACCCATCCCATAGGCGAAGAATGTCAGCTTGCGAGTCGCGGTAATTCGCGGATCCAGTTGCCTCAGGGAGCCTGCGGCGGCATTGCGCGGATTGACGAAGAGTTTCTCGCCGCGCGCCTGCTGCTGGGCATTCAGACGTTCGAAATCAGCCCGCAACATCAGTACTTCACCGCGGATTTCCAGCAGATCGGGCGGATCATCGATGCGCAGGCGCAGCGGTATCGAGCCCACGGTGCGCAGATTGGCAGTCACATCCTCGCCGGTATAGCCGTCCCCCCGGGTCGCCCCCTGGACAAACAAGCCCTTTTCGTAGACCAGGTTGATTGCCAAGCCATCAAATTTCGGTTCGGCAGCGTACTCGACCTCCTCGACCTCCAGCAACTCGCGCACCCTGCGGTCAAAAGCCACCACTTCTTCGTCATCCAGCGCATTGTTCAGGGAAAGCATCGGCTGACGATGCTCACTCTGCTCAAAGGCGTCCAGGGGGGCCGCCCCTACACGCTGCGTCGGCGAATCCGCAGTAACGAGTTCGGGGTGAAGACTTTCGATTTGCTGCAGTTCGCGGAAAAGACGGTCATACTCCGAGTCGGCCACCTCGGGAGCATCGAGCACGTAATACAGATGATTATGACGTTCGATTTCCGCGCGCAGTCGCCTGACGCGCTCGATCATCGCATCCTGCGTCATGCAAACAGCCGCTGAGCCCGCAAACCACCGGCCGGGATGTCGTGCTCGGCCATGACCTGGTGGATTTCGCCGACCTGCTGCTTGATCCGCTGCAACGCTACCGGCTGCAGCGCAACACGGTTGTCATCAACCACAAATCCACCCAATGCCGCGGCCAGTTCACCTGCAATGTCCGCCATTTTTTCTAGCGCCTCTTCGCCGCGCGCAATGTGCGGCACATCCAGCAGCAGCGTCAGCCCCGCGGTCTGCATGGCCGTCAGGCGTTCCGCCTCGAACGGTTCGTTTTCATGATTTTCCATGGTGAACAGGGTGTTGTCGTCCTCGTCCCGCCAGTGAAAAACTCCGTCTGACTCGAGCATGAATCCAGCTTCATCCGCAGCAGCGGCAATCTGGTCGCCGGCAAAGGCGGATCCGGGCTGCGCCACGACATTGAGGCTGATCGCAACATCAACATTGCCGCAGAAGGTGTCCAGATCGCGTGCAATTTCGAGCGCCGCGGACTGCTCCATCGCGGCAACCGAGCCATCGTGATGTGAAGCCCACTCCTGTACCGCATCAAAGAACCCGCCGAGTTGCGGCGCATGCACGGGCCCCGAGCGATTGACCAGCAGCAGTGCCACCTGGAATTTGGAACTGCGCGCATCATCATTTCTGCCGAGAACGCGCCATGACTTTGCCCTTGCATCCCATGCCAGCAAACGGGCGGGCTTGCCGAAGGCCGAAATATGCGAATGCAATTCATGCAGATCGCTGGCGCCGGCAGAGTCCTCGAGGCTGATTTCAACGACATACTCAATTTCGGAATCTGCTCCGTCCGGGGAAACCCCTGATGTGACAGAAGCGGCGTGCTGCGGAGGACTGTCAAATCCGCCCTGCCCTGAAGCGCCGTCACCGAGTCGCGGCTCTATGCGGGCAGCTGCCTCGTCCGGTTCCTTGAGCAATACATCTTCGCGATCATCCGCAAAGGCACTTTCCAGCCTTTGCCTCAGTTTCCGTTCCTGCCAGATATTGAAGGCGTACACGGCACCGATCACCAGGACCCCGAGAACCGCCAGCGCAATCTGCAGGTCGCTCATGGTCGATCAGCCTTTCACGCCGCCTCTTCCGTCAGTTTCATCGCGGCATCGATATCAACAGCGACCACGCGCGACACCCCGGGTTCCTGCATGGTAATGCCCAGCAACTGGTTGGCAATCTCCATGGTGATCTTGTTGTGACTGATGAACACGAACTGCGACTGCTCGGACATGGTTTTCACCAGTTCGCAGAAACGACCCGTATTATGATCGTCCAGCGGTGCGTCAACCTCGTCCAGCATGCAGAAGGGTGCCGGGTTCAGCCTGAAAATGGAAAATACCAGGGACATTGCGGTCAGCGCCTTCTCTCCGCCTGAAAGCAGATGGATCGAGCTGTTCTTCTTTCCAGGCGGCTGGGCAATGACCTGGATGCCGGCGTCGAGGATTTCTTCCCCAGTCAGCACCAGCCTGGCATTGCCACCCCCGAACAGCGCCGGAAACAGCTTTCCAAAATGGCCGTTGACTTCATCGAACGTGGACTGCAGTCGCTCCCGTGTTTCACGGTCGATTCGACGAATCGCATCTTCCAGGGTATTCATCGCCGCCGTCAGGTCGGCTGATTGCGCATCGAGATAGTTCTTGCGCTCCCTCGCCGCCTCCAGTTCCTCAAGCGCAGCCAGATTGACAGCACCCAGTGACTTGATTTCCTCGTTCAGACGGTTGATTTCGGACTGCAGTGAACCGGAGCGCGTGCCTTTGGCCAGCGCCTGTGCTAGTTCCTCCTCGTTGGCCGATGCCTCGATCAGCTGCTGCGCGTATTGTTCCTCATTGATCCGCGCTTCCTGCTCCTTGAGCTTTACTTCATTAATACGGTCACGCAGCGGCCCCAGCTTCTGCTCAACAGTCATGCGCTGCTGATCGATTTCCTTCAGTTGCGCCTCGGTTGCCTCCAGGGCATCGCGTGCCTGCGCCAGAGCCTGCTCACGGGTTGCGCGCAGCGACAGGGCAATCTGCAACTGGCTTTGCCAGGGGGCTTCGTCGAGACGCGACAGTGCTTCCTGCTCGGAAGACAGTGACTGTTGCAGCCGGGTCAGCGATTCGTTCGCGACGGCAATGGACCGTTCTATTTCATCTATCTTGCCCGTCGCCCCCTTGACCTGGAACACCGACTCCTGCAATTCACGATCCGCCTGTTGCACGCTCTCGCGCTGCCCATCAAGCACCGCCTGGGCACGGCTGAACAGATCAGCGGCCATTGCCAGCTCGCGGGCAAATCCTCCGGCTTCCTCGCCATGACGTGCCAGATTGCGCGCTGCTTCCTCTTTTTGCAGCGTTTCGGCCTCAATCTGACCTGCAATCTCGGCGATCTCGGCCGCGATCTGCTCCCCGCGCTGCGTCAGTCGCTGAGTCTGCTCGGTCAGCCGCACACCCTCGACCTGCAACGCGTGATGATGATGCTGGCAGCGGGCGACTTCGTCCCTGGCACCGGCAAGAGACACTCGTTCCTCGGCTATCCTGGATTCCTGCTCCTCTGCCGCAGTGCGCAGGGCTGCAAGCTCGTCTTTGCGCGCCGCCACCTCACCAGCCAGGGTTTCGATTTCACGTTGCCGCGACAGAACGCCGTGCAGTTCGGAGTCAGGCGCATGAAATGTGAGCGTATGACGGGTAAACAGATAACCGTCCCGCGAAACCAGCACCATGCCCGGGCCCAAATTGCCGCGCAATGCCAGACCGGCCGCCAGGTTCTCGACGACATAAGCGCCGTGCAGCCAGTCACCCAGGGCCGACGTCAGTGCCGGGTTGCGGCAGGTGACATAGCGCGACAGCGGGACTGCATCTCCGGGCTGTGATGCCGTCGACTCCCCTGCCGCACCTCCGGACTCCGCTACCGCGAGCTTGCCCGGCGGCATGCCATCCGACCAGCGACCACAGGAATCCAGCCCCTCGACCAGCACCGCATTCAGACGCTCACGCAACACGGACTCAAGGGCATCCTCATAGCCGGTTTCAATGGCAATGCCCTGCCATACCCGTGCCGCCCCGTCCAGACCCTGCGCCGTGATCCAGCCATCCATGTCCGCGCCGTGCACCAGCTTTTCCTGCAACTGACGCAGCGTCTCCAGGCGAGACTCCATGGCTGCGACCAATTGCGCAGCCAGGTCAACGGCTTCAGTCCTTTGCTCAAGCAGCTTCTCGTGCTCTGGCAGCGCACGCTCTCTATCGGCCAGTGCGCCGCGCAGTTTCTCCAACTCTGCGGCGGCAGCGGCAATTTTTTCTTCCAGTCCGAGCAAGGCCTCGGTATCGGGCTTCTCAAGATTGTTCTGCTCTTCGTGCAAGCGGGAATTGCGCATTGCAAGCTGCTCGAGCACACGCGTCGCATGGGAAATTTTTGTCTGCTCAACCTCGCGCGACTGTTCCGCACGGCCTACGGCCTGCTGCAATTCGTCGCGCCGCGCACTGGTAGCGCGCCAGGTACTTTCTGCCACCGGCAGCTTGGCACGCTCTTCAGCGACCCGTGCTTCGGATGCAGCCACTTTAGATTCCGCGCGGGTCAGCTCATCCCGCCATTCGCCAAGGCCAGCCCGGGACTGCTCCAGTTGCCCCTGTAGTCCCTGCATCTGGTTCTGTATGCCGCCGATCTGTTGCTCCACCCGGCTGCGATTCTCACGGATGTGCGAAATCTGCTGCTCCAGGCGGGCGATTTCGGCGTTGGTTTCATACAGTGCACCCTGTGCCGCGTGCAGCTCGTCGCCGCACCGATAGTGCTGGTTGCGCAACTCCTCAAGCCGACGCTCGGCCTCGCGCAAATTGGCAGTTTCCGCCTCAAGCTCGGTTCCCAGTCGCTCGATCTCGCGGGCATGGCGGTTGCGGGTGGCCGCTGATTCCTGCCGCCGCACATACCAGAGCATGTGCTGGGTGCCTGTCACCTGCCGCTGCAGCTCATGATAGCGGGTCGCTATTTCCGCCTGGTTTTGCAGATGGGCAAGCTGTTTGTCCAGTTCCTGGCGGATATCCTCGACCCGGGCGAGATTTTCACGGGTATCACGCAGCCGCAATTCTGTCTCGCGCCGCCGCTCCCTGTACTTGGAAACCCCTGCCGCCTCCTCCAGAAATACCCTCAGCTCTTCCGGCTTGGCCTCGATGACCCTTGAGATCATGCCCTGCTCGATGATCGCGTAAGCGCGACTGCCGAGTCCGGTGCCAAGGAAAATGTCAGCCACGTCACGCCGGCGAACGTGGACGTTGTTGATGTAGTAGGAAGAATCGCCGTCGCGTTCGAGCACGCGTTTGACGGAGATTTCAGCGTAGCTGGCCCACTGCCCACCTGCCTTACCCAGGCTGTTGTCGAAAACCAGTTCTACACTGGCACGATTTACCGGCTTGCGGTCACCCGAACCGTTGAACAGGACATCCTGCATCGTTGCCCCGCGCAGGTGCTTGGCGGAAGTCTCGCCCAGCACCCACCGAACAGCGTCGATGATGTTGGATTTTCCGCAACCGTTGGGACCGACGACACCGACGAGCTGCCCGGGAACCGGGATGTGGGTAGGGTCGACAAATGACTTGAAACCGGCGAGATTTATTTGCTTGAGGCGCAAGATGCTGTTCTGCCAAGAAAAAGGGTTGTGCAGTGAAACCAAACGAGTAGAATTCAGCGCGCATTTTAACTGAATTGACTCGCCAATCAGATACCTTAAGCCATGCCGGCCAAACCTTCACGCCGTCTTGACACTTTTGCCAATCCCGCAACTTCACGGGATTTCCGGATTCACATGGAAATACCGGAGTTTACGTGCCTGTGCCCGAAAACCGGCCAACCTGATTTCGCGACGCTGATCCTCGATTACGTACCCGACCGGCTTTGCGTGGAACTGAAAAGCCTGAAACTGTATATCTGGTCGTTCCGTAACGAAGGGGCGTTTCATGAAGCCGTCACCAATCGCATCCTCGACGATCTGGTACGGGCGACACGGCCGCGATTCATGCAACTGACAGCCAGGTTTTACGTCCGTGGCGGGATTTTCACCACGGTAACTGCGCATCATGTCAAGCGGGGTTTCAGGGTTGATCGCATGCCCGAGCTGCCGGTGCTGGAACCGGGAGCATCCACAAGTTGAACCAGCGACTGGAACTGCTGCAAAGTTATCCTTTCCAGCGACTGTCAAACCTGATTGCAGGCCTCAAGCCGGCGAATCCTGTCAGCCTCCATATCGGTGAGCCCAAGCATCCGACCCCGGGATTCATCCGGGACGCACTGACAGACAACCTCAACGGCCTGTCAGTCTATCCGGCCACCCTGGGCACCGAAGCCCTGCGGCGCGTGATTGCGGAATGGATAGGTCGCCGCTATCGCATCGACACGCCGGATCCGGCAAGCCAGGTTCTGCCGGTCAATGGCAGCCGTGAGGCGCTTTTTGCCTTCGCACAGACCGTGATTGACGAAAAACGCCCCTCGCCGGCGGTCATCTGCCCCAATCCCTTCTACCAGATTTACGAAGGTGCGGCGCTGCTGGCGGGAGCCCGGCCGGAATTCATCCATACGCAGGCTGAAAACGATTACGCATTCGATCCTGCGCAACTACCGGAAAGTACCTGGCAGCATGCGCAACTGGCCTATGTCTGCTCTCCCGGCAACCCCACGGGCAAGGTGCTTACGCTTGAGGACTGGAAAAAGCTCTTTGAATACTCCGATCGCCATCAGTGCGTGATCGCGGCGGACGAATGCTATTCGGAAATCTATTTTGACGAGGCACGGCCGCCGCTGGGTGCGATGGAGGCCGCGATTCGTCTCGGGCGCCGGGATTTCCGCAACCTGGTGGTGTTCTCCAGCCTGTCCAAGCGCTCCAATGTCCCGGGGATGCGCTCCGGTTTCGTTGCCGGTGATGCCGCCATACTCAAGAAGTTCTACCTCTACCGGACCTACCACGGCAGCGCGATGAGCCTGCCGTTCCAGGCTGCCAGCATTGCGGCATGGCGCGACGAAGAACACGTCGTCGCCAACCGCGCTCTGTACCGGAAAAAATTCGAAACCGTTATCGAGATACTGAAACCGGTGCTGCCGGTTGAGTGGCCTGATGCCGCTTTTTACCTGTGGCTCAAAACCCCGATTGACGACGTCGAATTCACCCGCCGTCTGTATGCCGAGGAAGGCGTCAGCGTGCTGCCGGGGAGCTATCTGGCACGCGAGGCACGCGGCATCAATCCCGGAGCGGGCCGGGTGCGTATTGCGCTGGTGGCAACGATCGATGAATGTATCGAAGCCGCCAACCGGCTGCGCCGCTTCGCCACAACACTATAATTCCACTGAAACGAGGAAAAGAAACATGCAGAACCTCCAGACTGTCATTGAAAAAGCCTGGGACAACCGCGCCAGCCTGACCCCCGCCAACCCGCCTGCAGACATCGCGAAGGCGGTCGATGAAACCATTGCCATGCTCGATGCCGGTAAGCTGCGGGTCGCCGAAAAACGCAACGGGCAGTGGCAGACCAACGAATGGGTCAAAAAAGCCGTGCTGCTGTCGTTCCGCCTCCAGGACAATGTCGTCATGCGGGATGGAACCACCCGATACTTTGACAAGGTAGCCCCGAAATTCGCCAACTATGACGAAGCGGCTTTCCGCGCCGGCGGTTTCCGAGTGGTACCTCCAGCCGCTGCCCGTCGCGGCGTATTCATCGCCAGGAACGTGATTCTGATGCCTTCATTCGTCAACATCGGCGCCTACGTCGACGAAGGCACCATGGTCGACACCTGGGCCACGGTGGGATCCTGCGCCCAGATCGGCAAGAACGTGCACCTGTCAGGCGGCGTGGGCATCGGCGGCGTCCTAGAACCGCTGCAGGCCAATCCCACCATCATCGAGGACAACTGTTTCATCGGCGCACGCTCGGAGATCGTCGAAGGCGTGGTTGTCGAAGAAGGCTCGGTGATTTCAATGGGCGTCTTCATCGGGCAAAGCACGAAAATCTACCACCGGGAATCCGGCAAGGTGCTCTACGGACGCGTCCCCGCAGGTTCGGTGGTGGTGTCCGGATCACTGCCCTCACCCGACGGCAAATGCAATCTGTACTGCGCCGTCATCGTCAAGCAAGTCGATGCGAAAACACGGGCCAAGACCAGCATCAACGATCTGCTGCGCAGTGACGACTGATCGCGCTTTGCAATGCCGGCGATAGTTGGCAGAATGCAGGCATAAGGAACCGACTCCGCGCCTGAGGGCCGGTTGAACCCAGGGGGTATCCGTCATGTTCGTCACGCCACTGTTCAAGCTGATGTCCGACAAGCAGGCCTCGGACATGTTTTTCACGTCCGGCGCTCCGATCCAGATCAAGATCAACGGGACGGTCATGCCGATCAACAGCCAGGCGCTGGACCCCGAACAGGTCAAGAAGATCTGCTACGAACTGATGACCGAGGCGCAGATCAAGGAATTCGAAACCAAACATGAAATGAACTTCGCCCAGAGCGGGGGCGAACTCGGCAATTTCCGCATCAATATCTTCCGCCAGAAGAACACCGTGGCGATGGTGATCCGTTTCGTCAAACCTGATGTGCCCGCTTTCGAATCCCTGGGCCTGCCCCCGGTGCTGAAGGAAGTCATCATGGAAAAGCTGGGGCTGATCCTGATCGTCGGCTCCACCGGATCAGGCAAATCGACCACCATGGCATCGATGATCGATTACCGCAACAGCACCAGAACCGGGCACATCCTGACCATCGAGGATCCAGTCGAATTCATCTTCAAGCACAAGAAATCCATCGTCAACCAGCGTGAAGTACGCGTTGACACGCACACCTACGAAAATGCGCTGATCAGCGCCATGCGAGAAGCCCCTGACCTGCTGATGGTCGGTGAAATCCGCGACCGCGAAACGCTGCAGAGCTCTTTGCTGTTTGCCCAAACCGGCCACCTCTGCATGTCAACCCTGCACGCCAACAACAGCTACAACGCGCTGAACCGGATCATCGGCTTCTTCCCGCGCGAGGCCCGCGAAAGCCTGCAAGCCGACCTGTCGATCGCGCTGCGCTGCGTGATTTCGCAGCGACTGGTGAAAACCGTGGATGGCAAACGGGCTGCCGCCGTCGAAGTGCTGCTCAACACCAAACACATCCAGGAACTGATCAAGGCCGGCGAAATCAACCAGATCAAGGATGCCATGGAGCAAAGCCTGTCCCCAGGTTCCAAAACCTTCGAGCAGGCGCTGTTCGATCTTTACCGATCAGGCCGCATCAGCATGGACGAGGCGCTGGCCAATGCCGATTCGCCGAGCAATCTGCATAACCTGATCAGTAACGCACCCAAAACCGAGGGTGCGGCCAAAACCCAGACCACCACCAAGGCAGCCGCAGCCAGTACGGATGATCTGTCGAGCATCAAGCTCAATCTGGATGCTTTAGGTTAAGTTTAAATATTAAATATCTGTTTTAATTTACTTTTTAAAACGATCTTCTTGGCGCGAACCCCTCTTCCTGTCACGCCTCGGCAACTGATCGAAGTCGCAACCCGCCGCTTCCGGGCCGCCGGCCTGGCCTACGGGCACGGCACCCTCAACGCCGGTGATGAGGCCGCATGGCTGATGGTGCATGCGCTGCGCTGCCCGTTCGAGCGCCTGGCACAGCAGCTCGACAAGCCCCTGACGCCGGCAGTGGCGCGGCGAGCCGAAAATCTCTTCGCCCGGCGCATCGCCGAAAGAATCCCCGCAGCCTATCTGACAGGAGAAGCCTGGCTCGGTGATTACCGTTTTCATGTCGACCCGCGCGTGATCGTGCCGCGTTCATACATCGCCGAACTGCTCCGCGTGCGCCTGCGTCCCTGGCTCAAACTGCGCGCAAACCCGCAACGCATCCTCGACCTCTGCACCGGCTCGGGATGCCTGGCCATCATAGCAGCGCACGTTTTCCCCAAGGCGCAGGTCGAAGGCAGTGACCTGTCAAAAGACGCTCTCGCCGTCGCCCGTCGCAACGTGCGCGATTACCGGCTGGAAACACGCGTCAAACTGCGGCAGTCGAATCTGTTCGACCAACTAGGCCAGGAAAAATACGCTCTGATCCTGAGCAATCCCCCCTACGTACGCGAAGCCTTGATGCGCTCGCTTCCTGCGGAATACCGCCGCGAACCGGAACTCGCACTCCACGGGGGAACTGACGGCCTGGATCTGGTGAGAAGGATTTTAGCTGGCGCTGCCGAGCACCTCGCACCCCACGGCTGGCTGGTGCTCGAAGTCGGGCACAACCGGCAGCGGGTCGAGCGTGCTTTCCCAACCCTGCCTTTTATCTGGGCTGAGACGAGCGGCGGGGACGACTGTGTGGCGTTGCTGCAGAGGGAAGCGTTGCTGAATCAGCCGATTGCGGCGCTTCCGCCCAGGCGAGCAATTTCGAAACGTCGGCAGACTCGAGTTCGATAAACCGGCCGCGTTTCAGTGCCGGCGGCAGCACCACCAGTCCGAAACGCACCCGCATCAGCCGGCTGACGGTCAGCCCCTGGGATTCGAACAGGCGGCGCACCACGCGATTACGTCCCTCTTTCAGCAGCACGCGGAACCAGCGATTGGCACCCTCGCCGCCCTCCTCACGCAGGAATTCAAAGCGTGCGACCCCGTCTTCAAGACGCACCCCCTTGCACATCGCCTCCAGTTTCGCCGGTGCAGCGTCGCCGAGGACGCGCACGGCATATTCGCGCTCCACCTCAAAACGCGGGTGCATCATGCGATTGGCCAGATCACCTGAGGTGGTAAAAATCAGCAATCCACTTGTATTAAAATCCAGGCGCCCGATCGCCAGCCACTTTGCCCCTCGTGCCGGAGGCAGATGATCGAAAACCGTGGCGCGACCCTGCGGATCGTCATTACTGACGATTTCACCTTCAGGCTTGTGATACAGCAGCACGCGCGGCACCTGACCGGCGACAGGCCAGCGCACGATGCGATCGCCCGCCTTGATGCGGTCATCTGCAGTGACACGGTCGCCGATAGTTGCCACCTGGCCGTTGACGGTGATCTCGCCGTTGCGGATGCGCTCCTCCATGGCCCGTCGCGACCCCAGTCCGGCCTGGGCCAATATCTTGTGCAGTTTTTCACCACGCGGCTGCGCGACGGGAGCGGTGTCAGCCTGCAAACGCGGCTTGCGGCGCAGACCAGAGCGATTTCTTGGTGATGTGCTCATAGGTTGCGCCGGTCGAGCACGGCCTGCGCCAGCGTGCCGCTGTCGACATGTTCGAGTTCACCGCCCACCGGCAGGCCGCGGGCGATGCGGGTCACACGCAGACCCCTGGAGCGCAACATCTCGCCGGCGTAATGCGCCGTGGCCTCGCCCTCGACCGTAAAGTTGGTGGCGATCATCACTTCCTGGACGACGCCGTCAGCCGCACGCTTGAGCAGACGCTCGAGATGAATATCATGCGGACCAATGCCATCGAGCGGTGACAACGCGCCCATCAGCACGAAATACAATCCGCTGTAGCACTGGGCCTGCTCCATCATCAGCAGGTCCGCCGGAGTTTCGATCACGCACAGCAGCCTGCCATCACGCCGAGGCGACAGGCACAGCGTACAAACCGCCTCCTCGGAGAAATTATTGCAGCGCTCGCAATGGCGCACCCGCTCCAGCGCCGCACCCATCGCACCCGCAAGCCGCTGCGCGCCCTGCCGATCCCGCTGCATCAGGTGAAATGCCATGCGCTGTGCAGAGCGCGGGCCCACGCCCGGAAGGCAACGCAGGGCTTCGATCAGCTCCTGCAGGGAATTGGGTGACTTCACTGATGCAACTTATTGTTTTTATTGAGTAATTAGAATGGCAACTTCATGCCCGGCGGCAGCGGCAGGCCGGCGGTAACAGCCGCCATTTTTTCCTGGCTGGTGGCCTCGGCCTTGCGCAGCGCATCGTTGAATGCGGCCGCGACCAGATCTTCCAGCATCTCGCGGTCATCTCCTGCCGCGGCCGGATCGATCATCACCCGCCTGACCTCGTGGCGGCAGGTCATCACCACCCTGACCGCGCCAGAGCCGGACTGCCCTTCGACCTCGATCTGGGCAAGCTGCTCCTGCATTTTGCGCATGTTGTCCTGCATCTGCTGCGCCTGCTTCATCAGTCCTGCGAGCTGCCCCTTCATCATGTTTTCCTCTGCTGGTTGGTGTGGCTATTTCGGCTTGATGGATGAATCCTCGAGCGATCCGCCGAAATCCTCAATCAGTTCGCGCACGAAAGGATCGCCCCGTATTTCGGCTACCGCCTCGGCTTGACGCTGTTCGATTTTGCGGTCGGTAACCGCCTTGGGAGAAACTCCGGCAACCTCACCGGCTGCAAAAGCCACCTGCAATTTGGCACCCAATACCTGGCGCAGCGCCGCAGTCAGCTTGTCCCGGTACGGTTTGTCGAACATGCGCTCGTCGGCAGCAGAAATTCTCAATTCAATGCGCTCCGGGGTGCGCGACACCATCTCGCACCGCAGGGCCAGCTGGTGGGCCATGGCGCTGAGTCCCAGCTGCGCCACCAGATCCGCCCACGCCGAGGGATCGCCTGCGGCCGGGACCGCAGCCGCCTTGGCTGCGGAGGGCTGTGCGACAGGCAGCGAAATTTTCCCGGGCTCAGCCGGTGCAAACGCCAGCATGCGCAACAAGGTCATCATGAAACCGCTGTGCTCGTCAGGCGCCAACCCGATTTCACTGCGCCCCTGCACTGCAATCTGGTAATACAACTGCAGTTCTTCCGCGGAAAAAAACTTGCCCAGCTCTGCTATCGCAATTGCATCGGGATCATCCCCGGGAACGCTTGCGGGCACCACCTGAGCCAGGGCCAGCCGGTGCAGCAGCGTTGCCAATTCCTGCAGCGCAGACTCAAACGACAGACTGCGTTCCGCCATGCGCCCCGCCTCCGCAACCAGCGCTTCGCCATCACGTCCCGCCACTGCCCGCAGAATGGCATGTAGATAAGTCTGGTCGACTGCACCCAGCATGGCCCGCGTTGAGGCTTCCTCGAGCTTGCCGCCGCCGTGTGCTATCGCCTGGTCGAGCAGGCTCAAGGCATCGCGCAGGCTGCCCTCGGCAGCGCGCGCCACCAGCGCCACTGAAGCCGCATCGGTGTCCACGCCCTCCGCCTTCAGCACCTCGGACAGACGTTCGCAAATCTGTGATTGCGGGATCTGCTTCAATCCGAACTGCAGGCAGCGCGAAAGCACGGTCACCGGAATTTTCTGCGGATCCGTGGTCGCCAGGATGAATTTGACATGACCCGGCGGTTCTTCCAGCGTTTTCAGCATGGCATTGAAAGCCGAGCGCGACAGCATGTGCACTTCGTCGATGATGTAGACCTTGTAGCGCCCGCTGGTCGGCGCATAGAGCGCGTTGTCCAGCAAATCGCGCATGTTGTCGACCTGGGTATTCGAGGCGGCATCCAGCTCTATCAGATCGACAAAACGGCCGGCATCAATCTCGCTGCAGGCCCCGCATTTTCCGCAGGGCGCATCGGTGACCCCGGTCTCGCAGTTCAGAGCCTTGGCCAGTATGCGCGCCAGCGTGGTCTTGCCGACGCCACGGGTCCCGGTAAACAGGTAGGCATGATGCAGCCGCTGCTGGCGCAGCGCGTTGGTCAGCGCGCGGACAACATGCTCCTGTCCGACGAGCTCGGCAAAATTGCGGGGGCGCCACTTGCGGGCAAG
>JAYQOT010000006.1:0-55975 GCA_038144955.1 Burkholderiales bacterium | reverse complement strand
GCACCTGTTCGTTGCGCGGGGTGTGGTCGATAGTGTCTTCGCCGATGAATTCCAGCGTCTGGTCGGCGGTGTCGAGCTTGGAGACGCGCACACGGCCTGACGGTAGCGGCATGCCCATGTTGCGTTCCTCGGCGTTCTTGAAGCCGAGGTAGACGTCGACTTTCCTGTTGCTCTGCACGCCGTAGTTGCGGTCGGTGGCGGGGCTGCCGTAGGGGCGAGCGCCGGCGGCACCGTAGTAGACCAAGGTTTTTTCGCAGGGCACGGCGCGCGCGGCGGGGAAGAGTTCGATCTGTTTGGTCGAGTTGTCGGGCAGCGTGGTGGGGCGTCCCAGCGTATAGAGGTGGTATTCAAAGAACGATTTTTCCTCGAAGCCTTTTGCGCGGTCTTCCATCGCCAGCGCGCGTTGTGCAACCGCTGCCGGGTAGGCGCGGCCTTGCGGCTGCGGGCGGTGCACGTCACCGGCGACGAGTTTCAGCTTGGCATCCGGGTAGCTGGCGCCGGATTTGTTGATGATGCTGACCCAGGCGCCGACATCCAGTGTGCACGCGTTGGCGTTGGCGCCTTCCTTGTATGTCAGGTTGTAGTCGGCCCACCAGGTGATGCCGGTGGTCTGGTAGGTCACGCGCGCAGCGTGGCTGCCGGCGCGGTTGGCGGCGATGTCCCACAGCAGCGTCGGCCGGGTGATCAGTCCGCCGGGCAGTTCGGGCAGGCGCACGCCGGCGTTGTGCGGCAGGGTCTGGATGCTGCCGTCTTCGCGCTTCAGCACCAGTCCGCCGGCGGTGGAGAGCAGGGTGCCGGAAAACGATTCGGTGCCGCTGCCGCGGATCTGGTCGACGCTGATGCTGCGGTCGATGTATTTCTCCAGCAGTTTCTGGGTGTTGACCAGGTCGAACTGGAAATTCTGTTCGACGACGCTGGTGCCCTGGGCATCGGTAAGCGATTCGAAGCTGACCGTGGTCGGGTCGATCAGTGCGGCGACATCGGTGAAGCGCACGCTGTTGCGGCCGCGGTTGAGGCTGATGTCGCGCTGGTGACGGACCACGGCATAGCCGGGTACGCCCTGGCCGCTGCCGCCTCCGCGATAAAAATCGGGCGAGATCGCTCCCGGGCGCGCAGTGCTGTAGATGGTCAGCGCATCGCCCGCAGGCTGCGCGGCAACGGCGGGCAGGGCGGCAGCGAGGGCTGCGACGAGGGCGGTCAGTTTCAGCGGTTTCATGGGTTTTCCTTTCCGTAGGTTGTCCCGCTGTAAACGCGCGGCGGGTGCGGATGGGGTTAAACGGGGTTCACTGCAGGGCAAATGCCCGTTCCCACGCGATCAAATCGACTACAATCGGGCGCTTTCCGGACGCGCATAGCCGCATTTCATGAAAACCATCTGCATTTTCTGCGGTTCCAACACCGGCAAGGATGCCGTGTATGCCGACGCCACCCGCGCGCTGGTGCAGGCCATTGCTGCAGCCGGTTATCGCATCGTCTTCGGCGGCGGCAAGGTCGGCCTGATGGGTGTGGTGGCCGAGGCGGCGCTTGCCGCAGGTATCTATGTGATCGGCGTCACGCCGCGCCGCCTGCTCGAGCACGAGGTGGTGCACACCGGACTCAGCGAGCTGCATGTCGCCGACTCGATGCACGAGCGCAAGGTGATGATGTCCACCAAGGCCGATGCCTTCATCGTGCTGCCGGGCGGGTTCGGCACCTATGACGAGATGTTCGAGGTCATGACCCTGACCCAGCTTGGCGTCCACGACAAACCGCTGGGGCTGCTCAATACGGCCGGCTTCTACTCGCCGCTGATGAAATTCCTCGACCATGCAGTGGAGGAGCGCTTCGTCCGCGCCGAGCATCGCGACATGCTGGTGGTCGACGACGATCCCGCGCGCCTGCTGCAGCGGCTGGCGCAATGGACCAAGCCGCAGGTCAGCAAGTGGATGGACCGCAAACCCGGCTGAGCGCGACATGCGGCTGGCGGCCGCATTAATAGCAAGATAAGTATTTTCGAACCCCGGCTGCGGCGATGCGCCTACAATGGGCGCGCAAATCATTGATTTGGCAGCCAAACGCATGACTGCACCGCCCACCGCCGATACCGCCGTCACCCGCAACACCACGTGCTACATGTGCGCCTGCCGCTGCGGCATCCGCGTGCACCTGAAGAACGGCGAGGTGCGTTACATCGAGGGCAATCCCGAGCATCCGCTGAACAAGGGCGTGATCTGCGCCAAGGGTGCTTCCGGCATCATGAAGCAGTATTCGCCGGCACGACTGACCCGGCCGCTCAGGCGCAAGGCAGGTGCCGAGCGCGGGGCGGGCGAGTTCGAGCCGATCAGCTGGAGCGAGGCTTTCGACATCATGGAGTCCCGCCTCGGCAAGATCCGCGCCTCCGACCCGAAAAAGTTCGCGTTGTTCACCGGCCGCGACCAGATGCAGGCGCTGACCGGCATGTTCGCGCGCCAGTTCGGCACCCCCAATTACGCGGCGCATGGCGGTTTCTGTTCGGTGAACATGGCCGCCGGCATGATCTACACCATCGGCGGCAGCTTCTGGGAGTTCGGCGGTCCCGATCTCGACCGCGCCAGACTGTTCGTGATGATCGGTACCGCCGAGGACCATCATTCCAATCCACTGAAGATCGGAATTTCGAAGTTCAAGCGCCGCGGCGGCCGCTTCATCTCGATCAACCCGGTGCGCACCGGCTATTCGGCGATTGCCGACGAGTGGGTGCCGATCCGGCCGGGCACCGACGGTGCACTGCTGCTGGCGCTGGTGCATGAAATCATCAACACCGGACTCTACGACCGCGATTTCCTGGCGCGCTACACCAATGCCGGTTACCTGATTGATCTTGATCCGGCGAGCGAACGCCACGGGCTGCCGGTGCGCGCAGCGGAGAAGACCGTCCACGACAGCGCCGACTATCACCATAACCAGTTGTGGTGGGATCGCCGCGGCGGCCGCGCCGTCGTCAACCATGCCCCGGATGTCGACCCGGCGCTGCTGGGCAATTACCAGCTGGAAGACGGCAAGCCGGTGAAGCCCGCGTTTCAGCTGCTGATGGAGCGGGTTGCCGAATACACCCCCGAGTGGGCCGAGAGCATCACCGGCATCCCGGCGGCGCGCATTCGTCGCCTCGCGCACGAGATGGGCATCACCGCGCGTGACCAGACTATCGAACTGCCGATCGCGTGGACTGATTCCTGGGGCAGGGAACATCAGACGGTGACTGGCAATCCGGTGGCATTTCATGCGATGCGCGGCCTCGCTGCGCATTCGAATGGATTTCACGCCATACGCACGCTGGCGATCCTGATGTCGCTGCTGGGCACCATCGACCGGCCTGGCGGTTTCCGCCATAAGGCGCCGTTCCCGCGCGCGATTCCGCCGATTGCCAAACCGCCGAAGGGGCCGGAGTCGGTGCAGCCGAACAAGCCGCTCGGCGATCTCGCCCTGGGCTGGCCTGCGGGTCCGGATGATCTCAGCGTCAACGCCGACGGCAGCCCGCTGCGCATCGACAAGGCGTTTTCCTGGGAATATCCCCTGGCAGTGCACGGCATGATGCACAACGTCATCACCAATGCCTGGCGCGGCGATCCGTACCCGATCGACACGCTGCTGATTTTCATGGCCAACATGGCGTGGAATTCGACGATGAATACGGTCGAGGTACGCAAGATGCTCAACGACCGTGACGAGAAGGGCGAATACAAAATCCCGTTCCTCATCGTCTGCGACGCATTCCAGTCGGAGATGACTGCGTTTGCCGACCTGGTGCTGCCGGACACCACCTACCTCGAGCGCCATGATGTGATGTCGATGCTCGACCGGCCGATTTCTGAATACGACGGTCCGGTGGATTCGGTGCGCGTGCCGGTGGTGCCGCCCAAGGGCGAGTGCAAACCGTTCCAGGAAGTGCTGATCGAACTCGCGTCGCGGCTGAAATTTCCTGCGTTCACCACCGCGGATGGCAAGCGCAAGTACCGTGACTACCCGGATTTCATCGTCAACTATGAAACCGAGCCGGGATCGGGCATGGGTTTCCTTACCGGATGGCGCGGTGTGGATGGCAGCAAGTCGATGATCGGCGCGCCCAATCCGAAACAGTGGGAAATGTACGCGGCGAACAACTGCGTGTTCCATCACGAACTGCCGCGTTCCTATCAGTACATGCGCAACTGGAACCAGGGCTATCACCAGTGGGCGCAGCGCACGCGGCTGCGGCGCGACGCCGATCCGATCGTGATCCAGATCTATTCCGAGGTACTGCAGAAATTCCGCCTCGCAGCACAGGGCAGAGGCGAGTCGGTGCGGCGTCCGCCCGAGTCGCAGCGCGCACGCATCGAAACCTTTTTCGATCCGCTGCCGTTCTATTACGCGCCGCTGGAAGTGCAGGCGACTGACACCACGGCGTATCCGCTCGCCGCGATCACCCAGCGGCCGATGGCGATGTATCACTCGTGGGATTCGCAGAATGCCTGGCTGCGCCAGATACACGCTCATAACTATCTGTTTATAAATGGAAAAACGGCATCAGCCTGCGGCGTCACTGACGACGACTGGGTATGGGTGGAATCGATGCACGGACGGGTGCGCTGCCAGTGCCGGGTGAGCGAGGCGGTGGAGCCGGGGACGGTGTGGACCTGGAATGCCATCGGCAAGGCACAGGGGGCCTGGCATCTCGCACCCGATGCCAACGAGTCGCGGCGCGGTTTTCTACTGAATCACGTGATCAGCGAAGAATTGCGCACCGTCGACGGTGTGCGCATTTCCAATTCCGATCCAGTGACCGGGCAGGCCGGCTGGTACGACGTGCGGGTACGCATCCGCAAGGCTGCGGCCGATGAACCGGCGGAATCGGCGCCGCAGTTTGCGCCGCTGCCGGCTGCGCCGGGGACCAGCAAGATTCGCCGGTTGTGGCAGGGGTTTGTAGCGGGGAAGGGAGAGTACAAGTGACGCAACTTGCTTTGGTTATCGACCTCAATGTCTGCGTCGGCTGCCATGCCTGCGTCACCAGCTGCAAGGAATGGAACACGTCGGGTGCTGCGGGTTTCATGTCGGATGACAATCCCTACGACCGTGATCCTACCGGCACCTTCTTCAACCGGGTGCAGACCTTCGAGGTTGGGGAATATCCGAACACCCAGACCGTGCATTTTCCGAAGTCATGCCTGCACTGCGAGGATCCGCCGTGCGTGCCGGTGTGTCCTACCGGCGCCAGCTACAAGCGTTCCGAGGACGGCATCGTGCTGGTCGATTACGACAAGTGCATCGGCTGCAAGTACTGCTCGTGGGCCTGCCCCTACGGCGTGCGCGAAATCGACGAGCACCAGAAGGTGATGAAGAAGTGCACCTTGTGCGTAGACCGCATTTACGACAAGAAACTGCCGGAAGCCGAGCGCAAGCCGGCCTGCGTGCTGGCGTGCCCGACCAGCGCACGGCTGTTCGGCGATGTGCATGACGAAGAGTCGGTGGTGTCGAAGGCGATTCGCGAAGCCGCAGGCTATACGCTGATGCCGGAGTGGGGCACGCAGCCCGCCAACCATTACCTGCCGCGACGCAGAACCGAGGTGCGCATTCCCGAGGACCAGCTCGAGCGTGCCGACAATCCGCTGAAGATTGATGGCCTGCTGCCACGGCCGGGCAAGAAGGATCCGTCGCTCGACGACGTGACTTCGTGGTGAGCGACGCATGAATCCGGCATTTTCAGTCATCCTGCTGACCACGCTGATCGGTGCCGGGCAGGGGCTGTTCCTTGCGCTGTTCGTGATCGAGGCACGGGTGGCTGCGGACCTGCTGGCTGCGCCATCGGCGGGGTTCTACTGGAGCGGCAGCGTGATCGTGTTGCTGCTGCTCGGTGCAGGATTGCTGGCGTCGTTTTTCCATCTTGGCCATCCCGAGCGCGCGTGGCGTGCGGCGGCGCAGTGGCGCACGTCGTGGCTGTCGCGGGAAGTCATCGCGCTGCCGGCGTTCATGGTGGCCACGGCGGTGTATGGCTGGAATCATTACCAGGGCGCTGACGGCACACTGGTGATCGGCGTGGTCGGTGCCGCGCTGTGCCTGGCTCTGTTCCTGTGCACGGCAATGATCTATGCATGCATCCGTTTCCTGCAGGAGTGGGCGACGCCGCTGACGCTGGTGAATTTCACCATGCTCGGCTGCGCGTCAGGGGTGATGCTGGCGACAGTTCTTTCAGGCTGGCGCGGGGAACCGGTGACTCAGACTGTCGGGGCGTGGGCGGCGGGGATCACGTTCGCCGGCCTGTGCACACGCGCCGCATCGCTGTGGCGCAATGCGCGGCTCAAGCCGCGCTCGACGCTGCAGACCGCGATCGGCATCAAGCATCCGCGCATCGTGCAGAAGGCGCAGGGTTTCATGGGCGGGTCATTCAATACCCGCGAGTTCTTCCACGGACGCGCACCGGGCACGCTGCGCGGCGTGAAGTGGCTGTTTCTGTTCGGTGCTTTCGTGCTTCCCGTGGCGCTGCTGGGGGCTGGATTGAAATCGGGATCGACGGCGTTGTTGCTGCTGGCCTTTGCAGTGCAGTTCGCGGGGATGATCGCCGAACGCTGGTTTTTCTTTGCCCAGGCCAATCACCCGCAAAACCTGTATTACGCCGCCGTTTCCTGATCCGCCGGCACCGATGTGCCTTAATGCCTGCGCCATGCCTGCGGTGTATGGCTACAATACCGGCGTTGCCGTAACAGGAAACATTCATGGTTGCGTTGTGGTACCTGCTGATACTCGCGCCGTTCATTGCGATACCCATCATCTGGTGGAATTACCGGCGCAAGCAGCTCGCGCGCGAGCAGGTTTCCGGCGAACGCTGGCAGTCAATGCTGAAGGAGACGACGACTCCACCGCCCGGTGGCGCCGTAAAGGCTGAGTCGCCGGCAGCGCCCGTCCTGAAAGTGGTGCCTGCTGCAGCGGCCGGCGCACGCTATCAACCGCGGGAGCGTGTACTCGATCCGGCGCAGACCGTGCTCTATTACCTGCTGAAGAACTGCCTTGCCGACCACGAGATCATGCCGCGGGTTACGCTGGGCAGCCTGCTCAAGGTGCCTGAAGGGATTGCCGGATCCGAGCGCGAGCAGCGGACCCGGGGGCTCGAACGCGAGGTTGTCGATTTTGCGGTGTGTGACAAGAGCATGAAGACGGTCGCAGTGATCGATTTGCTGGAACACGAAGCGCCGGCCGCACTGACCACCGCCATGGATTTCAAGTCCCAGTGCCTGTCGGTGACGGGTATCCGCCACCTGCGACTGGTGCGCAATGCACTGCCCAAGCGCGAGGAATTGCGTGGATTAGTACTCGGGCCTTGAACCCGACGGCACTTGGAATGTCTACAGGATGCAGGCTCAATCGTTAATCCTGCGATTGACGACCCCGATTTCAGGAGAATAGTTTGAAGCAATTATATGTTGCGCTGCTCGCGGCGATGCCGATGCTGGTGTGGTCTAAAACCCCGGAACAGATTTTCCAGGAAGTATCCCGCAGCATCGTTACCATCCAGGCCTACGATCGCGAAGGCAATGTCACCAATTTCGGCAGCGGAGTGGTGACGGCAACTGAGACCGTGGTCACCAACTGCCACGCGCTCGAAGACGGCGTGAAACTGCAGGTGCACAGCGGTCGCGAGTCATACGGCGCCACGCTTCGCAACGCGAACCAGGACCGCGACCTGTGTGAACTGCAGGTCAGCGGACTCAAGGCCCCGCGGGTGACGCTGTACACCGAGAAACTGCGGGTCGGCCAGCGCGTCTATGCGGTGGGTGCACCCGAAGGGCTGGAACTCACCATCAGCGAGGGGCTAGTCTCCAGCATCCGCGAAATCGAGAACGGGCATTATGTGCAGACTTCGGCGCCGATCTCTTCAGGCTCGAGCGGTGGCGGATTGTTCGATACCGAAGGCCGCCTGGTGGGGGTGACGACGTTCATCATTCCGGAAGGCCAAAACCTGAATTTTGCGATTCCGTCCGCATGGATCACCGAACTCGCCGCGCGCGGCGGCGGCGCCCAGCCAGTCCTTTCCAATCTGGCCAAACGTGACGACATCAACGAACGCTGGCAGACGCGGGTGGCGGCGCTGAAGAACGCGAAAAACTGGACCGGCTTGCTGTCTGCGACCCAGCAATGGGTGCGCGCGGCGCCGGCTTCGGTGCCGGGCTGGATCGCGCTCGGCGAGGCCTACCGGCTGATCAACCGTCCGCGGCGTGCGATCACCGCATACAACCAGGCGCTGAAATACGACGGTGACAGTTTTGAAGCCTGGCTGGGGGCGGGTTCGACCCATCTGGCACTCAACCAGTACGATCGCGCGCTGGAAGCGACGCAGGAGGCGCTGCGCCTGCGTGCCAACGATGTGCAGGCCCTGGTGCAACTGGGGGTGACTTACCATCACCAGAACCAGCGGGCGAAGGTGCGTGAGGTGGCGGGGCGGCTTGAAAAAGTCGATGCCGAGGCCGCCCGCCAGTTTTCGCGTAAATACGTAACTAAATGATTTAATAGAAAAATTTTTTAACACCGCCGCCGGGGTCCATAATGTGCTTGACGCTGTTACGGCCATTCCGTATAACGACGGCGCGTGTTTGGTTTCAAGTACTTGAAAGGCAGCTGTTCCGTGCTAGTTGTTGTCGGTGCGTGCTTTTGGGGCTGTGAGATTTAAATACGATGGTCCGGTGAATTCCGGAATTATTTATACTCAAAAGGAAACGCAAGATGGCAACTGGTACTGTTAAGTGGTTCAACGACGCTAAAGGTTATGGCTTCATCACCCCCGATGGCGGTGGCGAAGACCTGTTCGCCCATTTCTCGGGCATCAACATGAATGGCTTCAAAACTCTGAAGGAAGGCCAGAAGGTCTCTTTCGAAGTGACCGCCGGCAACAAGGGCAAGCAACAAGCCAGCAACATCCAGGCAGTCTGATCTGGATCGCTGATATGAAAAAAAACCGGGCCTGTGCCCGGTTTTTTTTCGTTCTGAGATTTCCGGTTTCTGCAGTGTTTTACGCTTGATCTTCCGCGGCGCGATTGCGGGTTGCATAATCTGAGCGCTGATGGTGACTGCAAATCAAATTTCCGGAAGCTGGGACATTTTCTGCAAGGTCGTGGATAACTACGGCGATGCCGGCGTGTGCTGGCGGCTCGCGCGCATGCTCCACGCCGAACACGGCTTGCGGGTGCGACTGTGGATCGACAAGCCCGATGCCCTGCGCGCTTTGCATCCCGCACTGGATCCGGCATTGGCAGAACAGCAGACCGCGGGTATCACCGTGCGGCGCTGGAATGAAGGTGCAGAGACGGAAGTGCAGGGTGTCGCGGTCGTTATCGAGGCCTTCGGCTGTGGTTTGCCTGATGATTACGTCACCGCCATGGCTGCGCAGTCCGGGCCACCGCTGTGGGTCGTGCTCGAATATCTCAGCGCTGAGGACTGGGTCGACACTCATCACGCGCTGTCTTCACCGCACCCGCGCTTTTCATTGCCGCGGTTTTTCTTTTTTCCCGGTTTCACGGCAGGGACGGGTGGACTGCTGCGTGAACAGGATCTGCTGTCGCGCCGCGATGCCTTCGGTGATGAACGGAAACGCGAATTCTGGAAGGCGCTCGGTTTCGACCGGCCGGATGCGCTGACGCTGTCGCTGTTCTGTTATGCCGATGCTCCCGTTGCGGAGTTGCTGGCAACGCTGGCGGAAGGAGATGCACCGACGGTCGTTGCCGTGCCCGAGGGGGCGCCCGGACCTGTTGTGGACCGCTATTTCGGCCCGGCAATGCGAAATAAAAAAATCCGCTCCCGCGGCGCGCTGGAGGTACGGGCGCTGCCGTTCCTGCCGCAGTCGGGTTATGACGAACTGCTGTGGTCGTGCGACCTCAACCTGGTGCGCGGGGAGGATTCCTTCGTCCGCGCCCAGTGGGCGGCGAAGCCCATGGTGTGGCAGCCTTATATCCAGGAAGGCGACGCCCACCACCTCAAAATGCAGGCTTTTCTCCAGCGCTATTGCGCAGGTCTGGCGCCGGTTCCGGCTGCTGCCCTGGCCGGGTTCTGGAAAACCTGGAATGACCGGGGGGATGTTCCCGGGGTCTGGGGGGCGTTGCGGGAGAAACTGCCGGAACTGGGGCTACAGGCCCGGAATTGGGCCTCCCGGCAGGCCGAAATACCCGATCTCGCCACGCAACTGGTCCGATTTGCCCGGGGCAGGGTAGAATAGCGCCCTTTTTTACCGGGTAATCAAGGACGTAGGGTCATGAAGATCGCACAGGAAATCCGCGCAGGCAACGTCATCATGGTAGGCAAGAACCCCATGGTGGTGCAGAAGGCCGAGTTCAGCAAATCGGGCCGCAATGCCTCGGTCGTGAAAATGAAGCTCCGCAACCTGCTGTCGAACGGCGGTACGGAAACCGTATATCGCGCCGACGAGAAATTCGACGTCGTGCAGCTCGAGCGCAAGGAAGTCACCTATTCGTATTTCGCCGAGCCGTCCTATGTGTTCATGGACGCCGAGTTCAACCAGTTCGAGGTGGACAAGGAGAACATGGGCGACGCGCTGAACTACCTCGAGGACGGCATGCCCTGCGAAGTCACGCTTTATGAAGGCCGCCCGATCTCTGTGGAAATCCCGCAGACCCTGGTGCGCGAGATCATCTATACCGAACCCGCGGTGCGTGGTGATACCTCGGGCAAGGTGCTGAAGCCGGCCAAGCTGGCCACTGGCTACGAAATCCAGGTGCCGCTGTTCTGTTCGACCGGCGACAAGATCGAGATCGACACCCGCACCGGCGAATATCGCAGCCGCACCAAGGGCTGATTGAATCTACAGCGCGAAGCTTAAAACGCCGGCCTAGCGCCGGCGTTTTTCATTCCGGAATCAGCCATTCGCAGCGCGTGCCGCCTTTGCCGTCCGGCGACAGCACACGCCACAGCCAGTCGAGCAGGGGCGGCGCTTCCTGGTCCAGCCCGTAGGGCGGGTTTACGACAATGAGGCCGCTGCCGGGAATGTGATCGCTGTAATCACGGGGCTCGGTGTACAGTTCCAGTTGCAGCGTCTTCGACAATCCGCCACTGGCAAGGCTGCGTTCAAAAGCTTCGATCGAGGATGTACCCATTAACGGATACCACACCGCGATCATGCCGGTGGCGAATCGCGCATGCGCTTCCTTTACGGCCCTGGCGACCCGCGCGAAATCCTCGCCTTGGTCGAAGGACGCGTCGATGAACAGCAGGCCGCGGCGCTCCTTCGGCGGCAGCGTTGCCTTGATCGCGGTGTAACCGTCCTGTTGATGAATCGACGTGTGGCGCGCGTTGCGGAAATGACCGAGCAGGGTTTCGCAGTCTTCAGAGTTCAATTCATACAACACCAGGCGGTCGGCGTCGCGCATCAGCCGGCGTGCGATGCGCGGCGATCCCGGGTAGTTACGCAGATGGCCATCGGAATTCTCGGCGTGCACGGCATCAAGGTAGGGGCGCAGCGATTCGGGCGCATCGGCACGACCGAACACTTTGCTGATGCCCTTGCGCCATTCTTCGGTTTTCTGCGCCCACGGATGCTGCAGGTCGTAGAGTCCGACGCCGGCGTGGGTCTCGACCACGCAGTAGGGCTTGTCCTTGCGGTTGAGTGCCAGCAGCAGCCGCGTCAGCAGCGCGTGCTTGAAGACATCGGCGATATTGCCGGCGTGGAACTGGTGGCGGTAGGAGAGCATGACGTGGATTAGATCATGGGTGTGCCGCAGTTGTGGTATGAAAAAGGGCGCCGTAGCGCCCTTTGCATGATGGTGGAGGCGGCGGGAATCGAACCCGCGTCCGCAAGCCCTCCACAGTCAGGACTACATGCTTAGCCTGGTTGTTTGGGTCTCGCCTCGCACCCGCCAACCGGCAGGCTGGTGTCTGGCCAGTCGCTTCGACGGATCCGCAGGATTAAGCGACCAAACCCTGCGGAGAGGCTGATGTAAATGACGCTGCACCGGTTTCCCGGCCTGACCCATCAGCAGATCAGTGCAGCGTCTAGCCGGTATTAGGCGGCTAGAGCGTAACGCTCGTCGTTGGCGTGTATAAAGTTTCCAGCGGATTTACAAGGTGACTGGACCTTGGCATGCCCTGTGCTGCTTTGTGACCCACGTCGAAACCAGGTCGCCCCCATGTTTCTTCAGATTGCGTCGCCGGGCCCGAGTTCAAGGGCTGGCGGCGAGGGGGATTATCTCATACCGGGAAAAACGAATTAAGTATATGTTTTATATAAGTTTTTCTATTTCTTCCGGGGCAGAGACCACGGCATCCGCGCCCCATTCGTCGGGGTTGCTGCCGTTGAGGTAGCCAAAGCGGACGGCGACGGTGCGCATGCCTGCGGCGCGGCCGGCCTCGATGTCGCGGCGGTCATCGCCAACGTAATGGCAGGAGGCCGGTTCGATGCGGATGATTTCGCAGGCAGCAAGCAGCGGCGCCGGATGGGGTTTCAGGTGTCCCGTGGTGTCGCCGCCGATGATGCAGGCGGTGCGTGCGGCATACCCCAGTTGCTCGATCAGCGGTTTGGCGAAACGCTCGGCCTTGTTGGTGACGATGCCCCAGACAATGCCTTTGTTCTCCAGGGTATCGATCAGGCGCGACATGCCCGGAAACAGCACGCTGTCGCGGCACAGGTTGTTTTCGTAAATGGTCAGGAATTCCTCGCGCATTGCCGGGTAATCAGCGTGGTCCGGTCCCATGTTGAAGCCGACGCCGAGCAGTCCGCGCGCACCCAGCGATGTGACCTTGCGGGTGTCGGCCAGCGGCACCGGATTAAGTCCGCGCGCCGCGCGCATGGCATTAATGGCGTAGCCGAGATCGGGCGCGGTGTCGGCAAAGGTGCCGTCGAGATCGAACAGGACTGCGCGGCGCATCAGCGGGCAGGCGCGCGGGCGCAGAGGATGTAGTTGACGCTGGCATCGGCTTCCAGCGCGTAAGTCTTGCTGAACGGGTTGTAGGTCATGCCGGTGACGCCTTCGACTTCGAGCCCGGCGTCACGGCAGAAGCGGGCCAGTTCCGAAGGCTTGATGAAGCGCGCGTAGTCGTGGGTGCCGCGCGGCAGCAGGTTGAGCACGTACTCCGCACCGATGATGGCGTAGAGATAGGATTTGGGATTGCGGTTGAGCGTGGCAAAAAACGCATGGCCACCGGGTTCAAGCAGATCGGCACAGGCTTGGACCACGGCTGCCGGGTCCGGCACGTGTTCGAGCATTTCCATGCAGGTTACCACCGAGAAACTGTGCGGCGCTTCCCTGGCGAGTTCTTCCACCGCGACGCTGCGGTAGTTGACCTCCAGGCCGGAGATGCGCAGATGAAGTTGCGCCACCTTCAGCGGCTTGTCGGCCAGATCGATGCCGGTAACTTTGGCGCCGCGGGCAGCCATGGCCTCGGCGAGGATACCGCCGCCGCAGCCGACGTCGAGCACATTCTTGCCGCGAATTGCGGCGACGCTGTCGATGTATTCAAGGCGCAGCGGATTGATTTCATGCAGTGGCCGGAATTCGCTTTCCGGGTCCCACCAGCGGTGGGCCAGGGCGCTGAATTTTTCGAGTTCAGCCGGATCGACGTTGATGGTCATGGACGTATCTTTTTCTGCCAGTTGCGGGCACGGGCGAGCAGTGCCGGTTCATCGAGGCTGGTCAGCCGCCCGCCGGCAACCAGTTGCCTGCCGTTGACCCAGACGTCGCTGACGTGTTCGCGTCCTGCGGCATAGACCAGGTGCGATACCGGATCGTAGCAGGGCGACGTTGCGGTCGTTGTCAGATTGACCGCGGTGAGGTCCGCAAGTTTCCCCGGCGTGATGCTGCCGATGCGGGAGTGCAGTCCCAGCGCGCGGGCGCCGCCGAGCGTGGCGCATTCCAGGGCCTGGTGGGCAGGCATGACTGTCGGATCGCCGCTGCTGCCCTTGGCGAGTAGCGCCGCCAGGCGCATTTCGGTGAAGAGGTCGAAACGGTTGTTGCTGGCCGCACCATCGGTACCCAGGCCGATGTTGACCCCGGCGCGCAGCAGTGCTGCCACCGGTGCGATGCCGCTGGCCAGCTTGAGGTTCGAGGATGGACAGTGCGCCACCGAACAGCCGTTTTTCGACAGGAGGGTGATTTCGCTGTCGTCGAGATGCACGCCGTGCACGGCGATCAGTCCCGGACCCGGCAGACCGGCTTTCTCCAAACGCGCCAGCGGTCGGACGCCGTGTTTGGCAACGCTTTCACCGACTTCCTGGGCGGTTTCGTGGATATGGATATGCACCGGCAGGTCCAGCTCTCCGGCGTAAGTGGCGATCTGCGCAAACGTCTCGTCGGAAACAGTGAACGGGGCGTGGGGTGCCAGGCAGAACGAAAGCAGTGGTTCGTCGCGCAATGAATCGCGCAGCGCCATCCCCTTGGTTAGGTAATCTTGGGCATCGCTGGCATAAGCCGAGCGGAATTCGATAGTAATGATGCCGATAGCGGCGCGCATGCCGGCCTGCAGGGCGGCGCGGGCAGCAGCTTCGGGGAAGAAATACATGTCGTTGAAGCAGGTGATGCCTCCGCGCAGCATCTCGGCGCAGGCAAGCAGCGTGCCGTCATGGACGAATTCATGCGAAACCAGCCGGCCTTCGGCTGGCCAGATGTGGTTCTGCAGCCAGTCCATCAGCGCCAGGTCATCGGCCATCCCGCGCATCAGCGACATTGCGGCGTGGGTATGCAGGTTGACCAGCCCCGGGATCAGGGCGTGGTCGGGCAGATGCACATGCGCGGCGCCGGGATAACGCGAAGTCGCCTCGGCAGCCGGCAGCAGGGCGGCAATGCGCTCGTCTTCAATGACTACGGCATGATCGAGCAGCACGGTATTGACCGGTTCGACCGGGATGACCCAGCGTGGCTCGATGATCGTGGTGGACGGCATTCGTGAAGGGTTCCGCAGGTTTCACGGTGATTGTATTAAAAAAAAAGCCCTGCCGAAGCAGGGCTTTTCGTGATGCTGTTGAAGCTTAGCGACGTGAGGCGGGCTTCTTGGAAGCTGCCTTTTTCTTGGCAGCAGCCTTCGGCTTCAGGTTCACGGCACGGCCAACCACTTCCACGGTGACACGGCGGTTCGGCGAGAGACACTCGATCAGCTGTTTGCGCTGCATCTTGTTGTCGCAGAACTTGGTGACCGGGATCGGCTGTTTCGGGCCTTTGCCTTCCCAGAAGATCAGCTTCTGGTCGACGCCCTTGGAGACGATGTAGTCCTTGACCGTGATGGCACGGCGCTCCGAGAGCTTCATGTTGTAGCCTAGGTTGCCGATGCGGTCGGTGTGACCGGTTACGATGACTGCACCGATCTGCACGGGGCCGCGCGACTTGTTGGCTTTGCCGAGGACGCCGAGGAACTTGTCCAGATCCTTCTTGTTGTCAGCGGTCATTTCGGCCTTGTTGAACTCCATGCCCTGCAACTCGATTTTCTCGGTGATGTTGAGCATCGAGGGCTTTTTGGGCTTGGCTTTCTGGGCCGGCTTGGCTTTCTGTGCCGGCTTGGCTTTCTGTGCCGGCTTGGCTTTCTGTGCCGGAGCGGCTTTCTTCACCAGATCCGGATCGCACTCGGCGATGGCCAGGGCAGGTGTCCATTGGCTGGTGCGGACGCAGACGCCTGCGCCGGAAGCCTTGACCACATCACCGGCGGTGGTAGTCAGGTACCCGTCCTTGCCTGCGGCTGAACCGAGCGCAGGTGCAAACGCTGCCGCAGCGACGGCGCCTGCAATGATGAACCTAAGAGCTGAACGCATGTTTTTGATCCTCCTGTTTTGCGAAAAGAGTATAGGGACGTGCCGGATACCCGGAAAAACTAAAATTTAATCTCCCCGAAGGCCACTAGATACCACATCCCCGATATCCGAGTAAACCTTGGAGCGATAGTAACATGTTTCTAAAAAAAAAAGCATAGCGTGCGCTGGCCGATTTCCCGTACCGGAACAGGGATTATTTCACTTTATGGAACAAGGGGGGGTGCTGCGCTCGAGAGCTTCAAATTTCCGGTGCATTGCAATGCCGCATGCATGTGGATATCGCTGCCAAGGTTGACGCCTTTGCGGTTGAGCTGCAGACGGAATCACGTCCCGATTTTTCCTCTGATTTGCCACTGTGCCTGGATGAGCGGGGCATGTGTTGATACTGCGATCAGATCGGGTTTGGCGGGGAGGTCTCGCAGATTGGTGCTTGGCCGGCTGCTGGTCGCAATCTTTGTCGAAGATGGGACGGGTGGAGGGCATTCTGTCTCTCGTCGCATGTTAGAATTCCACGCTTTGTAACTACTGCATCCGGGACCTTATGAAGGCCCGGAACGCCGGAAAATCCGACCGGACATTTCATGGATCAATTTGCCAAAGAAACCCTGCCCATCAGCCTTGAAGAGGAGATGCGGCGTTCCTATCTCGACTATGCGATGAGCGTCATCGTCGGTCGCGCGCTGCCCGACGTGCGCGACGGACTGAAGCCGGTGCACCGCCGCATTCTGTTTGCGATGCACGAGGCCAATAATGTGTGGAACCGACCCTACGTGAAGTGCGCTCGCGTAGTCGGTGACGTGCTCGGTAAATACCATCCTCACGGCGACAGCGCGACCTACGAAGCGCTGGTGCGCATGGCGCAGAACTTCTCGATGCGCTACACGCTGATCGACGGCCAGGGCAACTTCGGTTCGGTCGACGGCGACTCGGCAGCGGCCTACCGCTATACCGAATGCCGGCTGGAAAAGATCACCTCCGACATGCTTGCCGACATCGACATGGAAACCGTCGATTTCGTCGACAACTATGACGGCAAGGAAAAAGAACCGGTCACGCTGCCGACCAAGGTGCCGAACCTGCTGGTCAACGGTTCCTCGGGCATAGCGGTGGGCATGGCAACCAATATTCCCCCGCACAATCTGGGCGAGGTCGTCGAAGGCTGCCAGGCACTGCTTAAAAATCCCGACATCACCATTAATGAGCTGATTGCGATAGTGCCTGCGCCGGATTTCCCGACCGCCGGGATCATTTACGGCGTGCAGGGGGTCCACGATGGTTATCGTACGGGTCGCGGCAAGGTGGTAATGCGCGCACGCACCCATTTCGAGGAAACCGAGAAGGGCGGACGCGTCAGCATCGTCATCGACGAACTGCCCTACCAGGTCAACAAGGCCAACCTGCTGATGAAGATCGGCGAGCTGGTCCGGGAAAAGAGGCTCGAGGGTATTTCCGACATCCGCGATGAGTCCGACAAGTCCGGCATGCGAGCGGTGATCGAACTCAAGCGTGGCGAGGTTCCCGAAATCGTCCTGAACAATCTGTGGAAAGACACGCAGATGCAGGAGAGTTTCGGCATGAACATGGTCGCGCTGGTCGACGGCCAGCCGCGCATCCTCAATCTGAAGGAATTCCTCGAAGCCTTCCTGCGCCACCGCCGCGAAGTGGTGACCCGGCGCACGGTATTCGAGCTGCGCAAGGCGCGCGAACGCGGCCACCTGCTGGAAGGTCTGGCCGTGGCGCTGTCGAACGTCGATGAAGTCATCGCGCTGATCAAGGCGGCACCGACCCCGGCCGATGCCAAGCAGGAACTGATGGCGCGGTTCTGGCGCTCCAAGCTGGTCGAAGACCTGCTGTCGCGTGGCGAGGGCGCCTCCTATCGTCCGGAAGGGCTGGCGGTGGAGTTCGGACTGCAGAAAAAGGGTTACAAACTCTCCGAGGCACAGGCCCAGCAGATTCTGGAACTTCGTCTGCAGCGGCTGACCGCACTGGAGCAGGACAAGATTGTCAGCGAGTATCGCGAGACGATGGACAAGATCACCGACCTGCTCGACATCCTCGACAAGCCGGGCCGGGTGACCAAGATCATTTCCACCGAACTCGCCGAAGTCAAAAAACAGTATGGCGACGAGCGGCGCAGCGAAATTGTCATCAAGACCCAGGATCTGAGCACCGAGGATCTGATCCAGCCCGAGGACGTGGTGGTGACGCTTTCTCACGGCGGCTACATGAAGTCGCAGCCGGTGGCCGATTACCGCGCGCAGAAGCGCGGTGGCCGCGGCAAGCAGGCGACGACGACGAAGGATGATGATTTCGTCGAGAAGCTGTTCATTGCCAACACCCACGATTACATCCTCTGCTTCTCCAACCGCGGACGGGTGTACTGGATCAAGGTTTACGAGGTGCCCCAGGGCAGTCGTGCTTCGCGCGGCAAGCCGATCATCAACCTGGTGCCGCTGATGGAGCACGAGAAAATCACCGCGATCCTGCCGGTGCGGGATTTCGACGACGAGCATTTCGTGTTCATGGCGACTTCCACCGGCACGGTGAAGAAAACCGCGTTGTCAGCCTTTTCGCGGCCGATGGCCAAGGGCATCATCGCCGTGAATCTCGACGACGGGGATTACCTGATCGGCGTGGCCGTAACCGACGGCAAGCAGGACATCATGCTGTTCTCCGATGCCGGCAAGGCGGTGCGCTTCAAGGAAAGCGAAGTGCGCGCGATGGGGCGGGCGGCGGCCGGGGTGCGCGGCATGAAATTGCAGCCGAAACAGAAGGTTATCTCGTTGCTGACCACCGAAGAGGAAACCCAGTCGGTGCTGACTGCCACCGAGCACGGCTATGGCAAGCGCACGCCCGTTTCCGAGTACACGCGACACGGTCGCGGCACGCAGGGCATGATCGCGATCCAGTCGAGCGAACGCAACGGCAAGCTGGTTGGTGCGCAGCTGGTGAACAAGGAAGACGAGATCATGCTGATTACCACCGGTGGCGTGCTGATCCGCACCCGTGTATCCGAGGTGCGTGAGCAGGGGCGGTCGACTCAAGGGGTGCGGCTGATCAACCTGGACGAAGGCGAATTGCTGGTCGGCATGGAGACTATCGTCGAAACCGACGAAGAGGAATAGTGCTTCCTCCACAGTCGCAGCGTTTCCGTCCACTTATCCATTTTTCAACACAGCGGTCAATCACGAATGGCTAGAGTATTCAATTTCAGTGCCGGTCCGGCGGTATTGCCGGAGCCGGTGCTCAAACAGGCAGCCGAGGAAATGCTCGACTGGCATGGCAGCGGCATGTCGGTCATGGAAATGAGCCACCGCGGCAAGGAGTTCATCGACATCCACGCCAGGGCTGAAGCCGGCCTGCGCGAGCTGATGGGCATCCCGAAGAATTACAAGGTGCTGTTCCTGCAGGGCGGGGCTTCGGCGCAGTTCGCCGTGGTGCCGATGAATCTGCTGCGCGGCAAGGACAGGGCGGACTACGTCAACACCGGGCAGTGGTCGAAGAAGGCGATCACCGACGCGAAAAAATTCTGCAAGGTGAATGTCGCCGCCAGTTCCGAGGCCGACAATTTCACGCGTGCGCCCAAGCAGTCGGAGTGGAAGCTGGATCCGGATGCGGCCTATGTGCACCTCACAACCAACGAGACCATCGGCGGCGTCGAATTCCACTGGGTTCCCGATACCGGGAACGTACCGCTGGTCGCAGACATGTCCTCGCACATCCTGTCGCGGCCGATGGATGTGTCACGCTATGGCCTGATCTACGCCGGCGCGCAGAAAAACATCGGTCCTGCCGGCGTCACCATCGTCATCGTGCGCGAAGACCTGCTCGGCCAGGCGCTGCCGGTGACGCCGACGGTGTTCGACTACAAGGTACAGGCGGAAAACGATTCGATGTCGAACACTCCGGCCACCTACGGCATCTACATCGCCGGTCTGGTATTCGACTGGCTCAAGCGGATGGGCGGTCTTACGCAGATGGAGCAGATCAACCGGGCCAAAGCGGCGTTGCTCTACGATTATCTCGACCAGACCGAGTTCTATCATTCTCCGGTGGCGAAGGATGACCGTTCGCTGATGAACATCCCGTTCACGCTGCGCAACGCGGATCTCGACAAGGCGTTTCTCAAGGATGCCGAGGCTGCGGGGCTGACCCAGCTCAAGGGCCACCGTTCGGTCGGTGGCATGCGCGCATCCATCTACAACGCGATGCCGCTGGAGGGGGTGAAGGCGCTGGTCCAGTACATGCGTGAGTTCGAGCGCAAAAATGGCTGATACCCTGAAGATACTGACCCTGAATTCGATCGCCGCTGTAGGCCTGCAGCGTTTTCCGAAAGACCGCTACAGCCTGGGTGGCGATATCCAGGCTCCGGATGCGGTCCTGGTGCGTTCGCACGATATGCACAAGATGGATATACCCCTGAGCGTCAGGACGATAGGGCGTGCCGGGGCGGGTACCAACAACATTCCGGTGGACAAGATGAATCAGCGCGGCGTGCCGGTATTCAATGCGCCGGGCGCGAATGCCAACGCGGTGAAGGAATTGGTGATTGCGTCGATGCTGATTGCCGCGCGCAACCTGATTCCAGCGGCGCGGTTTGTCGAAGGTCTCAAAGGCGATGATGCAGCGCTGCACAAGCTGGTCGAGGACGGCAAGAAGCAGTTTGCCGGCATCGAATTGCCGGGCCGGACGCTGGGTGTCATCGGGCTGGGCAAGATTGGCAGCCTGGTCGCCGATGCTGCGATCAAGCTGGGCATGAACGTGCTCGGCTTCGATCCCGAAATCACGGTCGATGCAGCATGGAGCTTGCCATCCCAGGTGCGCAAGGCGCATACCATTGAGGAAGTGCTCAAGGGTGCCGATTTCGTGACCCTGCACGTGCCGCTGGTGGCGGCGACTCGCGGTCTGATCAGTATGCAGCGCGTCAAGCTGCTCAGGCAGGGGGCGGTGCTGCTCAATTTTTCGCGGGAAGGCATCGTGGACAATGACGCTGTGCTCGAAGCGTTGTCGGCCAAGCGCCTGTCCAAATACGTCTGCGACTTCCCGGCACAGAAACTTTCCGGGCAGGGCGGCGTCGTGACCTTGCCCCATCTGGGCGCTTCGACCCGCGAAGCCGAGGACAACTGTGCGGTGATGGTGGCTGACCAGGTGCGTGATTTTCTGGAGAACGGCAACATCCGCAACTCGGTCAATTTCGCCGACGTCGTGATGCATCGAGAGTCGGAATACCGACTCGGTATCGTCAATGCCAACGTACCCAACATGGTCGGCCAGATTTCCACGGCGCTGGCGCGCGCGGGACTGAACATTCACAATATGCTCAACAAGTCCCGCGGCGACATGGCCTATACCCTGGTCGATGTCGACAGCGCGGTGCCTGATGCCCTGATTGCGGAGCTGGCAGCGATCGGCGGCGTGCTTTCCGTGAGATACCTGCCGGCAAACTGAAACGGCATTCACAGCGCATGGCTAATTCCCTGAGCGACGTCCGCCGCAAGATCGATGCCCTTGATGCCCGGCTCGTGCAATTGCTGTCGGCGCGGGCGAAACTGGCGCAACAGGCCTGGCAGGCGAAGGGCGGAACGGCAGCCTACAAGCCGGAGCGCGAAGCGCAGGTATTGCGCCGGGTGCGCGAGCTGAACAAGGGACCGCTGAGCCATGCGGCGCTGTCGCGACTGTTCACTGAAATCATGTCGGCCTGCCGTGCCCTCGAGGACCAGATGGCGGTGGCCTATCTCGGACCTGCAGGAACATTCAGCCAGGAAGCGGTAGTCAAGCATTTCGGTTCGGCCACCGGTTCACAGGCGCATGCTTCCATCGACGAAGTGTTCCGTGCGGTTGAGACCGGCGGCGCCGGCTATGGCGTGGTGCCCGTGGAGAATTCCACTGAAGGAGCGGTCGGCCGTGCGCTGGATCTGCTGCTGAATACCTCGACCCGCATCTGCGGCGAGGTCATGCTGCCGGTGCGGCAATGCCTGATGAGCACCGCAGCGAAACGCGATGCCATCCGTATCGTCTATTCGCATACGCAAAGCCTCGCCCAATGCCAGCAGTGGCTGTCGCGCAATCTTCCGGATGCCGAACGCATCGCAGTGGTCAGCAATGCGGAGGCCGCGCGGCTGGCGAGCAGGAATCGGCGTTCGGCAGCCATTGCCAGCCGCACCGCGGCATCGCTCTACGGTTTGAAGCTGCTGGCGCGCAATATCGAGGATGATCCGAAGAACACCACGCGCTTTGTGGTGATCGGCAGCGAGGAAGTGCCACCATCGGGGCGCGACAAGACCTCACTGGTGCTGTCGACGCGCAATGTGCCGGGTGCAGTTCATGATCTGCTGACACCGCTGGCGAAGCACGGGGTCAGCATGACCCGGTTCGAGTCTCGTCCGGCGCGTACCGGCCTCTGGGAATACGTGTTTTATGTAGACATCGAAGGTCATCGGCAGGAGCCGCGGGTGGCTCGTGCACTGACCGCGCTCGGGCGCAAGGCAGCCTTCCTCAAGGTCCTGGGTTCATATCCGGCTGCACGTTAAAAACACATAAGTATCTGTTTTATATACTAAAACAATGAGTGTTTGTGACCTTGCGCCGGGCTATATAAAAGCGATCGCACCGTACCAGCCGGGCAAGCCGACTTCCGAACTGGCCCGCGAACTGGGCCTCGACGAGTCAACCATCGTCAAGCTGGCTTCCAACGAAAACCCGCTGGGTGTCAGTCCCAAAGCGGCGCAGGCGATGCGCGCGATCATGGATGGTCTGTCGCGCTATCCCGACGGTAACGGTTTTGAACTGAAGCAGGCGTTGTCGCGCCGCTTCGGCGTGGCGATGGATGGAATCGTCCTCGGCAACGGCTCCAACGATGTGCTTGAACTGGCGGCGCGTTCGTTCCTGACCCCGGGGCAGTCGGCGGTGTATTCCGAACATGCGTTCGCGGTATACCCGCTGGCGGTGCAGGCGGTGGGGGCAAAGGGCATCGCGGTGCCGGCACGCAACTACGGCCACGACCTAGCCGCAATGGCGGCGGCGGTACGCGCGGATACGCGTCTGGTGTTCATCGCCAATCCCAACAATCCCACCGGCACGTTTGTCGAAGGGGTTGCGCTCGAAAAATTCATCGCCGGCCTGTCCGCCGACGTGCTGGTGGTGCTCGACGAGGCCTATACCGAATACCTGCGCACGGATTTCCGCTACGACAGTATCGGCTGGCTGAAAAAATATCCGAACCTGCTGATCACCCGCACGTTTTCAAAGGTTTATGGGCTGGCGGGGCTGCGCGTGGGCTATGCGCTGGGTGCCCCTGGCGTGGCCGACCTGATGAACCGGGTGCGTCAGCCGTTCAACGTCAACAGCCTGTCGCTGGCCGCCGCCGCTGCAGCATTGGATGACGAAGCCTTCATCCGCGAGAGCTACGAACTCAACTGCCGCGGCATGGACCAGATCGTCGCAGGGCTCGGCAAGCTCGGGCTCAAACACATTCCTTCCTATGGCAATTTCGTCACCTTTGAAGTGCCCAGGGCGGGCGAGGTGTTCCAGAAGCTGCTGCGGCTGGGCGTCATCGTGCGTCCCATTGCCAGTTACGGCATGCCCGGCCATCTGCGGGTATCGATCGGACTGGAATCCGAGAATGCGCGCTTTCTCGATGCGCTGAGGCGCGCTTTGGCTGGTTGAACGCGCCGGTGGTTGCGCGAACGCAGGAAACCGGTAAGGTGTTAACAAGCCCTAAACATTCCTGAAACTGAATTCCATGCCGGCAAAAAAACGCATCAAAAAGCTTGTCATCATCGGCGTCGGCCTGATCGGCGGTTCGTTCGCGCTGGCGCTGAAAAAGTCGCGCTTCGTGGGGCGTGTCACCGGCGTGGGCCGCAGCCGCAAAAACCTGCAGGTGGCCCTGAAGCGTGGCGTCATCGACGAAGTCGAGACCGATGCTGCCCGGGCGGTTGTCGATGCTGACCTGGTGCTGGTGGGCGCGCCGGTGGGGCAGATGGCCGGAATTTTCACCCGTATCGCGCCTGCGTTGCCGCGCGGTGCCGTGGTTACCGATGCCGGCAGCACCAAGCAGGACGTGATTGCCGCAGCGCGACTGCACCTGGGCGAGCATTTTTCCCGTTTCGTGCCGGCGCATCCGATTGCGGGCACCGAACACAGCGGCGCCGCGGCCGCTTTTCCCGAACTGTTTCGTGAACGCAACCTGATCCTGGTGCCGCAGAAGGAAACCCATGCGGCTGCGTTGCGGCTGGTGAGCTCTGCATGGCAGGCCTGCGGGTCGCGCATCGTGCGCCTGTCTGCAGCCGAACATGACGCGATTTTCGGCGCCGTCAGCCATCTGCCGCATGTCGTGGCGTTTGCGCTGGTGCATCTGCTCGCGCGGCAGCCCGATCCCCGCAAGCTGTTCGGATTTTCCGGCGGCGGCCTGCGCGACACGGTGCGCATCGCCGGCAGTTCCCCGGAAATGTGGCGCGACATCTGCATCGCCAACCGAGCGGCGCTGCTGCCGCTGCTTGAGGGCTATATCGGAGAGCTCGAGACGGCTCGGAGAGCGCTAGCCGCAGGTGACGGCGCGGCGCTGGAAGCCATGTTCGGCTCGGCGCAACGCGCCCGCTCGCGCTGGCTGGCAAAACGCAGGTAGCCAGCGGCATGAAGCATCTTGATCTGAAGCCCATACGTGCCGTTCGTGGCACGGTTCGACTGCCGGGTTCGAAGAGCATTTCCAACCGCACGCTGTTGCTGGCTGCATTGGCACGCGGCAGTACCACGCTGCACGATCTGCTCGACTCCGATGATACGCGGCACATGCTGACGGCATTGCGCACCCTGGGGGTGCGTTGCGATGCCGCTGACGGGCAAACGGTATCGGTGAGCGGCGTTGATGGCGCGTTTCCGGTGAAGAAGGCGGAACTGTTTCTCGGCAATGCCGGAACCGCAGTGCGGCCGCTGACGGCAGTGCTGGCGCTGTGCGGCGGTGAATATCGCATCGACGGCGTCGCGCGCATGCACGAGCGGCCGATCGGCGACCTCGTCGATGCCTTGCGCCAGCTGGGCGCAGAAATCGATTATCTGGGCAACCAAGGATTCCCGCCGCTGGCCGTGCATCCCGGCAAACCGCTGCCGCGCGCTCAAGTCAGTATCCGCGGCAATGTGTCCAGCCAGTATCTGACCGGTTTGCTGATGGCGCTGCCGTTGCTGGGCCGTGAAACCGTCGTGCGCGTCGAAGGTGAACTGATTTCCAAGCCCTACGTTGAAATCACGCTCAATGCGATGCGCGTGTTTGGTGTGGAAGTGTTACGCGATGGCTGGGCTGCGTTTACCGTTCCGGCTGGTGCGCGTTACCAAAGCCCCGGTGAACTGCATGTGGAAGGTGATGCATCTTCGGCGTCTTACTTTCTGGCCGCCGGTGCGATCAGCGGACTCAGCGGTGGCGGGCCGGTGCGGGTGGAGGGGGTCGGCCGCAACAGCACCCAGGGTGATGTGCGTTTTTCCGATGCGCTCGCGCAGATGGGCGCCGCGGTGGAGATGGGCGAGAACTGGATTGAGGCCGCTGCGGGAGAGCACGCGCGCCGTCATGGCAAGCTCAAAGCAGTTGATATCGACTGCAATCACATTCCCGACGCGGCGATGACGCTGGCGATTGCAGCACTCTTTGCCGATGGCACGACGACGCTGCGCAACATTGCGAGCTGGAGGGTCAAGGAAACCGATCGTCTTGCCGCGATGGCGAAGGAACTCTCCAAGCTGGGGGCGGCCGTGGAGGAGGGTGCGGATTATTTGCGCATCACGCCACCTGTTCAATGGCAGCCGGCGACGATCGATACCTATGACGATCACCGTATGGCCATGAGTTTTTCACTGGCGGCTCTGGGGGGTGTCACGGTCCGCATCAACGATCCCGATTGCGTGGCCAAGACCTATCCCGAATATTTTTCGGTGTTCGCCGGCATTTCTGCAGGGGCGGCTTGATGGCAGCCGCGCCGCCGGTCATCGCCATCGACGGGCCTTCGGCTTCGGGCAAGGGTACGGTTGCAGCGCGCGTGGCACAGCAACTGGGATTTCATTATCTCGACAGCGGCGCTTTGTACCGGATCGTGGGATTGGTGGGTCGGGAGCGCGGTGCAAATCTCGATAATGATCGAGAAATATCAGATATCACATTGAATTTAAAAGTAAAATTTAATGAAGATCAGGTCTGGGTTGATGGCCGGGAGGTCACTGCATCGATCCGCGGTGAAGTCGCAGGTGCGGCCGCATCACGGGTCGCAGCACTGCCGGGAGTGCGTCAGGCGCTGATGGAGCTGCAGCGCGGTTTCCGTGTAGCCCCGGGACTGGTCGCCGATGGCCGCGATATGGGGTCGGTGGTTTTTCCCGACGCGGGCCTCAAAATTTACCTGACCGCGACCCCTGAAGAACGGGCGCAAAGACGCTATAAGCAGTTGATGGATAAGGGGGATGATGCTAGTATGGCCGCCCTTTTGCAGGACATCCGCGAGCGTGATTTTCGCGACAGCAATCGCACCGTGGCCCCCTTGCAGAAGTGTGCAGATGCAATCGAACTGGATACCACGGGTATTCCCATAGAGTCAGTGGTGTCGCAGATATTGGGTCTGTATCGCAGTCAAAAGCAGTAAGCAGGGCAGTAAATTAGCGGTATCCGGTGTCATCGGCCTCTCAGCCGGTGGCTTTTTTAAACCAACCTCCCGTTTCTCAAACGGGTGTGATAACCTCCTGATTCCAATGATTAAAACATCCTCGCAGGCTAAATCCGCCGAAAGCTTTGCTGCGCTCTTTGAAGAGAGCCTGGCACTCAAAGAAATGCGCATCGGCGAAGTGATTACCGCCGAAGTCGTGCGCATCGACGACAACTTTGTGGTGGTCAATGCCGGACTGAAATCTGAAAGCTACGTGGCCGCGGAAGAATTCCGCGACGACCGCGGAGAAATCGAAGTCAAACCGGGCGACTTTGTCAGCGTCGCCATCGAATCTCTCGAAGACGGCTACGGTGAAACCCGGCTGTCACGCGACAAGGCCAAGCGGCTCGCCGCCTGGCACGACCTTGAAGAGGCGCTGGAGAAGGGCAACATCGTGCAGGGCATGATCAGCGGCAAGGTCAAGGGCGGCCTTACCGTAATGATCAACGGCATCCGCGCCTTCCTGCCGGGCTCGCTGGTCGATACCCGTCCGGTCAAGGACACCACGCCGTACGAAAACAAGCAGATGGAGTTCAAGGTCATCAAGCTCGACCGCAAGCGCAACAACGTGGTCGTGTCACGCCGCGCCGTGCTCGAAGCGAGCCAGGGCGAAGAGCGTCAGAAGCTGCTGGAAAATCTGCGCGAAGGCGCAACCGTCAAGGGTATCGTCAAGAACATCACCGACTACGGTGCGTTCGTCGACCTCGGTGGCATCGACGGCCTGCTGCACATCACCGATCTGGCCTGGCGCCGCGTCAAGCATCCCTCGGAGATGCTCAGCGTTGGTGACGAGGTCACTGCCAAGGTACTCAAGTTCGACCAGGAAAAGAACCGCGTCTCTCTGGGCATGAAGCAGCTGGGCGAAGATCCGTGGGTCGGCCTGTCGCGCCGCTATCCTCCCAACACCCGCCTCTTCGGCAAGGTCTCGAACCTCACCGACTACGGTGCGTTTGTCGAGATCGAATCTGGCATCGAAGGGTTGGTTCACGTTTCCGAAATGGACTGGACCAACAAGAACGTGCATCCCTCGAAGGTCGTGCAACTGGGCGACGAAGTCGAAGTCATGGTGCTGGAGATCGACGAGGAACGCCGCCGCATCTCGCTGGGCATGAAGCAGTGCATGGCCAATCCCTGGGAAGAGTTCTCGATGAACTCCAAGAAGGGCGACAAGGTCAAGGGCCAGATCAAGTCGATCACCGACTTCGGCATTTTCATCGGCCTGGCCGGCGGCATCGACGGCCTGGTTCACCTGTCCGACCTGTCATGGAACGTTCCCGGCGAAGAAGCCGTGCGCAATTACAAGAAGGGTGAGGAAGTCGAAGCCCAGGTGCTGTCGATTGACGTCGAACGCGAGCGCATTTCCCTGGGCATCAAGCAGCTCGAAGGCGATCCTTTCACCAACTACGTCGGCGGGCACGATAAGAATTCGATCGTGACCGGCACGGTGAAGTCGATCGACGCCAAAGGTGCGGTGATCAATCTCGAAGGGGAGATGGAAGGTTATCTGCGTGCGTCGGAAGTTTCCCGCGACCGCGTGGAGGACATCCGCACCAAGCTGAAGGAAGGCGATTCGGTCACGGCGATGATCATCAACATCGACCGCAAAAACCGTACTATCAACCTGTCGATCAAGGCGAAAGACCTTGCGGAGGACACCGAAGCCATGCAGAAACTGGCGTCGGACAAACAGGCGAGTTCGGGTACTACCAATCTGGGCGCCCTGCTCAAAGCCAAGCTGGATACAGCCAATACTCAACAATAAGGGATAAGGGAGCATCATGACCAAGTCGGAGTTGATCGCGAAACTGGCGGCGCGCTACCCGCAACTTGTGGCCAAGGACGCTGAACTGGCGGTGAAAATGATTCTCGACGCCATGAGCAAGAGCCTGTCACAGGGGCAGCGCATCGAAATCAGGGGCTTTGGCAGCTTCGGACTCAATTACCGACCGCCGCGCACCGGACGTAATCCCAAGTCCGGCGAGCGGGTCCAGGTTCCCGCAAAGTATGTGCCGCACTTCAAGGCCGGCAAGGAATTGCGCGAACGCGTGGACATCAAGAAATAACGGACGATCAGGCATCGTTCAACCCACGGCATGGCTCAGTCCATGCCGTTTTTTTTGGGGGGGGGACGAGCATCCTTCGTAACTGTAGAGCGTGATATTCTCGGCAAGTTATGCAATACCTGACGCTGACCATCAAGATCGCGCTGTTTCTGCTGATATTGTCATTCGCGATCGTCAATACCGACATGGTTGCCGTGCGCTATTACCTGGGTTTCCGCTGGGAGGCGCCGCTGGTCGTGGTCCTTCTGCTGGCGCTGTGCATAGGAGCCGTTGCAGGCGTGCTCGTTGGACTGGTCCAGGTGCTGAAGCTGCGCCGGGAAATTGCCGCGCTGAAACGCGAATTGCGCGTCGCGCAGGAGTCCCGGGAAAAGCAGGGTGATCCGGTGGTGATGCCGCCCATGGATTTGCTGTGAGCCGCTGACCGTCATGGACCTTGAACTTTGGTGGCTGCTGGCATTGCCGCTGTTTTTCGCGCTGGGGTGGATGGCCGCGCGCGTCGATATCCGGCAGATAGTTACCGAGTCGCGGCTGATGCCGGCCTCCTACTTCAAGGGCCTCAATTTCCTGCTCAACGAGCAGCCTGACAAGGCCATTGAGGCTTTCATCGAGGTGGCCAAGGTCAATCCCCAGACCATTGAACTGCATTTCGCCCTGGGCAGCCTGTTCCGTCGCCGTGGCGAAGTCGAGCGGGCGATCCGCATGCACCAGAACCTCGTCGAGCGTGAAGACCTTGCCCAGGAGCAGAAACTGCAGGCCGTGCTGGAGCTGGCGCAGGATTATCTGAAGGCAGGACTGCTGGACCGGGCGGAGGAGCTGTTCCTGAAACTCGACGGGACTCCGCATGCCGAGGCGGCAAGGCTGTTCCTGCTCGAGATTTACGAGCAGGAAAAGGACTGGGACAAGGCCATCGCCACCGCTGAAATGCTGGAGTCGCTGAGCAGCCGTTCCTACCAGAAGGAAATTGCCAATTTCTGCTGCGAGATGGCTGCCCGCAACCTGATGCAGTCCAGGGCGGAGGAGGCGCGCCCCCATCTGGAAAAGGCGCTGCGTCATCATCGGCTGTGCGTGCGTGCCAACATGCTGCTGGGCGATGTCGAGCGCGATCTCGGCAAGTCAGCCGCCGCAATTGCTGCCTGGCAGCGTATCGAGTCGCAGAACCCTGCTTACCTGTCGCTGGTGGCCGAACGCATCCTCAAGGCGTATCGCGATCTGAACAAACTCGACGAAGGGCTCAACCTGTTGCGCGGTTTCCTCGGCAAATATGCGTCGCTGGATCTGCTCGATCTGGTTTACCAGGCAACGCTCGAAACCGGCGGCGCCCAGGCGGCCTACCGCCTGGTTCGCGACGAGGTTCGGCGCACGCCGACGCTGCTAGGACTCGACAAGCTGCTGGAAGCCCAATTGCTGGAAGCGCCTCCTGAAAAACAGCATGATCTCCAGTTGATCAAGCATCTGATCCACCAGCACACGCGCAGCCTGGCGATGTACAAATGCGAGCACTGCGGGTTCCGCGCCCGCCAGTTCTACTGGCATTGCCCGGCCTGCGGTGAATGGGAAACCTACGCCCCACGGCGTGCCGAAGAAAAGGCGATACCTGCATGAGCGTCAAGAATAAGGGCTCCCGCATCATTGTCGCGCTCGACTATGCCGATGCTCCCGAAGCGCTCGGCATGGTACAGCGGCTCGACCCTGCGGGCTGCCGGGTCAAGGTCGGCAAGGAACTGTTCACCAACGCCGGCCCTGACCTGGTCGAACAACTGGTTGACCGCGGATTCGACGTGTTTCTCGACCTCAAATACCACGATATCCCGAATACCGTGGCTGCGGCGTGCAAGGCGGCGGCGCGGCTGGGAGTGTGGATGCTCAACGTACACGCCAGTGGTGGTCGGACCATGATGCAGGCGGCGCGTGAAGCTTTGGGCGGCCTGTCCGAGCCGCCGTTGCTGATTGCGGTAACCGTGCTGACCAGCCTGGGGGCCGATGACCTGCGCGAGATCGGCCATGCCGAGGCTCCACAGCAACTCGCTGAGCGCCTGGCCCGGCTGGCAGCAGCCAGCGGCATGGACGGCGTGGTGTGTTCGGCACAGGAAGCGCCGGGACTGCGCAAGGCCTGTGGAGCATCGTTTGCACTGGTAACCCCGGGTATCCGTCTTGCCGATGCGGCGGCAGATGATCAGAAGCGCATCATGACGCCCGCGGCCGCGGTGGCCAGTGGCGCTGACTACCTGGTCATCGGACGGCCGATTACACGGTCGGCAGATCCGCTGGCTGTGATCGAACGCATCAATGCAGAGATCGGCAGCTGATCCGCCCGGTAAAATATAGAAATCATGAAAAAACGCAAACCAAGCGGCAGCAAGCTTTCACTGCGTGCGCGGATACGCCGCGCGCGCGTACTGGTGGTGGGGGATGTCATGCTCGACCGCTACTGGTTTGGCGAGGTCAGCCGGATTTCACCCGAAGCGCCGGTGCCGGTTGTCAAGGTCGACCGCGTCGAGGAGCGGCCCGGTGGGGCGGCCAACGTCGCGCGCAACGTCGCTGCGCTGGGGGCGCCGGTGGCGCTGCTGTCAGTTGTCGGCAGGGATGAGGCGGGACGTCGTCTGCGACGCCTGCTGAAGGAATCGCGCATTACTGCGAGCCTGCATCAGGATGCGGGTATTTCCACCACCGTCAAGCTGCGTGTCATCGGCCGCCAGCAGCAGTTGCTGCGTGCCGATTTCGAGACGACACCCAGTCACGAAGTGCTGGCCACCAAGCTGCGGGATTACCAGCGGCTGCTGAAACTCTGCGACGCGGTGATTCTTTCCGATTACGGCAAGGGCGGACTGGCACACATCGCCAAGATGATTGCGCTGGCGCGCCGTGCCGGAAAGCCGGTGCTGGTCGATCCCAAGGGCGAGGATTATTCACGTTACCGTGGTGCTACGCTGATTACGCCGAACCGGGCCGAATTGCGGGCCGTGGCCGGTGGCTGGAGCAGTGAGCGGGAGCTGACCACGAAGGTGCAAAGTCTGCGCAGGCGCCTGGGGCTCGGTGCAGTGCTGGTGACCCGCAGCGAGGAAGGCATGACGCTGTATCGCAGCGGCGAGCGCCTGCATGTGCCGGCGCAGGCACGTGAGGTGTACGACGTCAGCGGTGCCGGGGATACGGTGATTGCAGCCATCGGGCTGATGCTGGCAGCGGATTTCGGGCTGGATCATGCGATACGGGTGGCGAACAGCGCCGCCGGCATCGTTGTCGGAAAATTCGGCACTGCGGTCGTCGATTACGACGAATTGTTCGCGGGCGCAGAGGAGCAGTCATGGCATATGTAGTTACCGGCGCTGCAGGTTTCATCGGCGCCAATCTCGTCAAAGGACTCAATGCCCGGGGCATTACCGAGATCATCGCGGTCGATGACCTGACCCAGGGTGACAAGTTCCGCAACCTGGCCGACTGTGCGATCAGCGATTATCTCGACAAGGATGAATTCCTCGCCCGGATCAAGTCCGGCGATTTCCGCCGCTCGCTGAAGGCGATCCTGCACCAGGGCGCCTGTTCCGACACCACCGCCAGCGATGGTCGCTACGTGATGGATACCAACTACGCCTATTCCTGCACGCTGCTCGATTTCTGCAATGCCGAAATGATTCCGCTGATTTATGCATCCTCGGCGGCAACCTACGGCGCGCATCCTGGTTTTCGCGAGGATCCTGCCTGCGAAGGGCCGCTCAACGTTTACGGCTACTCGAAGCTGCTTTTTGACCAGCGCGTGCGCCGCCTCCCGGCTGGTGGCTCTCAGGTGGTCGGACTGCGCTATTTCAATGTTTACGGCAACCGTGAGCAGCACAAAGGGCGCATGGCTTCCGTTGCTTTCCATTTCTTTAACCAGTACCGTGCCGAAGGTCATGTGCGGCTGTTCGAAGGCAGCGGGGGGTACGGCAATGGCGAGCAGCGCCGCGATTTCGTCTCGGTGGAGGACGTGGTCAAGGTCAACCTGCATTTCCTCGACAATCCGGTGATCTCCGGCATTTTCAACTGCGGTACCGGCGCGGCGCAGTCGTTCAACGATGTCGCGGTGGCGACAGTCAATGCCTGCCGCGGCGCCGAAGGCAAGAATGCCTTGTCGCTGGCGCAGCTACAGCAGCAGGGCATCATCCGCTATATCGCCTTTCCCGGTGATCTGAAAGGCAAATACCAGAGTTATACACAGGCTGATCTGACCGCGCTGCGCGGTGCCGGTGCTTACCAGGAATCATTCCTGACCGTAGAGCAGGGTGTTGCGCATTACTGCCGGCAGTTGCTGGCCACCGCAGGTTGAGCATGTATCGCACCCTCGAAAACTTCATCGGGGAGACGCCTCTCGTACAGCTGAAGCGGTTGCCGGGGACGACCTCCAATACGCTGCTGGCCAAGCTTGAAGGCAACAATCCGGCCGGATCGGTCAAGGACCGGCCGGCGCTGTCGATGATCCGCCGTGCCCAAGAGCGCGGCATCATCATGCCGGGGGATACGCTGATCGAAGCCACCAGCGGCAATACCGGGATAGCGCTGGCAATGGCGGCGGCGATCATGGGTTATCGCATGGTGCTGGTGATGCCGGAAAACCAGTCGCTGGAGCGCCAGCAGACCATGCGTGTCTACGGTGCCGAACTGGTGCTGACGCCGAAGGAAGTCAGCATGGAAGGTGCGCGCGATGTCGCCGAGCGCATGGTTCGTGAAGGCCGTGGTGTGATGCTCGACCAGTTCGCCAATCCCGACAATCCTCTGGCGCATTACGAAGGCACCGGTCCGGAAATCTGGCGCGACACCGGCGGCAGGGTCACCCATTTCGTTTCCAGTATGGGCACTACCGGCACCATCATGGGTGTGTCGCGTTATCTGAAGGAAAAAAATCCGGATATCAAGATCATCGGCTGTCAGCCGTCCGACGGTTCGCAGATCGCCGGCATACGCAAATGGCCGGCGGCCTATCTGCCGAAAATCTGTGACTGGTCGCGGGTGGACCAGGTGGTCGAAGTGAACCAGACTGATGCCGAACAAACAACGCGGCTCCTGGCCAGTGAAGAGGGCATCTTTGCCGGCGTGTCTTCAGGGGGTGCGCTGTGGTCCGCGCTGCAGATTTCCGCGCAGGTCGAGAACGCGGTCATCGTCTTCATCGTCTGCGATCGCGGTGACCGCTACCTCTCCACCGGCATTTTTGCCTGATATTATAAGTAATTGTTTTTAAAGGAAAATAGTTGAATTCCACGCTGGTGTTCGACATCGAGACCGTGCCCGATGTGGACGGCATCCGCCGTCTGCACGGGATCGACGACAGCGTTTCCGATGCCGATGTCGCCGAGATGGCGTTCCAGCTGCGACGCCAGACACATGGCAGCGACTTCCTGCCTCATTACCTGCACCGGGTGCTGGTGATTTCGTGTGCGCTTCAGGACCGTGACAGTTTCCGCGTGTGGTCGCTGGGCGCGGCTGGCGAAAGCGAAGGCGAGATCATCCAGCGGTTTTTCGACGGCATCGAAAAATACACGCCGCAGATCGTGTCGTGGAACGGCGGCTGCTTCGATCTGCCGGTATTGCACTACCGCGGACTGATGCACGGCGTGAAGGCGGCGCGCTACTGGGACCAGGGCGAAGATGATCGCGAGTTCAAGTGGAACAACTACATCAGCCGCTATCACCAGCGCCATCTCGATCTGATGGATCTGCTGGCGATGTACCAGGCCCGTGCCAATGCGCCGCTGGATGCGCTGGCGCAACTGATGGGACTGCCCGGAAAACTGGGCATGGATGGTTCTGCCGTTTGGGGTGCATTCCAGGCGGGCAGGCTAGAGGACATCTGGCGTTATTGCGAGACCGATGTCGTCAATACCTATCTGGTGTTCCTGCGCTTCCAGCAGATGCGCGGTACGCTGACACCGGCGCTGCATGATGCGCAGCTTGCCGCAGTGAGAGCCGTACTGGAAAAAACCGGACAGCCGCACTGGCAGGAGTTCCTGGCCCGCTGGAAGGTCTGATGCGCGGCCGCAGCAACACTCCGCGGACGACAGCGGCCGGTCCGCTGCACATCGAGTCCCTGGATCACGAAGGCAAGGGCATCGCCCGGCTTGGCGGCAAGGTGCTATTCATCGAGGGCGCGTTGCCCGGGGAAGTCGTCGATGCTGCCATCTACCGTCGCAAGCCCGCTTTTGAGCAGGGCTATGCAACCCGCATATTCCGTGAAAGCGTCTCGCGCACCGATCCCGGCTGCGCGTTCTTCGGCCTCTGCGGTGGCTGCAGCCTGCAGCACATGGATCTGCGCACCCAGGTCGCCGCCAAACAGCGCGTGCTCGAGGACAACCTGCGCCATATCGGCAAGGTGGTGCCGGAGCAGATTCTGCCGGCGATCCAGGGGCCTGCCTGGGGTTACCGCCATCGCGCGCGGCTCACCGTGCGCAACGTGCTGAAGAAGGGCACGGTGCTGGTCGGATTCCATGAAAGGCGTAGCAGCTTTGTCGCCGACATGACTGCCTGCGAAGTGCTGCCGAGGCGCATATCAGACCTGTTGCTGCCGCTGCGTGAACTGGTTGGCAGTCTCAGCATCCGGGCGCGATTGCCGCAGATCGAACTGGCCATCACTGAAACGGCCGACGTGCTGGTGCTGCGCATACTCGAACCGCTGCTGCCGGCGGATGAGGCGGCGCTGCGCGCCTTCGCCGACCGGTACGGCATCGTGTTCTGGCTGCAGACCGGCGGCCCCGGCACCGAAACCGTGTTTCATCCACCGGGTGCGGACAAACTGTATTACACGCTGCCGGAATTCGGCGTGCAGATCCATTTCCGCCCGACCGATTTCACCCAGGTCAACCACGCCATCAACCGGGTGCTGGTACGGCGGGCGCTGTCGCTGCTCGACCCGCGCCCCGGGGAATCCATCGCCGACCTGTTCTGCGGGCTGGGCAATTTCACGTTGCCGATCGCGCGCAGCGGGGCGCAGGTCACCGCCATTGAGGGCAGCGCGGGACTGATTGCGCGCGCGCAACAGAATGCGCAGATCAATGGCCTTGCCGGCAACACGAGATTCCTGACCATGGACCTGTTCAAGATCGACGCCGCGCAATGGTCGGCGCTGGGCGCTTGCGACAAGCTGCTGATCGACCCGCCGCGCGACGGTGCGATGGAACTGGTCAAGCTGATCGGTGCCCATGGTCCGCGCCGCATTGTCTACGTGTCGTGCAATCCGGCGACTCTGGCGCGCGATGCCGAGGTGCTGGTGGCGGTACACGGCTACCAGCTGCGTGCCGCCGGCATCGTCAACATGTTCCCGCATACCGCGCACGTCGAATCGATGGGGCTGTTGGAACGGTGTTGATGACGCTCTCCTGTACAAAAAAAAAAGCGGCCCGCAGGCCGCTTTTTTTTAGGGGGTGTAACCGCTCAATCGCGGTCGCCGCCCATGATGCCGAGTATCTGCAGCAGGCTGGTGAAGATGTTGTAGAGCGCGACGTAGAGCGACAGAGTTGCTGATACGTAATTGGTTTCCCCGCCACGCACGATGGCGTTGATCTGCCACAGGATGATGGCTGACGAGAAAATGATGAACGCGCCGCACAGTACCAGGTGCATCAGCGGGCTTTGCAGGAAAATGTTGGCCAGAACCGCCAGCATGATCACCACAAAACCGACCAGCAGGAACTTGTTGAGGAAACTGAAATCGCGCTGGGTGGTGGCAGCGATGCCCGAGAGTACGAAGAACACCGCCGCGGTGCCGCCGGCAGCCATCATCACCAGCTGGCCACCGTTGCGCAGTGCAAGCACTTGCTGCAGCAGCGGGGCAAGCATGATTCCGAGAAAGGCGGTAAAGCCGAGCAGCAGGCCGACGCCGAGGGCGCTGTCGCGATTCTTCTCAATGGCAAAAATCCAGCCATAGAAAACGGCGAGCATCACCAGCGCGGACATGATCGGGCTCGCGCGCATGAAGCTGAAATTGATGAAATGCGTGCCGACGGCGGCGCCGATCACGGTGGGGATCAGCGACAACGCGAGCAGCAGGTACGTGTTGCGCAGTACCTTGTTCTGCTGGACGGCAATGTCCTGTGAGCCGGCGCTATACGTTCCGGATTGCAGGTCAGGTTGCATATCTTTGGTTCTCCAATGAAGGTTGACCCAATCGGTCGGGCATAAGACTACTGAAAGCGGGGGAAAGTTTCAATCAAAACCGGAGGTTTTTCCGGCATTTCTGGTTTTTTAAATTATTGATAATAAATGACATTATTTTCCATAATCCCCATCCGCATGGCCGATATCTGTCATTTTGGCGCTACAATGCGCCCCCGCAAACCTGTTGCAGGGCTGGTTAAGCGCCGTGAGGCGCGGCCGGAGCCAAAACCGGCAGTGGGATAATCAGGCGGCACGGAGAGTTGGCAGAGCGGTTGAATGCACCGGTCTTGAAAACCGGCAGGGCCTCACGGCCCTCGTGAGTTCGAATCTCACACTCTCCGCCAGAATACGTGCAATGGCCTGACAGGCTTTCCCATTACCGGGATGAGCCGATTTCGGGCACAAAACCTGTCAAGCTGATCCAGCGAAGCGCCAGTTACACTTCGCGAATCAATTCAGTTTGATTCCCGTCTCCTTGATGATCCCGCTCCACTGTGCGGTTTCTTTCTTGATGCGCACGCGCAGTTGTTCCGGTGTGGCTCGATCCTGCTGCAGTCCCAGTTTGTCCATCGCCGCCTGTACTTCGGGGGTGTTCATCGCCTTGATCGAGTCCCTGTAAATGCGGTCGACGATATTCTTTGGGGTCTTGCCCGGTACGACGAGGGCATACCACTGTATGGCCTCGAAATTGGGATAGGTTTCCGCGACCGTGGCCACGTTGGGCAGCACTTTGCTGCGCTTGAGCCCGGTTGTCGCCAGCGGACGAACCCGACCGGCCTGAATGTGGCCGATGGTCGAAGCGGTGGAACTGATGTTCATCTGGATTTCGCCCGAGATCAAGGCAGTGACTGCGGGGCCCGCTCCCTTGTATGGAACATGAAGGATGTCAGTCCCGGCTACCTTCTTGAACAGTTCAGCCGCCAGGTGATTCGAACTGCCCAGGGCTGCCGATCCATGACGCAAAGCGCCAGGTTTTTGTTTGGCCAGTGCGACGAACTCCTTCACGGTCCTGGCGGCAACATTGTTGTTCAGAACCAGGACTTGGTCACTGACCGCTAGGATGACGACTGGCTGCAGGTCTTTTTCCACGCTGAAAGGCAGTTTGTAGAGACTCGGATTTGCCGAGAGCTGGGTGTCTAGGGCCACCAGTACCGTATGACCGTCCGGACTGGAACCGGCAACGATTTCGCTCGCGATATTCCCGGCTGCACCTGCACGATTGTCCACCACCCAGTGCTGGCCCATGTATTCGCTGAGTTTCGGCGCATAAATCCGCGAGGTCGTATCGACACCTCCACCGGGTGCGAACGAAACGACCATCCGCACGGGTCGGGTCGGGTATTCCGCTGAGGTCGCCGGGCCTGCAATGCCGAAGAAAACGGGCAGCAGCGCTGCAAAAAAATAGCGTTTCATGTTTCTCTCCTCTTTTATGTTTTTGTAGATCGACATCATTTTATTTTTGTTATTGCGCCGATCGGGTCCGAGTTTATCAGACTCGAGAATCATTCCCGCTGTCCAGACGGTTATACGCTCTCCGTCAAAGCGGGTCAGGGTGAATCCGGTGAACTTCTCCGGATAGACCCGAACGTGATCGGCCAGAACGGACAGTGCGAATGCTTCGCCGAGCACGTTCAACCCGCAACTGCAGGGCGCGCTCGCGCCGGCGTGCGAGCAGATCAGCAGCCGGATGTTTATGACTCAAGACTTCGGCCTGGTGTCCGGTTACGTCCGCTCGAGGATATGCAGTCCGCGCACCCGGTCCAGCAGGTAGATCAGGCCACGGTCGTCAACGGTGACGTCGTTGCTCTGCACCCGGTCCGAACCCTGCGGCACATCCGGCATGAAGTGCGCCACTTCCTTCAGTGCATGCGGGTTGGAGATGTCGATGATGCGCAGGCCGTAGGCAAACCAGGCGACCGGAATTTCAGTGCCGGTGACGATTTCGCAGGGCTGGTGGCAGCCGGTCATGCGCGGCTGCGGGCCATCCGGCATGTCCGGAATCTGGTAGGTAGAGATCGGCTGGGGATGCTTCTCATCGGAGATGTCCACCATCCACAGGAACGCTGCCGGATAGGGGAAGTAATCTTCCTGCCGGAACACATCCTCATCGGTCACCAGCATGAAATTGCGGTTCTTGATCTTGAACGGGATCGGTAGCGCGGTGTGCGTGGGCCAGGGGAAGGGCGGGCTCCAGTCGAGGCCTGACACCAGCTTGGGTTTGCTCATATCGTCGATGTCGAGGATCACCAGGCCGCCCTGCCAGTAGCTGGTGTAGAGGCGGTTGCCCATGCGCAGCGGGTGATGGCATTTGTGGGCGTCGTTTTTCCAGGTGGGTTTTTCGCCGCCGGCAATCCACTGGCCGGGCATGTGCCAGCGACCGACTTCTTCGGGCTTGGCCGGGTTTTTCAGGTCGAGGATCAGCACGATGTTGCCGAAGTAGCCGTCCATCGTCGGTGAAAGATAGGCATAACGGCCATCGAAGTCGAAGCGGTGCACGCCGCGGGCGTAGCGTGCGGGGGACTTGTCGGTGGCATTCCAGTCGGTGATCAGCTTGGGCTTGGACGGATTGGAAACGTCGTAAATGCTGATGCCGCCGGTATAACCTTCAGGCGGTACCTGGCCCTTCAAAGCATGGGCACCCAGTACTTCGCGGTTGGTGATCATCAGGTCGCCTTCCACGCGCACCTTGTGCGAGTGCGTGCCTACCGGCATCTTGATTTCAGCGATGGTTTTTGGTTTTTTCGGATCCTTGACGTCGATGATCAGTGTGCCGTGGGGGTTCTGCATGTTGCCGACGTAGGCGATGTTGTTTTTCACCACCACCTGGCCACCGCCGGCACAGTCGAACCATCCGGTCTGTTGCAGGCCGCAGGAAGCGGCATCGTGTGCGTGGCTGCCACCAATGCTGCCTACATCCACATAGCTGACTTCCTTGATACCCTTTGCGCTCGCCATGAATTAAATACCCTGTTGAAATTGAGTCGAGGTTGGCTGATACCGGCTTTGTCCATGATGTCATGGCCGGAAAGTAAGGCAATAATACTTGAATCAAAGTGCGCTTCCGACTGGTCCGTCCAGTTTGTGGCGGTAAACCTGTGGAGGTTGTGATGTCGAAAACAGCGCTGCTGGTGCTGGACATGCAGAACGAATTGATTGATCCCAAGGGCAAGGTCGGGTCCGAGGGGTTTACGAAGGTGGTGCAGGAGCGCCAGCTCATTGAAAAAACCCGGAAAGTTCTCGATGCCATGCGTGCCAAGGGCTTGCCGGTTGCATTTGTCAATGTGGGTTTCCGCGCTGACTATGCAGATGCCATCAGCCGGTCCGCGCGGCTGGCGCGCTTGAAAAAAATGCAGGCGATCGTGATCGGCACCTGGGGGCTGGATTTTCCGGAAGCGATTAAGCCATTGCCTGGTGAGATTGTCTATACCAAACGTGCGGTCAATCCGTTCTTCAACACCGGATTGCTGACCTGGCTGCAGCGCCAGGGTGTTACGACGCTGGTCTTGTGCGGTGTCTATACCCATATGGTGGTGGACAGTGCCGCGCGGTATGCCGACGATTCTGGATTCGTGGTCAAGGTATTGGAGGATTGCTGTGCCAGTCCTGATCCCGAGCTCCACCGGGTCGAGTGCGAAAAAATATTGCCGCTGTTCGGCGAAGTCATTTCTTCGCATGATTTCATTGCGTCGTTGTAGCGGGCAGGGGGGGCTGAAGTCCCTAATATGGTCTTGTGACATCGCGCTGAAGGGTCTTATATACTTTCAGTGCCGAGCCGCAGACCGATAACAACAACCATCACGGTTGCAGCCGGATATCCAGGAGGGGGTCAGGTGGAAACACGCAATATCACCATTCCGCTGCGCGACGGCGTCATGGGTGGCTATCTCGCGGTGCCGGACCGCAAGCCGGCTGGCGCCATCATCGCCATCATGGAAATCTGGGGTGTCAACGACACGATGCGCCGCCATGCCCATGAATTTGCCGAGGCAGGCTTCGTGTGTTTCGTGCCGGATCTGTTCTGGCGCCAGGAACCCGGCGTCGAACTCTCGGACGGCAATCCCGAGCACGTGAAGAAGGCGTTCGATCTTTATTACGATTTTGATTACGACCTGGGTGTCCGCGACATGGAGGACACCGTTCGTTATCTCGAGAAGCTGCCGGAATGCAATGGCAAGGTCGGGGCGGTGGGCTATTGTCTCGGCGGCAAGCTGTGTTACCTGATGTGCTGCCGCACCGACATCGACTGCGCGGTGGCCTATTACGGCACTTATATCGAGCACAACATCCGCGAAGTCGGCAACCTGCACCGTCCGTTCATGTTGCACATGGCCATGAAGGACCGCTGGGTGCAGGCGGAGGTCAACGACCTGCTGGAGCGGCGGCTGTCGCCGAACCCGCTGGTGACCATACACAAATATCCGGGCGCCGATCATGCCTTTGCGCGGCACGGTGGCCGCACCTACAGCAAGCCGGAGGCCGACCGGGCTCTCGGGTTGAGCGTGGATTTTTTTCACCAACATCTCGCAAAGTAACGCTGCCGGGCGCAGGACCGCGTGGCGGTTCCTGCCTTAAAGGAACGCGGTATTCCGGAACATTTCGCACAGAGGAGGAGGTTTCGTGGCAAACACACCCAAGACCATTGATACGCATGCGCATTATTTCCCGCAGACCTATCTCGACCTGATCGCCAAGTACGGAAAACGCTGCGGCGCCAACGTCATCACCGACGACCGCGGCCTGACCTTCATCCAGGTCGGCCTGCTGCTGCGCACCGGCCCGGTGGCGCGCGAGTTCATCGATCTCGATGCCCGGCTGAAGATCATGGATCGGCAGGGGTTGGGCATGCATGCGCTGTCGCTGACACAACCGATGGTCTACTGGGCCGACGACGATCTCGGCATGCAGTTGTGCCAGGCATTCAACGATGCTGTCAGTGCTTCACACAAGGCGCATCCGGACCGGTTGATCGGCTTCGCCTGCCTGCCGTTCCAGAATCCGCTGCTGGCACTCGAGGAACTCGAACGCGTGGCCAAACTGCCGGGCATCAAGGGCATTTACATGGCCACCGCGGTGCGGGATCGTGAACTGTCAGATCGCAGCTTCTTCCCGGTCTACGAGCGCTGCGAGGCGCTGGGGCTGCCGATCTTCCTGCATCCGATGATGATCAACAACGAGCGTTTGAAGCAGTACTACCTGATCAACCTCTGCGGCAATCCCTTCGATACCGCGATCGCCGCCGCGCACCTGATCTTTGGCGGCGTGCTCGATGCCTTCCCCAAGCTGGACGTCAGCCTCCCACATGCCGGCGGCGCCTTGCCGATTTTGCGCGGCAGGATGGATCGCGGCTTCCAGGTGCGCGCCGAGTGCAAGACCATCAAGCATCCGCCCAGCACCTACCTGAAGCGTTTCACCTACGACACCATCACCTATGACGAAGGACAGCTCGAAGACCTGATCAAGCTGGTGGGTGCCGAGCGCATCATGGTCGGCAGCGATTATTGCTTCGACATTGCCTATGAAGAACCGGTGAAATTTGTCGAAGGTGTCAAATCGCTGGATGCGCAGCAGAAGCAGCAGTTACTCTGGGGAAACGCAGCTAAATTACTGAATTTATAGGGTTTTATTCTTCGGGCTCGAGAGTGGTATGCTGCGCTGAAACCACGCTCGATGGTTTGCTGACATCAACGAGGAGGAAAACATGGCAACTTATTCCGTTCGCCTTGGTTGCGTAGTTCTGACATCACTTTTTCTTGTATCCGGACAGGCGGTCTCACAGTCCTATCCGACCAAGCCGGTGCGCCTTTTTACCGGCTCCGGTGCGGGCGGGGGAGCTGACCAGACCTCGCGGGCGATTGCCGAACGCCTGGGCAAGGTCCTTGGCCAGCAGGTGATCGTCGAGAACCGTCCTGGTGCGACCGGCATGATTGCCAACCGTCTGGTGGCCGAAGCGGCCCCGGATGGCTACACGCTGCTGCTGGAGCCGTCCTCGTTCGTTGCGATCAGTCCGCATCTGAATGCGACAGATGGCTGGGATCCGCGCAAGCGGCTGACGCCCATCATCCAGGTCAGCTCCTACGGCCTGGTACTGGAAACCCATCCGTCGGTGCCTGCGCGATCAGTGAAGGATCTGGTCAATCTGGCGAAGAAGCAGCCCGGGATACTGAATTTCGCTTCGTCGGGCATCGGCAGCAACCTGCATATCTCTGCCGAACTGTTCCGCATCGAAACCAACATCAAGGTTGCGCACATTCCCTATCGCAGCAGCGCCAATGCGCTGGTTGACCTGCTCGCTGGCCGTGCGGATTTCATGTTCGGCCTGATCCCGGTGTCCTATCCCTTCATCAAGCAGGGCAGGCTGCGTGCGCTGGCTGTCAGCTCGGCGGGCCGCAATTCGCTGTTGCCTGACGTGCCGACGGTGGCTGAGGCCGGCCTGCCCAACTTGTCGAAATTCCGCGTGCTGAGCTGGGAGGGTGTATTTGCCCCGTCTGGGACACCGCAGGCCATCGTCAGCCGGCTCAATACCGAGATCGGCAAGATTGTCGAATCAGCCGAGGTGCGCAAGCTGTGGGACAACAAGGGCGTGGATACCGTTACCGGTACGCCGGATGAACTGGCCAAGCAGCTGGAAGAGGACTACGTGCGTGTCGGCAAACTGCTGACCGAACTGAAGCTGAAAAAATAAGATTGTTTTTCACGTCACAACAAGGGGCCCTGCGGGGCTCCTTGTTTTTATCAGCGATCAATTTTTAGCGGGAATCACCGGCAGCATCAGCCATGACAGGCGCTGGCCGCCGGAATGGACGCTGTTGGTGGCTCCGGCGTTGTAATCGGCGTTGTAATGCGTGAAATGGCCGGCGCCGACGCCGTCGCGCGGCGAGATGTCCAGCTTGAGCTTGTGGCCCTTGCGGAACACCATGCTGGTCGGCCAGATTTCGACCTGGCATTCGACGATCTCGCCAGGTTTCAGCCATTCGCGCCGGTCATGGGCGTGGTACGGCCGGTAGGGCAGCGATTTTTCCGGATCGAGCCGGCGGTGCGAGGCGCGCAGCCAGCCCTTGGTCACGCAGCTGACCGGCTCGCCGCGCTGGCCGACTTCGCAGACATCCTTGCCATCGGGCCCGATATTGCGGATCGTCGCGTAGATGTCCATGTCTTCCGCCGAGCTTGATATCCAGAGGTTAAGCACCAGCGGGCCGGTAACTTCGGTGTCGACTTCCATCGGCGGCGTTTCGAAGGATATGCCCGCCTCGCCGTGCACCGGGCGGTAATGTCCGGGCCCGGCGGAATAGAACACCTGTTTCTCGGCTGCAGGAGGCTTGAGTGACAGACTGCCGGCGGAAGTGTTGCCCTTGGCCGGGGTTTCACGCGCGATGTCGAGGTACATCTTGGTCCATTGTGTGCGCGCAATCGGCCATTCGTTCTCAGTGCGGAATGGATAGGGCTTCATGCTGCCCCCGGTGCGGATTTCGAGTTTGACCGGCGGCTCGTCCATGATGCCGGTATCGATGTCCTTCAGCCAGTGATCGAACCAGCGCAACTGGTCGATGCGCGCCTCTTCAGCATGGAAAGGGTGGAAATGGGTGCCGGTGTGGATGCGCAGCTTCTTGTGCCTGGAGGCCGCCATCATGTAGCCCTCGGTGTTGCCGCGCAGATGCATGGCGAAGCCGCCCCAGTTGCCGACGCTGTAAAGCGGCACGGTGATGTTTTCCCATTGCGCACTGTTTTTCCGCCAGTAGTCGGAATCGAGGTCGTGGCGCATGTATTCCCACAGCAGGTTGTTGTTGAAGGCCTCGGGGTTGTAGGCGCGCGGCCGTCCCAGCAGGTGATGCGCTGCCGTGCTGTTGCACCACTGGGCGATGAAGCCCATTGCGAAGATGCCGCCGTGATAGGCCTGGTCGCGGTACTGGTCAGCGCGTCCCTCCCACGGCATGATGGCTTTCAGGGCAGGCGGCTGCAGGTTGGCGAGACGCCATTGGAATGCGGCGTGGTAAGAAATGCCGAGGGCACCGACCTTGCCGTTGCTCCACGGCTGCTTTGCAATCCATTCGGTGACGTCGTAGGCGTCCAGCGCTTCCTGGTAGGAACTCGGCTCCGAGGTGCCGGGAGACTTGCCGGTGCCGCGGGTGTCAACCCGCACCAGCGCATAGCCGCGCGGACACCACCATTCGGGATTCGCGGTTTCCCAGGCCATGTAGGGATTGGCCTTTTCCTCGAGGTCGTCCGGCGGTATCCACAGCTTGTCTTTCTGGTACGGTCCGACGTTCATGATCGCGGGGCAGCGCTCGTCCTTGAAATCCGGGCGGAACACGTCGGCGTAGAGCAGGGTGCCGTCGCGCAGCGGAATCTTCACGTCTTTTTCGATGATCAGTTTGCAGGCGCGCGGCTGCGACATCTGTTGCTTGGTTTTTTGGGTCATCTATCGTCCCTGTTTGAAATGGCGGCGGCTTGCGTCGCCTGGCGACCGACATGAATCCGGCCGTGCAGTGCCGGCCGTTGAAAAAAGTATAGATGGGCGACTGCAGGCTGACCAGCGTCCGAGATACGGACGCATTGCCATGTCCACTCCGTGCCGCGACAATCCGGGAACCGGTTCACAATGACAATAAACCGGATCGAATCGCAAAACCTGACGAGCTGGAGGAGCATGATGGGATTTCTTTTTGTTGCGCGAGTGGTTGCCGCGGAGGTGACGCATGAACCAGGCTGATCTGCTGGTCTCCGGCATCGACTGGTTGATCACCGTCGACGCCGGGCGGCGCATCATCCGTGACGCGGCGGTCGCTGTTAAGGACGGCAAGTTCGTGGCGATTGGCAAGAGCGCAGACATTGCGGCGGCTTGGCGTGCCGAGCGGCAAGTCGACGGCAAGGGCACGGTAGGCATTCCCGGGATGGTGGATAACCACCTGCATTCCTCTTTCATGCTCGCGCGGGGCCTCGCCGACGAATCAAACGCCCAATCTTTCCTGTTTGATCACATGTACCCGTACGAAGCGGTGATGGAAGAGGAGGACGTGCACGCCAGCGTCTCGCTCGCCACCGTTGAACTGCTGCGCCATGGTGTCACCTGCTATATCGAGCCCGGAAACTACCATCCTGACGTGACGGTCAAGGCGGTGATGGAGTCGGGCATGCGCATGGTGCTGGCCACGAGCTGCTTCGACAAGAGCAAGACGGTGACCGGCGTCATGCCGGCGCGCATGATCCAGGACACTGCGCTGTGCATCGCCAAGACCGAGGAGATTTTCGACAAGTATCCCGGCAAGTACAAGGGGCGCATGACTGTAAGTGCGTCGTTCCGCGGCATGAATAACAGCACGGACGAGTTGATCCTCAAGCTGAAAGAAATCGCGGACAAACACAACGCCGTACTGCAGACGCACGCCTGTTTTTCCTACTTCACGCATGACGCCAGCGTCACCCACCACGGCATGCCGGAAATCGAGCGGCTGGAGTCGCTCGGCGTGCTCGATGACCGCATGCTCATCCTGCACGGCGGCTGGCTCGAGCCGCAGGAGATCGCGTTGCTGGCGAAGCGCAAGCCCACCATCGTGTGCTGTCCGACTTCTTCACTGCACAACGGCTATGGCAATTTCAAGATGGCCAGCCATCCCGAACTGTTGGCGCTGGGCGTCAACGTCAGTCTGGGCGCCGACCATGCGAGTTCCGGTACCGTGGACCTGGTGCAGGAAATGCGCCATGCGGTGGGCGGGTACAAGGAGATGCGCCTGAACCCGCGCGTGATGCCGCCCGAGCAGGCGATCGAGATGGCGACGATCAACGGCGCGCGCGGGGCGGGACTTGCGGATCGCATCGGCTCGATAGAGACCGGCAAGGAGGGTGACCTCGTACTGTTCGATGCGACGGTCTCGGAATGGCAGCCGCTGTATAACCCGGTCTCTAACCTCGTCTATGGCGCGACCGGTAACACGGTGAAGCACGTGTTCGTGGGCGGCGAGCAGGTGGTGCGCGACGGGCGCATGACGCGCGTCGATCAGGATGCGGTGCTGCGCGAGGCGGCGCGGGCCGGTGGCCGCATTACCAGCCGTCTTGACATGAAAAAGGTGATGAAGCTGCGCTGGCCGGTGACATGAGTTCTTTCGATCGCCTGTTCAATCCGCGTGGCATTGCCATAGTCGGCGCCAGCGCCGACGCCGCGCGGCCGGGCGGTCAGACTGTGCACGCGCTGCAGCGCGAAGGTTTCAAAGGTGGCGTTTATCCGGTGAATCCGAAATATCCGGAAATCGCCGGTTACGCCTGTCATCCCTCGCTGGACCGCATCGAAGGGGACTGTGATCTCGCGGTGATCGCCTTGCCGGCAGGACAGGTGCCAGCAGCCATCGGGCAGTGCGCCGACCGTGGCATCGGTTATGCCGTGGTACTGGGCGGCGGATTCCGCGAGGCCGGTGACGAAGGCATTGCCATCGAGAATGACATGCTGGGTGTTGCCCGCTCGCGCGGCGTGCGCATCGTCGGTCCCAACTGCCTCGGTTTCGTCAACGTGCATGCGCGTGCCTATGCCGCATTCGGCAGCCTGACGCGCCCGCCGCGCTTCGCAGCCGGTGGGGTTTCCGCGGTCTTGCAAAGCGCAAGCCTGGGTACCAGCCTGCTGATCCAGTGCGCCGCTGCCGGCGCCGGTTTCCGCTACATCGTGACCAGCGGCAACGAGGCGGACATCCATATGCCGGAGTGGCTGGAGGCCTGTGTTGACGACCCCGAGACGCGGATCATCCTGGCGTACCTCGAAGGGGTCGGTGACGGTCGGGCCTTCATGCACGCTGCGCGCCGTGCGCTCGCGGCGGGCAAGCCACTGGTGCTGATCAAGGCCGGCAACACTGAGCAGGGCCGACGTGCCGCGGCATCGCATACTGCCAACCTCACCGGTGAATACGATGTTTACCGCGCGGCATTCCGCCAGTGCGGCGTGATTGAAGTGTCGGATATCCCTGAAGCCGCCGACATGATCGCCTGCCTGGGTGGAGGTCGTCTGCCCGCGGGCCGCCGGGTGGTGGTGATGGGCGGGTCCGGCGGCGCTGCTGCGATGTTTTCCGATCATGCCGATCAGGTGGGACTGACCCTGCCGTCACTGTCACCAAAGACCGTGGAAGAACTGCGTGGCGTGCTGCCGGCGCTGAGTTCGCTGAAAAACCCGGTGGATTACACCGCAGGCTATCCGCGTGCACAGGCCGGCCTTGATTTCAAACGCGGGTTTACTGCGGCGCTCGCCGATCCGGGCGTCGACCAGATGGCGGTGATGTTTGCGGCGGCCGGCAATCAGCAACTGTTGCATGGTGCAGAGGCGCTGGCGGCTGCGGCGGTGAATTCGCCGAAACCGATCGTCGCCTTTTCCGGCATGACCGCAGCCATTGCGGACGAGGGACTGGACAAATTGCGGGCTGCCGGCATTCCGGTACTGACTTCGCCTAAGCGGGTGGCGGCGGCGCTGGCGCGGCTGGCGGATCATGCGGCTGCACGCGCGCGTGTCCCAGTGGAGCCTGCGCTGGCTGCGGCGGTCCTGCCGGAACTGCCGGCGGGCGCAGCGACGCTGAACGAGACCGACAGCAAGCGGATGCTTGCGGCGGCGGGGGTGCCGGTCACCCGGGATCGCGTGCTGTCGCTGGTGCCCGGAGATGAGGCGAATGATCTCAAATACTCCGTAGCCCTGAAAATCGTTTCACCTGACATCGCGCACAAAACTGACATCGGTGCCGTCCGTCTTGGCATTGCCGATGCCGCAGCGCTGGCAACCGCGGCGCAGGACATTGCTGCCAATGCGCGCAAGGCTGTGCCCGGAGCACGTTTGGATGGCCTGCTGGCCTCCGAGATGATCACTGACGGCCTCGAAATGATCGTCGGCGTGGTCAACGATGCCGCCTTCGGACCGGTGGTCGCAGTCGGGCTCGGTGGCGTCTATACTGAAATTCTGCATGACGTCACCTACCGGATTGCGCCGTTCAACCTTGATGAGGCTCATGCCATGCTCGGTGAGCTGAAAGGCCGGGTGCTGCTTGATGGTGCCCGCGGGCAACCGCCGCGAGATATCGATGCGCTGGCACAGGCCCTGGTACAGGTGGCCGGGCTGGCATGGACACTGCGCAACCGGTTGCAGGAACTCGATATCAATCCGCTGCTGGTGCGATCGCGCGGACAGGGCGTGATTGCGGCTGATGCGCTGGTAGTGCTGCAAGCGGAGGAACAGGAATAGTCAATTCGGAAACGCAAGAACAACGTGACAAAACCATGCATTGCAAAGGAGGAGAGACCATGAACAGGTTATTGGGAAGCACTCTTGCATTAGTCGTGGCGGCGCTGCTGTTGCCGTCTGCACACGCTCAGTCGTATCCGACAAGGCCGGTCCGGCTGGTGGTGCCTTTTGCGCCCGGTGGCGCCACCGACATCTTCGCCCGCATGGCGGCAGCGGAGATGACCAAGGGCCTGGGTCAGCAGGTCATCGTCGAGAACCGGCCGGGGGCGGGCACTACGATCGCAGCTGAATTCGTGGCACGGTCTCCGGCCGACGGTCACGTGCTGTTCTATACGGACCTCTCCACGCACACGATCACCCGTTCGCTGTATGCCAAGCTGGCCTACGATCCGATGAAGGATTTCACTCCTGTCACTGCGGTCAACTCATCCCCGTTGTTGCTGGTAGCCCATCCTTCCGTCAGCGTGAAAACGGTGGGCGAACTGGTCAAGCTGGCGAAACGCACCCCGGGCATCACGCTGGGTAATTCCGGACTGGGTACCGTGACCCACATGACTGCTGAAAAATTTCGCATGCGCGCTGGTATCGAAGTCATCGCGGTCAACTACAAGGGTGGCAATACGCCGATCGTGGCCTTGCGCAGCGGTGAGGTGGCCATGGTCATGGCCACTGTACCGGCGAGCATCCAGCATGTGCGGGAGCGCAAGATCGTTGCCCTGGGGCTGGCTGCCGCCAAACGTTCGCCGTACCTGCCGGACATTCCGACCATCGGTGAAACCGTGAAGGATGTGGAAGGTGCGGTCATTGCCGGTGTATTGGCGCCCGCCGGTACGCCGCAGAACGTCGTGGATCTGCTCTATGCCCAGTTCTCCAGGGCATCTGATACCCCGAAAGCCAAGGAACTTTATGCCACCAACGCCGCGGAAACCCTGTCGCAGAGTCCCGCTGAAGTACGCAAGGCGATGGAGCGCGATGTCCGGGAGTGGGCGGAAGTGGTCAAGGCAACCGGAGTCTCAGCCCGCTGACCGGGAGTTGGATTATGAAGTCTGCGCCAGCACGGGTTGTGCTGCATTTTTTACTGAAAGCATAAAAAGGACATCATGAAATCAATCGACATCCATGCCCATATCATTCCGGACTCGCTGTGGAAGGCAGTCGAGGAAAAGCGGGACTGGTACGGGTTCCACCACACCGCAGGTAAAGGCCTCGGTGCGGTGGTGGACGGCTGCGGCAGACAGACCCATTTCACCAGCCCCAAGGTGAAATACACGCTGGAAGAACGGCTGAAGGACATGGACGAGCAGAAAGTCGACGTCCAGGTGCTGTCGATCCACATGCCGCTGGTCGGCTACGACCTTGATGCACAGCAGGGGCTGGCGCTGGCGCGTGAATTCAATGACGAGATCAGCGCAACCGCACGTGCGAGAAAGGATCGTCTGGCCGGTCTTGCCACGCTGCCGATGCAGGATGTCGGGCTGGCGATACAGGAGCTCGAACGTGCGGTGACCAAGCTGGGGCTGAAGGGGGCTGCGCTGGATACCCATGTCAATGATGTGCAGTGGGATGACCCCCGGTTCCTGCCGTTCTTCAAGGCGGCCGAACAGATGGGAGCGTTGCTGTTCTATCACCCCCAGCCGCAGAACAACTTCCTGCTCAAGCGGGTCAAGGGTTACGGCATGAACAACAGCATGGGCGTCATCCTCGACGACGCGATTGTCACTGCGGTGCTGTTGTGCAGCGGTGTGCTGGAGAAATGCCCGGACCTCAAGGTGTGCATCGCCCACGGCGGCGGGCCGGTGTGCTACGCGATGGGGCGCCTCGACCGCAACTGGCATGATCGTCCGGGCGGACGCGCCACTTCACAGCCGCCGAGTGCGTACATGAAAAAACTGTATTACGACACCGTCACCGGCGATGAAGCAGCGCTGCGCTTCCTGATCGACCGTGTCGGCGCCGACCGCGTGGTGATGGGCAGCGACTGGCCGTTCGTGCCCTGGCATCCGTCACCTGTGGCCTGGCTGCAGAACATGCAGTCGCTGACGGCGCAGGAGAAAGAAAGAATCCTGTGGCAGAACCTGGCGGAACTGCTGGACATCCGCTGAGCTGCTGGACTCAGATTTCTCCGCGCACGGCGTCGGCCCAGCAGTTCGGGGTTTCGTAAATCCGCACCCGCTCCAGCACCAGCTTTTTGCCGTAACAATCACGGTAGAGGGGTTCGAGCAGGGCATAGGCGGTGTGCGCCAGGTGCTCGGCCGTAGGCGGGGCGTCGAACAGCACCGTCTTGTGGCCGGGGATGGCGGCCAGAAATTCCGTCACCACCCGGTCCTGCCGCCAGGCGAGGAAGGCATGGTCCCAGGGCTCGACGACATGCTGCGCGGCGATGGCTTTTACCGCTGAAAAGTCCGCAACCATGCCCTGATCGGCGGCGCCGTCGGTGGTGATCACCGGGCCGCTCAGGGTGACTTCGAGGGCGTAGCGGTGGCCGTGCAGATGGCGGCACTGGCTGCCGTGGTTGGGGATGCGGTGGCCGGCGTCGAATTCCAGCCTGCGGGTGATGCGCATGGGGCGCGGATTATAGCAAGCCGCTGCGAAAACACCCCTGAAAACCTCGTTTTTCCCCTGAAAATCCAATAAAATACGCCCCTTTTTGACGCAACGACCCGATTCACTTTTGCCATGGCATTGATAGTCCAAAAATACGGCGGCACCTCGGTCGGCAGCCCAGAGCGCATCAAGAACGTTGCCCGGCGGGTGGCGCGCTGGAAGGCGCAGGGTCACGACCTGGTGGTGGTCGTTTCGGCGATGTCCGGCGAGACCAACAAACTGATTGCGCTGGCCAAGGAAGTCCAGGCGCAGCCTGACCCGCGCGAGCTCGACGTCATGGTATCCACCGGCGAGCAGGTGACCATTGCGCTGCTGTCGATGGCGCTGATGGAAATCGGCGTGCCGGCGCGCAGCTATACCGGTGGCCAGGTGAAAATCCTCACTGACAATGCCTACACCAAGGCGCGCATCCTCAGCATCGACGAAGCGGCGATGCGCGCCGACCTGAAGGCGGGACGGGTGGTGGTCGTTGCCGGTTTCCAGGGTGTAGACGAAGCGGGCAATATCACCACGCTGGGCCGTGGCGGTTCCGATACCACCGGTGTGGCGCTGGCAGCGGCACTGAAAGCCGAGGAATGCCAGATTTACACCGATGTCGACGGCGTCTACACCACCGATCCGCGCATCGTTCCCGAGGCGCGGCGGCTGAAGACTGTCACCTTCGAGGAAATGCTGGAGATGGCCAGCCTCGGCTCCAAGGTGCTGCAGATCCGTTCGGTCGAGTTTGCAGGGAAGTACAAAGTGCGTTTGCGCGTGCTGTCCAGCTTCGAGGACGAGGGTGACGGCACGCTGATCACGTTTGAGGAAGACAAGGACATGGAAAAAGCCGTCATTTCAGGCATTGCGTTCAACAAGGACGAAGCCAAGATCACCGTGCTCGGTGTGCCCGACAAGCCGGGCATTGCATACCAGATACTCGGCCCCATCGGTGACGCCAACATCGACGTCGACATGATCGTGCAGAACGTCGGTCACGACGGGATGACCGACTTCTCGTTCACCGTGCACCGCAACGACTACCAGAAGGCGCTGAAAGTGCTGGACCCGATCGTCAAGCACACCAAGGCGCGCGGCATTCAGGGTGGCGACAAGATCGCCAAGGTGTCGGTGGTCGGTGTCGGCATGCGCTCGCACGCGGGCATTGCCAGCACCATGTTCCGCAGCCTTGCCGAGGAAGGCATCAACATCGAAATGATCTCGACCTCGGAAATCAAGGTCTCGGTGGTGATCGACGAGAAATATACCGAGTTGGCTGTCCGCGTGCTGCACAAGGCGTTTGCGCTCGATCAAGCGGCGTGACGGAGGGCGGGTCGGCTGGGTGGCTGTGGTATCCTTTGCCGACTGAAAATGAGTAAATTTTGAGAGTTAACCGTGTGGTCACGGCGCAGCCGTCGTAACATTCAGCGCCCCAGCGCCGAGACCGGTCAGGTAAAAGAATTGGAAGTTGGCTGAACAGGCTTGTTGTAGAAAAGAGTACCGGAGAGATGGCCGAGTGGTCGAAGGCGCTCCCCTGCTAAGGGAGTATAGGCTCAAAAAGCCTATCGAGGGTTCGAATCCCTCTCTCTCCGCCAATAAAAAAGGCCCCTTGCGGGGCCGTTTTTATTGGCGGAAAGGGAGTAGAGAGAAGCCTCTGGTTCGACCAGCGACACGCGGGGCGTGTCGCGCAGGACGCCGCGCCCGCGCGGCGGTTCCGAGCGGCAGCGAGGGATGACGGATCGCCGCAAGGCGAGTCCGGCACAATCCCGGAAATGCGCTTCCATATAGGGTCGGGCCGGCGTGGGCCATTTTTATTGGCGGAAAGGGAGTAGAGAGAAGCCTCTGGTTCGACCAGCGACACGCGGGGCGTGTCGCGCAGGACGCTGTGCAGAGCGCAGCGGTCACGAGCGTCAGCGAGGGATGACGGATCGCCGCAAGGCGGGTCCGGCACAATCCCGGTGTTAAATGGGTCACCGGATGTATTAAAATCCACACTGTGTAATGACCGGTCCATCACCGGCCACGCCCGAATCAGTGAATATCGGCAAAAGGGCGGACGAAATTCAACCGAGGAGAACCAGATGTTCAAAAAAACAGGCTTGATGATGTTGTGCGGATGCATGCTGGCTGCTGCCGGCAGTGCGTGGGCACAGGGCAAATACCCCGAGCGGCCGATCCGGCTGGTGGCGCCGTTTCCGCCCGGCGGCAGCGTGGACGTGACTGCGCGCCTGGTCGGCCCCAAGGTCGCCGAACTGGTCGGCCAGCAGGTGCTGATCGACAACCGTTCCGGCGCTTCGGGCATCGTTGGCACCAGCGCGGTGGCGCGGTCCGAGCCGGACGGCTACACCATCCTCATCAACACCACCCCGATGGTCACCAACACCCAGATGTACAAAAAAGTCCCCTATGATCTGAAGAAGGACTTCGAGCCGGTGATCCTGCTGTCGTCGACGCCGTCGGTGCTGAGCGTGCATCCGTCGATTCCGGCGAATTCGATCCGCGACATGATCAAGCTCGCCAAGTCGCGTCCGGGCGAACTCAATTACGGCGGCGCCGGTGTCGGCACCAACCCGCACATTGCCGGCGAGCTGTTCAACCTGCTGGCCAAGACCAACATCGTTGCCGTGCAATTCAAGGGCGGCGGTCCGGCGCTGGTGGGCGCGCTGAGCGGTGAGGTCGGTGTGAGCTTTTCAGCGGTGGCCGGTGCGGTGGGTTACATGAACTCCAAGCGGCTGCGTCCGCTGGGTGTGACCAGTCTGAAGCCGGTCAAGGCACTGCCGACGGTACCGACGATTGCCTCCGTGCTGCCCGGCTATGAATTCACCGCCTGGTTTGCCGTGATGGCGCCTAAGGGCACCAAGCCGGACGTCATCAACACGCTGAACAGCGCCTTCAGCAAGGCGATGGCCGCGCCGGAATTCGTCAAGCGTTTCGAGGCCGAAGGACTTGAAGTGATCGGTTCTACGCCTGCCGAACTCGGCAAGCATCTGGACGCCGAACTGAAGAAATGGGAGCGCGTGATCCGCGAACGCAAGATGCGCGCAGACTGATTGACCTGGTGGTCATCTGAAAAAGGCCGGTTCTACCGGCCTTTTTTTTGCAACCAACTCACTGGCAGCATCGCCGCATCGGCTTTGCCGAGCCCGGCTCGGGATGCGACATCGAAGCACTGCAGCGCCTGTGCCGTCACCGGCAGGTCATAACCCAGCGCACGGCCTTCCTCGATCATGGTCGCGAGGTCCTTGCGGATCGAATCGATGTCGAAGGTAACGTTTTCAGGGATTTTTCCGCCCAGCGCCGCCGCCAGCATCGGGCCGCGGGTTTTCAGCATGTTGGGACCGCCGGAAGTGTCGGCAAAAATGTCGATGACCCGCGCCGGATCCAGTCCCAGCGGCTGGCACAGCGAGAGCGCCTCGGCGCAGGCCTGCCAGTAGACCAGCAGCGGCAGGTTGATCGCCAGTTTCAGGCTGGCGCCGGCGCCGACCGGGCCGACATGCTCGATCCGGCGGCACAGTTGCTCCAGCACCGGTCGTGCGCGAGCCAGATCCGCGGCATCGCCGCCGACAAACCCCAGCAGCTTGCCCTCTCGTGCGGGGCCGGTGGTACCGCCGACCGGGCAATCGATCATGGCTGCACCCCTGGAGCGTATGCGCTGATCCAGCACGCGCTGGGAGTCAGGTCGCACCGTGCTCATTTCAACGAACAGTTTGCCTTTGACGTCCCCCGAGAGCAGCCCGTTGGCACCGTCGTAGGCTGCGGATACCGCCTTGGCGTCCGTCAGGATCGACAGCACGATGTCGGACGCAGCGGCGAGTTCTGCCGGTGTCGCGGCGACGGTAGCGCCGTGCGCGGCCAGGGCCTGTGCCTTGGCCGTGGTGCGGTTCCAAACTGTTACTGAATGACCATGCTTGAGCAGCCGCTCCGCGATCGCCGCGCCCATCCTGCCGATACCCGCTACCCCGATTTTCATTGCCATGCTCCCCGGATCATCAAGGCCTGCATGCTAACCAATGCCACCGGCGCAAACCAGCCCGAAAAACCGGCATTTTCATGGGCCGGCGGGGATGTTTTTGCTATAATCCGCCCCCTTGAGCGGCCGTAGCTCATCTGGATAGAGTACTTGGCTACGAACCAAGGGGTAGGGGGTTCGAATCCCTCCGGCCGCGCCAGCACTGCCAGGGCCCGCGATGCGAATCGCGGGCCTTTTTCTTTATGGTAAAAGATGGGGCGGGTATCTATCCGCAGCCCGTTTACGACGGGATGGATACAGTCGCCGCTGTGTTAGCATTCCGGTTCAATAATAAAGAGTTACTCAACAGTGGATTTCGCCCTATGTCACGCTGGTTTGTAAAACTCCTGCTCGGTCCCGTTATTGCAATCACTGCGACGGTTGGGCACGCGCAGTTCCAGCAATATCAGCCATTCCCTGCGGACGGCAATGGCGCCACAGGCAATATCGGTGGGCAGAATCCGGCCAATCCGGCATTGCGCACACCTGCATCGACCATCCCCAGTATCGTTACATCGCCGGCTGATCTGCGCGACGCCGCTGACCGGGAGCGCGTGAATGGTCGCGATCCTCGCATTCCCGGTAAGGAGAAAATCCGACCCG
>JAYQOT010000005.1:1750-56532 GCA_038144955.1 Burkholderiales bacterium | reverse complement strand
ACGGCATCGATGCCGTGATTGCCACCAATACCACCATCGCACGGGATTCCGTAGCGCATCTGCCGCACGGCAGCGAAGCGGGAGGACTCAGCGGCGCCCCGCTGACCGCGCGGGCCCAGGCAGTCACCGCACGCCTCGCGGCGGCACTGGGCGACGCGATCCCGGTAATCGGCGTCGGCGGCATCATGACGGGAGCGGATGCCGCTGCGCGCATGGCCGCAGGTGCACGACTGATCCAGATCTATACCGGCCTGATTTACTCCGGACCCGGGTTGATCGCCCAATGCGTAAACAGCATCGCCGGAACACGCCCGGCATGATTCGGCCGTGACCGCACCGTCGGCATCCCAGATCGATGCCCTGCTGCCGCAGACGCAATGCCGGCTCTGCGGTTATCCCGGCTGCAGGCCCTATGCCGAAGCCATTGCCGTCAAAGGTGCGGCCATCAACCGCTGTCCTCCCGGCGGCGAAGAGTTGATCGCTGAATTGGCGGAGTTGCTGGATATATCGCCGCTGCCGCCGGATGCTGCCTGCGGAACCGCAGCACCTCCGGCCGTCGCCTGCATTGATGAAACATCATGCATCGGCTGTGCGTTGTGTCTGGAAGCCTGCCCGGTTGACGCCATCGTCGGGGCCGGCAAGTGGATGCACACGGTGATCGCGGCCGAGTGCACGGGATGTGCCTTGTGCCTGCCACCCTGTCCGGTGGACTGCATTACACTGGTGGCCACGGGAGAAACACGGGATCGTGCAACCCAGCGTTCGGTTTCGGGGCGTCTCCGGCAGCGTCATCAGGCTCACGAGCGGCGCCTGCGGCAACGCGCCGTGGAGAAACTGGGGCAGCGTGCCCAATCGGCAGCCAAACGCAAGCGCGAAACCGTGGCACGGGCGATGGCCAGGGCCCGCGACCGCCTCGGGACCCTCAAGCACTGACCATTTGGCCGTCCCTCAGCGCCCGAACAGCCCCCTCAGTAATTGCCCCGGATCAATCCCGATGCCGCCGCCCTGCGGTTTCTGTTCGGGCCTGGGTTGCCCCGTACTGCCTGCGGCTGGAACCGGTTGTGCAGCACGCATGGGACCGGCGCCCTCGGCAATTCGGCGTATCTGCAATTCCATCCCCGGCGGCAAGCGTGCCAGGTGAGGTCTCAGCAACGTACCCAGTTCGTTCAACCGCTCCCCCGGCTGCGGATGCGTCTTGAACAGCAATGCCAGTGATCCGTCATCCGCACTCCGTGCCGCCAGCTTGTGCAGTACATCGATCAGGCCGAAGGGGTTGTATCCCGCCCGTGCCGCCAGCACGATGCCCATGGCATCCGCTTCGTGTTCAGCACTTTTGTCGAGGCCACGTGCAAAAACCTCGGCCCCGCTGCCGATCAGGTTGTTGACGAAAGCGGAGCGATTGTCGCGCTGGGCAAGCTGGGCGCCGGCTGAAAGGGCTGCACTTTGCTGCAGCAGCTTCACGTGATGCTGCTTCACGATATGGGCGATTTCGTGGGCCAATACCCCCGCCAGTTGCGCCTCGTTATCGAGAATTTCATACAACCCGCGGGTCAACAGCACATAGCCGCCGGGTGCAGCAAAGGCATTGATCGACGGGGTGTCGATCACCGCGAACCGCCAGGGCAATTCCGGCCGCTCGCTCTGCGCCGCCAGCCAGCGTCCGACACGGTTCACGTAAGCCTGCGTGCCCGGATCGTTGACCAGGGGTGCGGCACCGAGGGTGCGACCGGCAATCTCCCTGCCTATTGCCAGCTCTTCCTGTTCGCTGACTCCGGACACCGCGGTAACGGCATCGCGCCCGATACTGAACAGGCGGTTCAGATCAATGCTCTGTGCGAACGCGGGCATGGCCACAACGATTGTGGCGCAGGCAACGAAAAATCCTGTCAGCGGCAGTCGTCTCATGGCTGTTTGGCAGATTCGCCGGTGCCGGCTGCCTGCGATCCCAGATAATCAATGCGGGTGGCAGTCAGCCCTGACTGGGCAGCATGCGCTTCAGCCTGTTCACGGCTGGCGGCAAACCCGTCGAGTTGGCGCATTTGCCCGGCGTCGAATTGGGCCTGCTTGAGGTCCTCTTCACCCAGTCCGCGGATTCCCAGTGTAGCGGTGACATTCAATGGCTGACGCGAACCGATCACCCGGCCCAGTGCAGCCCCCCCACCGGATGATTCTGCAGACTGGCCGCTGCCGCCGAAGCGGACATCGAAGGAAAACAACCAGCCGGTGGCGTCACCCGATTTCACCTGCACCCAGGCGCCCTGCCGGGCCAGCGCCTCGGCGCCGGAGCCGGCGGCCAGCTTTGCCAGCACAGCCGCATCAGCACGCGGCTCCGCACGCAGCACGCTGTCACGCTCCACCCTGACCGGTTCGGCCAGCGCCACAGTGGCAACCAGCGCCAGGAGAAAATACACGCCGCAACTGCGTCCGATTCTCGACCAAACGCCGGATACCGCCTTGATCAGGGCCATCGCTGACTCCGCAAGAATGACCGGCCCATTATAATCACAGCGCAATTTCCGCAACACTTCGCCCACGTTTCCATGAATCCGTCAAAACGACGCGCCATATATCAACGCTTCCGCGACGCCAATCCGGAGCCGCGCGGTGAACTCGAGTATTCAACCCCGTTCGAGCTGCTGGTCGCGGTTATCCTTTCGGCGCAGGCCACCGACAAAAGCGTCAACCTGGCAACCCGGGAGCTGTACCGCAAGGCCAACACGCCGAAAGCAATACTCAAGCTGGGAATCGCCGGTCTCGAGAACTGCATCCGGCGTATCGGACTGTACCGGACCAAGGCCAGGAACATCATCTGCACCTGCAAAATGCTGCTCGAAAAGCATGACGGCGCAGTGCCGCGGGATCGTGCAGCACTTGAAGCGCTGCCTGGCGTGGGCAGGAAAACCGCGAATGTCGTGCTCAACATCGCATTCGGCGAACCGACCATCGCGGTCGATACGCACATCTTCCGCATCTCCAACCGCACCGGGCTGGCTCCCGGCAAGGATCCACTGGCCGTGGAGCGGAAACTGCTGAAAACCACCCCCGAAGAATTCAGGCTGCATGCCCATCACTGGCTGATACTGCATGGTCGTTACGTCTGCACAGCGCGCAAGCCACGGTGCGGCGAATGCCTGATCCATGACCTCTGCGAATTCCGCGGCAAAACCTGAAGATCGCCAGACATAAAAAACGCGCCGGATCGCGGCGCGTTTTACTTAAGCGGACAACTGATCAATATTTGACGGCGAGACCGGTCTGGCGCGAGAAATGGGCAGCCAGATCATCGATATCCCGCTGCGACAGCGCGGATGCCAGCGGCGCCATGATCGCATTCTTGCGCTCACCCGCCTTGTAATCAGCCAAGGCCTTGGCCAGATAATCGCGGTTCTGGCCGGCAAGGCGGGGAAATTCAGGGTTCTGGCTGTTGCCGTCGGCACCATGGCAGGCCGCGCAGGTTTTGGCTTTCTCCTTGCCCGCTTCCGGATTGGCGGCCAGTGCCGTGCCGCACGCCAGCAGCGCTGCACAGCCGGCGATCATAAACAGTTTGTTCATTTTCATCCCCTGGATTCCGTTATTTCGCCGCGGACTGGACCGCAGTCGATGCATAGTAAGCCCCAAGATCTGCCATGTCCTGATCGGTCAGTCCCGCCGCAATCGCACGCATCGAGGGGTGAGTGCGATCGCCGTTCTTGTAACCCTGCAGCGCCTTGACGATGTAAGCCGCGTGCTGGCCGCCGAGCTTGGGAACGCTGTAAGTCGACGGGAAAGCCGTTTTGTAGCCGGGGATGCCGTGACAGCCGGCGCACATTGAAGTCTTGTCCTTACCGGCCGCCGGATTGCCTTCCGCGGCAACCGCGGTCCCCGACAGCAGGCCCGCAACGCCCAGCCCGACACATAATGCAAATAAACGCTTCATGAGGGTGGTCTTTCAGATTGGATTGTGCAGGACGCGGATTATAGCCTAAAAATTTTGCTGATTGCCCCCGAAACAGGCCTGATTGCCGGGAAGCGGCCCTATGGTCGATAATAAAAACAGTCTTTCCGGGAATCCCATTGAAGTTTTCTTTGCGCCTCACGCCCGAGCAGCTTCGCTCTGTTGCGGGCCGGATTTTTCCGTTCCTGCAATGGTGGCCGATGGTCAACCGCGAGACGCTGCGCGCGGACGCCATTGCCGGCCTCACCGGGGCGGTGGTGGTGCTGCCCCAGGGCGTAGCTTTCGCCGCCATCGCCGGGCTGCCGCCGGAATACGGCCTCTACGCGGCCATGATCCCCGCCATCATCGCCGCACTGTTCGGCTCCAGCTGGCACCTGGTTTCAGGACCGACCACCGCAATTTCGATCGTCATCTACGCCACGATGAGCGGCGTAGCCGAGCCAGGAACACCGGATTACATCCGGCTGGTGCTGATGATGACCTTCCTCACCGGCGTATTTCAGATCGCAATGGGCCTGGCACGCATGGGGGCTCTGGTCAACTTCATCTCCCATACCGTAGTGCTCGGCTTTACCGCCGGCGCAGGGTTGCTGATCATCAGCACCCAGATCACCCATTTTTTCGGCATCCCGATGCCGCGCGGGATCTCCTTTGCGGAAACCGTGCGCCAGACGGTCTACGGCCTCGATGAGATCAACTGGTATGTGACATCCGTCGGCATGATCACTTTGCTGGTCGGCATCCTGATCAAGCGCCGCTTCCGCCGACTGCCCTACATGATCTTCGCCATGATCGCCGGCAGCCTCTACGCGGCGTTGCTGGGCCTGATCCCGCAACTGGATGCCCGCGACCAGATCGCCATGGTCAAATCGCTGTCCGGCATCTTCCCGCATTTTTCCGCACCGGATTTCTCGCTGGAAGCTCTGCGCAAAACCGCCTCCATCGCGGTCGCCGTCACCATGCTCGGCCTGACCGAGGCAGTGTCGATTGCTCGCGCCATTGCCGTGCGTTCCGAACAGCGCATCGACGGCAACCAGGAGTTCATCGGCCAGGGCCTGTCGAACCTAGTCGGCAGCTTCTTTTCCGCCTATGCCTCCAGCGGATCATTCAACCGCAGTGGCGTCAATTACGAAGCCGGAGCGCGAACCCCCCTGGCCGCCGTACTCTCCGCGGTGTTCCTGGTGATCATAGTGCTGCTGGTCGCGCCGCTGGTCCAGTTCCTGCCGGTACCGACGATGGCCGGCATCCTGTTCATGGTGGCCTGGGGCCTGATCGACATCCCGCAGATCCGCAACATCATCCGCACAAGCCTGTCCGAGAGCACAGTGCTCGCGGTGACACTGCTGGCAACCCTGTTCGTCCAGCTCGAGTTTGCGATTTACACCGGGATACTGCTGTCGCTGATGCTCTACCTCAAGCGCACATCGCATCCGGTGATACTCGACGTCAAGCCGGACCCGGCCGAGGGCAGCTATCACTATTCCGCCGAAACCGGCCTGCCGGACTGCCCCCAGGTCAAATGCGTACGCATCAACGGCTCGATTTTCTTCGGCGCCGTCGATCACACCCAACAGCTGCTGCAACAGATTGGCGAACGCACCCCGCAGAAACATGTGGTCGTTGCCGCCAGTGGCATCAATTTCGTCGATGTGGCCGGCGCCGAGCTGTTCGCCCATGAAGCCAAGCGCAGAAGGCGATTCGGCGGTGGCCTCTACTTCTACCGCCTCAAGGATGAGGTATTGCGCCTGTTGCGGCGTGGCGGCTACCTGCACGACATCGGTGAAGAGAACCTGTTCCCGGTCAAAAGCAATGCCATCAGCGCCATTTACCCCAAGCTCGATGTCGCCATCTGCCGTGAATGCAAATTGCGCATTTTCCGCGAATGCCAGACCACACTGCCCGACGGAACGCCGCGATCCTCCGCTGCGCCATGAGTTACAAATATTTGTTTTTATTGAACTTTATCTGACCACGATAACCGGCCGGGTGCAGCGGGTCAGGACTTCCATGGTCTCGCTACCCAGCAACACGGCGGTCAGCCCCTTGCGACCCCGCGAAGGCATGACAATCGCATCGCAGTTGCGTGAGCGTGCTGTAGCGATGATTTCCTTGTAGGGACGGTCGGCTACAGCCATGCGCGTGCTGCAGGACACGCCCGATTTCGCCGCCTGCACCTCGGCGCGCGCCAGATAGGCCTTGGCATTCTCGCGCGCGGAACTTTCGTAATTGTCCATCCAGTCAGGCTCCGGGACATACCCCTCGGCAAAAATCATCGGGTCGAGCCGCGGCATCACATAGAGCAGGGAGACGCGCCCCTTCGAGAGTTTCGCCAGCTTGATCCCGGTGACCAGCGCCTTGCGCGACAGCTTGGAACCATCGGTATAGATCAGGATATGTTTGAACATGCCGCACCTCCACAGGTGGTTTTCCCGCAAGAACAGCTGTCCTGAGATTATCACGCGCTGCTTTGTATTGCAGTATCGTGCCTATAATGTGCGATCGTTAAGCTGATATTCAGTATGTCCAACCGCCTCTCGAAAATAGTCACCCGCACCGGGGATGACGGCACCACCGGACTCGCTTCCGGCAAGCGCATCGGCAAGGATCAATTGCGGGTGGCTGCCCTTGGTGATGTCGATGAACTGAACAGTTGCATTGGTGTGCTGCTGGCCGAAACCCTGCCCGAAAACCTGCGCAGCGCGCTGTACGGAATACAGCACGACCTGTTCGACCTCGGCGGCGAACTGAGCCTCCCCGGACATACGCTGATCAATGACGGCCATCTCGCCCGGATCGACCGGCTGATCGAAGAATTCAATTCGGGACTGCCACCGCTGAAAGAGTTCGTGCTGCCCGGAGGTTCACGCCCCGCCGCGCAGGCGCATCTGGCTCGCACCGTCTGCCGGCGTGCCGAACGCACCCTGGTCGCTTTGTCCCGTGCCGAGACACTGCAGCCGCTGCCGACGCAATATCTCAACCGGCTGTCAGACCTGCTGTTTGTCGTCGCACGGCTGATCAACCAGGCCGGCGCGGGAGACGTACTCTGGCAACAGGGCCGAAACCGCTCCTGATCAGACCCCGTCAGCGTCGCGCTGCGCGAACGGCATCGAGATGAGCGCAGACCATGCGTGCGCCGGTGAGCAGGCGTGGTGTTGGTCGCTGGATCAGGTCAGGCGATATGTGTAAGCCCGGAAGAGCATTGAGGGGCGGAGCCTGCGCCGCCCAGCGTGCGGAAAAACTTTCAGCAGTGTCGGCGGATCCCCCCCCCAGCACGGCTTCGGGTCGCGCAACCAGCAGTGCCTCGCGGGACACCTCCGGTGTCAATGCAGCAACGTCGCTGAAGACATTGACGCCACCGCACAATTCAATCACGTCGCTGATGATATGCGCACCGTTGACGGTCATCAGCGGACGCGGCCAGATCTCGTAGAACACGCGAACCGGTGGCGCGGAGCGTTGCCTGGCGCGCATTGACTGCAATTCCCCGGCAAAGCTCCTGCTTGCCGAATTACCCGCAGCGCGGGTTCCCGCCAGCGCTGCTATCGCCTCCAGGTTGTGCGGAATATCCTCTAGCCGCGCAGCGTCCGTCACAAACAGGGTCAGACCGAGCCGTTCCAGCCGGCTTACCGCATCGCGGGGCGTACCGCTCTGCCATGCCAGCACCAGATCGGGCTTCAGTCCGAGTATGCGCTCAAGATCAAACTGCCCCGAGTCGCTGATCACCGGAAGGCTGCTGACTTCGGGAGGGTAATTGCTGAAACGCGCCACACCAACCAGGTAGGCGCCGGCGCCGGCTGCAGACACCAGTTCGGTCAGATGCGGGGTTAGCGTGACAATGCGCCGAGCCGGCTGCTCCAGTCGCACTTCGACACCGCGGGCATCGCGCTGGACCACCGGTGCCGCCCAGGCCCCACCAGCAAGCAGCAGGAGGAGCATCCATGCTTTCAGGCAACGGAGCAAAGCCGCCATTGCCGCAACCGTTCTGCTCAGCGGGGCTCTTCCATCAGGCGCAACATGCGGCTGCTGGTCTGCCGTAACCGCAGCGACAGCATGGTGACCATCTTCACCAGTATCTTGGAGCCGAGTCCGGGATGGTCAAGGATGATTTTCGCCATGTTGTCTCGCGTCAGCACGGCGAAAGTGGTGGGCTGGGAAGCCATGCAGGTGGCAAAACGCGGTTCGCCGTCAATCATCGACATCTCGCCCAAGGTCATCCCCGGCCCGGCGCTGGTCATATGCTGCTGCTCGGCACGATGCCCCTTCTTCAGGATGTCGATTTCGCCATCGACGATCAGGATCATGAAATCACCTTCATCGCGCTCGCGGATGATGATTTCGCCCGGTTTCGCGCGATAGACCTCCATGTATCCGGCAAGTACCGAGATGTCTTCCTGGGAAAACTCGGTGAAAAACTGGGATTTGCCGACCAGACCGTAAATTTCTTCGGCAATGGCACTGCCAGCGCCCACGCGCTCGAGTTTCTCGAGGTTGACCCGGTCGGATGCCACGTTTTGACTGTCTTCGGCCATGTTCAGATCAATATGGGCAATCGTCAGTCGGATCCCGTCGAGGCCGCGCGCTCAGTCCGCAGCGACCGCCTTGAGCCGGCGCCGACGCACTCCGTCGGCAAGCGTATCGAGCAGTTTTCGGCTTTCTTCCCAGCCGATGCAGCCATCGGTAATGCTGACGCCGTAGGTGAGCGGCTTGCCGGGCACCAGGTCCTGGCGGCCGGCTTTCAGGTGGCTTTCCACCATGATGCCGAAAATGCGGTCGTCGCCGGCAGCTACCTGCCCTGCTACATCGTGCCCGACATCCACCTGGCGCTCGGGCTTCTTGCTGCTGTTGCTGTGGCTGAAATCGATCATGATGCGCGCCGGAATGCCGGCCTCGGCCAGTCCGCGCCCCGCAGCATCCACGCTGGCTGCGTCGTAATTGGGCTGCTTGCCGCCGCGCAGGATGATGTGGCAATCCTCGTTGCCGGTGGTCGACACGATCGCGGAATGGCCGCCCTTGGTGACCGACAGAAAATGGTGGGGCGCCTGTGCCGCGCGGATGGCATCGATGGCAATCTTGATATTGCCGTCGGTGCCGTTCTTGAATCCGACGGGGCATGACAGACCGGAAGCCAGTTCACGGTGTATCTGCGATTCAGTGGTGCGCGCTCCGATCGCACCCCAGGACACCAGGTCGGCGATGTACTGCGGGGTAATCATGTCGAGAAATTCGCAACCTACCGGCATGCCGCTTTCATTAAGATCCAGCAGCAGGGAACGGGCGATGCGCAATCCGTCATTGATACGGAAACTGCCGTCGAGTTGCGGGTCGTTGATCAGGCCTTTCCAGCCCACCGTGGTACGCGGTTTCTCGAAATACACGCGCATGACGATCAGCAGATCGTCGGCCAGCGCGCGCTTCGCCTCGAGCAGTTTGGCCGCGTATTCCTTGGCGGCTTTAACGTCATGAACCGAACACGGCCCCATGATCACCAGCAGGCGGTCATCGGCGCCGTGGATGATGCGATGAATCGCCTGCCGCGCCTCGTACGTGGTGTCCGCGGCTTTTTCGCTCGGGGCCAGTTCGCGCAGCAAGTGTGCCGGCGGCGCCAGCTCCTTGATTTCCTTGATTCGCAGATCGTCGGTACGGTGCGGCATTTCAGTCTTCAACTTTCTCAACAGTCCATAAAATCAATGCATTATAGCGGAATCTTGACATGGCCTATACCGTTCCGCCGACTGTCAGTCCGTCGATGCGCAGGGTCGGCTGGCCGACCCCTACCGGCACGCTCTGGCCTTCCTTGCCGCAGGTGCCGACCCCGGTATCCAGTTGCATGTCGTTGCCGATCATTTTTACCCGGGTCAACGCATCAGGACCGTTGCCGATCAGGGTCGCCCCCCGCACCGGATAGGTCAGCTTGCCGTTTTCGATCATCCACGCCTCGGATGCAGAAAACACGAACTTGCCGCTGGTGATATCGACCTGGCCACCGCCGAAATTCACCGCATACAACCCGCGATCGACCGAGGCGATGATTTCATCAGCCTCGCACTGGCCGTTGAGCATGTAGGTATTGGTCATCCGCGGCATCGGCACATGCGCGTAAGACTCGCGGCGGCCGTTGCCGGTCACCGGAACGCCCATCAACCGCGCATTCAGCGCGTCCTGCAGATAACCGCGCAGCACGCCGTCCTCGATCAGGACGTTGTTCTGGGTGCGGTTGCCTTCATCATCGATGTTGAGCGAGCCGCGACGCCCGGCAATGGTGCCGTCATCGACCACGGTCACACCGGGAGCAGCCACCCGCTCGCCGATGCGCCCGCTGAATGCGGAAGTCCCCTTGCGGTTGAAATCGCCTTCCAGTCCATGACCCACAGCCTCGTGCAGCAGTACCCCCGGCCAGCCCGGGCCCAGCACCACGTTCATCGTGCCCGCAGGCGCCGGCCGCGCCTCCAGATTGGTCAGCGCCTGCTGCACTGCCTTCTTTGCGTAGTCGCCGATTACTTCATCGGTGAAATAGCCGTAGTCAAAACGACCGCCGCCACCGGCGCTGCCCTGCTCCCTCCGCCCGTCAGCCTCGACTATCACCTGGAGCGACAGCCGCACCAGCGGGCGGATGTCCGCCGCCTGCATGCCGTCGCTGCGCGCCACCATCACCACCTCGTACTCGCCGGCCAGCGACGCCATGACCTGGGTCACGCGGGGATCAATGCGGCGGGCAGCCTGCTCCAGCCGCTCCAGCAGTTTTACCTTGGCCTGCGCATCCAGACTCGCCAGCGGATCCTGTGGCGCATACAGTGCCAACGGTTCACCGCGCCGGGCCACGTTCGTACTTCCCTGGCCGCCTTGCGCGGCGATCGCGCGGGTCGCCCGCGCAGCTGATTGCAGCGCCGGCAGGCTGATGTCATCGGAATAGGCAAACGCGGTTTTCTCGCCGCTGACGGCACGCACGCCTACGCCCTGATCGATGTTGAAGCTGCCGGATTTGACGATGCCCTCTTCCAGACTCCATGACTCGCTGCGTGAATACTGGAAATAGAGGTCGGCGTAATCCACGCGGTGCGTCATGATTTCGCCAAAGACCTGCTGCAGCCGCTGTTCATCCAATGCATGCGGCGCCAGCAACACCGCATTGGCGGTTTCAAATGTATTTGCAGGTTTCATTAAATTACCAATTAAAACAATAAGTTATAATAAATTTCTAGAGCGTGCGGTGTGCCAGGGCGGGCAAACTGGCACGCAGACGTTTGATATGGGACCGATTCATGCCGGCGACAACCACCCCGGACCCCCGCGGCAGCCGATCCAGTATGACACCCCAGGGATCGACGATCATCGAATCACCATGAGTCTCGCGGCCGTTGACATGATAACCACCCTGGGCAGGCGCAAGCACATAGGCAAGATTTTCGATGGCGCGCGCTCGAATCAGCGTCTCCCAGTGCGCTTTGCCGGTGGTTTCGGTGAAAGCCGACGGCACCAGGATCAGGTCGACCTCTCCCATCGCCCGGTAGAGTTCGGGGAAACGCAGGTCATAGCAGATCGACAGGCCCACGCGACCGAAAGGCGTATCGAACGCGACGACCGTCTTGCCGTGCTCGATGGTGGTTTCCTCGGAGTAACGCTCCTCCCCCATCTGGAAACCGAAGAGGTGAATCTTGTCGTAGCGCGCAACGCATTTGCCCTGGTCGTCGTAGACCAGGCTGGTGTTGAGCACCTTTCCCGGTGATGACGCCACCAGCGGCACCGAGCCGCCGACTATCCACATGCCGTGCCTGCGCGCGGTTGCCGACAGGAACTCCTGGATCGGCCCGTCTCCAAACTTCTCGCGCACCGCAACCTTGTCGGTGTCCTTCATGCCCATGATGCCGAAATACTCGGGCAGTGCCGCCAGGCGCACGCCCTGTGCAGCCGCAATGTCAATCAACCTCGAAGCCTCTTTCAGATTGGCTTCGACGCGCGGCCCCGATGCCATCTGCAGCGCAGCGATCCGCACCGAACCACTACCGCCAGCCTCCTGACCACCGGACTGCGCCCGCGTTGATACCAGCCGGGTACTCATGCCAGTTTCCTCATTTTGCTATCTCCAGTCTGATTGCAGTGGCGGCGGGATCGGCCCGCAAATTCAAGCGCGTGCCCTCAGCTGCCAATGCCACCAGCCATGCACGCAATTCCTCGGCCTGCGCCAGGGACTCGGGGCGTGAACCGTGCACGATCATGATGCGGGCCGAGGCATCCTGCTGCAAGACTGCAACAGCCTGCCGTACTGCGGGTGAGGCCATCACGGTCTGCGCCGAACGCGGCCGGTCCCACAATTCCGGCCCGAGTTCCGCAGCCGCAAGTGCCAGCGGGCACAGCAGAAGTGCTGCCGGAATGGACATCCTTGCGTTCATGGTTTGCCTTCTTCACGGGCCGGAGTCGGTGCACGCTCGACCTTGATCACCTGCGGATCCGACCAGTTGCCGGTCACGTCATATTCGTACGCCGCAATCTGGTCGAGCGGATCCTTGAGCAGCTTCTGCGCAATGAACGCCGCCACACCTGCAACCGGACCGCCGATCAGGGCGCCGGCAACCGACACGGTATCGGAAAGCTGGGGGTTTACCTTGACGCGCAATTGCTGTGTTTCGCGGGCAAGGTCAACCTGTCCTCCCATGCTGATGCGTGCCGCAGGTCCGGTAATACGCAGATTATCAGTCGTGGCAATGCCCTTGCTGACCTTGATTGCGCCGACTATCTCGTCGAACGCCAGCCCCTCGCTGAAGATGTCGCGGAAATCCAGCGTGACCCTTCTCGGCAACGATTGCAGGCTGAGTATGCCCAGCAGCTTGCCGATGCCGGGCTCGAGTTTCAGAAACTGTCCCTTGGCGGCATCCAGCACAAAATTTCCGGACAGCGTCGGGTAATCGATACGCTGGGGGCCGCCATCCCATGTCAACGTACCCTCGACCTTCGCAGTCCCGCGCCGCACCCCTTCAGGATATCCAAGCCGGGCAAGAAATTTTCCGACATCATTCACATCCAGACGAACGTTGACCTGAGTGCCCGGACGGGTCAGCCATGACTGCCAGGTACCGTCGAGGTTCAGCGTGCTCTCCGGATTGCTCACGCGCAACCGGTCAATCCGCCAGTCGTTCTGGAGCGGGGTGGCCTGCAGTTCGAGCCGCCCCAGGACCAGTCCGGAGAGATGAAATTCATCCACCACCACATCCACTGCCGGCAAATCCGGGACACGCGTATCCGGCGCCTTGACCTGTTGCACACCCTGGACGGCCTTGGGGTCTTTCGCCGGCAGCGCCAGCTTGCGCAACCGCGCATTCAGGCGCCCCTTGCCCTGGGACGACCAGGAAGCCGTGCCATCGATGTCACGTCCCTGCGCGTTGATCTGCAACACGCCATTCTGCGACTGCGCAGTCAGCTTCAGCGGCGCAAAATGCCGGTCAAACCACTCCAGCTCACCGATCTGCAAATCAACCGCTGAAAGTTGTGCACCGCCAGCGCCACCCGGATTACCCAACAGCGCCGCCCAGCCATCCAGATCCAGGCTGGCGATCGATCCGGTCAGTGCAATGCCTGGCTTTTCGGGCTCGGGGATGACGCCTTCGCCAAAACGCACTGCTCCGCGCTCAATGCGCGACTCCTTGCCATCGCTTCTGCGATAGAGCATGGCGTTGACCAATTTTCCGACACTGGCCGTGATTCTCTCCTGACGCGCCCCCGTAAACTTTCGCTCCAGCCGCAGCGGCAGCACCTCTACCGCGGTCTTGCTGAACGGGGCGGGCAGATTGATCGCAAGGCCCTGCAAAGATGAATCCACCACCAGATCAACCTGTTTGTTGCGCATGACCAGCGTACCGCGCCAGTCGGTCGAGCCGCGCATGTAGCGCGCCCATTCGACGGCGCCCGCGCGCCGCGCCGCATCGGCATTAATGCGCCCCTGGAACTGGATGTTGACCGGGGCATCGCGTTGGGTACCCGCCGTAACAGTCAGCGGTCCACCAAGGAAAACAGCCGTCGCCTTGGGTACCCGTACTGATGATTCGGTGAACTCCAGGCGACCGTTGACCTGCTCCAGGGGCGGCATGGCATCCGCCAGCGACAACTGGTTGTCGAGGAACTGATAGGTACCGGAGACCTTGCTGCGAGACATCGCACGCAGCGGCAAAGCGAGTTTCAGGCCCAGCCTGCCGTTACCCCTGGCACTCATGCCATCCGTAAAGTCATTGATCATCTGACGAACGGGGCTTTGCGCGATGTAACCGAGAAAGTCAGCGGTCGCGCCCTCCGCCTCGCCGCTGATCTGCAGCACCTCATCGGTGTAGACCAGGTCAGGAATCAGCGCCCTCACCCTGCTCAAGCGGACATTGTTGATCATGCCCTCGCGGGCATTGATCTCGAGACGCTTGCCGCGAAACAGGAAATCACCTTCGATGCCGGTGATCCGCGGCCATTGATCCCCGTAATTCAATTCTCCGCCGCTGACCTTGGCCGCCACCTCGAAGACGCCGTTGCGTTCGTCGGCAAAGGGGAACTCGGCGAGATTTCCCCTGAGCCGAAACCTGACGTCGTTGGAAGTGCCGGATACAAAAGCCCTGTCGAGCCAGCCCCTGGAATTCTTTGCCACGCTCAGCGGCAGATAGGCCGTAACCCTGTTGGCCACTCCGCGCGTCAGATGCCCGGTGAGGTCGGCGATGCCCGGCCCGTCGGCAACGATGCGCAGCGTTCCGAACAAAGTCCCCGCAAGATCGGTATTGGCATAGGCAAAATTGTTGAATCGCAGTTCGGTGTCCGCGCCCTGGTTCGACCAGGACAGTTGACCGGTCAATGAATCAAAGCGCAGGCGCTCCCGGAACAACCGTGACATCTCCAGCGTCGCCTTCTGCGTCACCACATGAAGGTTGCCGCCTTTTTCACTGCCGTCAATGTTGCCGCTGAATCCGGTAAAGCCGGGAACGGCGCCGTTTGGTGCCAGCGCCAATTCACTGAAACGGGCCCTCAAAGCATAGGTTTTCGGACGCGGCCAAGCCCCGTTCCAGCGCATCGACACGTCGTAGAGGCTTCCCGAGGGCGCATAGGAAGCCAGTGTTTTGCGTACATCATCACCCAGCGGCAGCCGGTCCGCCAGCTTCAGCAACGGCGCCAGCTCCAGCGCATTGGCCTTCAATTCTCCGCGGTCATATCCGCTGCTTCCCGCTCCGCCCAGCTGGAGTCGCAGATCAACCGGTGAGAGCTCAAGCTTCTCCCCCGTACGAAAGGTCAGCTTGCGGGTGGACACCTCGAAACCATCGGCATTGCGTTTCCAGGAAAACCGCCCCCCCAGATGTTCCATGTCCAGATCAGGGAGATCCGCACCCAGCCTGGCGTTAACGCTTTGCAGTTGCACATCGGCAATGACCGAGTGCAGCTCGTTGCGGGTAAACGTGAACCAGGAACGAAGCGCACCCACTCCTCGCGGAAAATGCACCGGAAAGTCGACCCACTGTCGCCATGCCGCGATGTCAACGTAATCGAGATTCACGTACAGCTGGCCGGTCAGCGCCTGTGACAGCGCCTGGAAATCCTCGCCAGTCAGATCGGCGCGCACATCCAGGGGGGATGCCAGCGCTGCGGGCGGCAACGCACGCAGTGCCATCCGGTGCCGGTCGCCGCTATTGACTATCCGCAGTTGCAGCTGATCGAGCTCCAGCACAGGCGCGGAGCGCTGCTCGTCGTTCCAGACCAGTCGTGCCTGGTGGATTTCGATATCGCGCTGGCTCAACAGCCAGCGCGAAAATCCCCCGCCGCCCTGGGCATTCATGTCCATCGGCATTCCGGCCACTGAAATGGCGCCGTTGGGATCACGACGGATGGTGAGCACCGGCCGGTAGATGTCCAGCGCGTGAAAATTGATCTGCAGTCTTGCCGCGGAACGCCACGACAGTGTGGCATCGACCTGAGGCAGCTCCAGCGCCGGTTTTCCGCCGGCATCATGCATCACTACCTGCGACAGTCCCAATTGCGGCCGCAAACCGTCCCAGTTTGCGCTGATACCACCGATGGTGACCCGCTGCTGCACCGCGCGGCTCAGAACCTGCGCAATATCTTCACGATAGGCGGCGATATCGGGCAATATCCAGTAACGCAATACCAGAATAGTCGCCGCAAACAGCAGGCCGACAGCCAGCACGCACCAGGTCAGAAGACGGTAAATCCACAACGAACTTTTCTGAATCCGGTTGCGGACTTCGGCTAGGCTCATGAAGTGCCTGAAAATTGAAAATGTAAAATGAAGCAATGAAACAAGGGCTTAGCCATTCTAACGCGAACCGGCCATGGAATCGAATAACGCACCGGAAAACGCCGCCGCTGACCGCGACATAGCCGCGGGCGCGGGCTACAGCCGCTACCTGCAGCGGCTGCTGGCTGCGAATCCCGCACTGCTGTCCCGGTCGGAAGTGGCCCTCCCCATCACCGCCGACGACATGCAGGCGGAACTCGCAGCCACGCAAATCGCTGACGACCTCACCCTCTGTCGCGTGCTGCGACAGTTGCGGCAGCGGGTGATGGCACGGCTGATTGTGCGTGACCTCAGCGGTCGCGCCAGCCTGGACGAAACGGTGACCACCGTGACCGCTCTGGCTGAAGCGGCAATCCGCACGGCCACTGCATGGCTGCATGATGACCTGGCCGCCGTCCACGGCCAGCCTCGCGGAATGAACGACGGCGCAATCCAGCAGCTGCACGTGGTCGGCATGGGGAAACTGGGTGGGGCGGAACTGAATGCCTCCTCGGACATCGACCTCGTATTCGTCTACCCCGAGGAAGGGGAGACCGACGGCAGCCGTGCGCTCAGTAACCATGAATTTTTCACCCGGCTGGGACGAAAACTGATCAACGCGCTCAGCGAACTGACCGAGGACGGCTTTGTTTTTCGCGTAGATACCCGCCTGCGCCCCTACGGCGAAAGCGGCCCCCTGGTCACGGGATTCGACATGCTGGAGAACTACCTGATCACCCAGGGACGTGCCTGGGAACGCTATGCCTGGATCAAGGGGCGACCGCTGACCGGAGACCGGCGGGAGGCCCTGCTCGGACTGGTCAAGCCTTTCGTCTTCCGGCGTCACCTCGATTACGGCGCATTTGCCTCGATGCGCAGCCTGCACAGCCAGATCCGCCACGAAGTCAGCCGCCGTGACCGTCTCGACAACATCAAACTGGGTCCGGGTGGCATCCGCGAAATCGAATTCACGGCACAGGTGTTCCAGCTGATCCGCGGCGGCCATGAGCGCGCCCTGCAGCAACAGTCCACGCTGCCGGTATTGTCCGCCCTGGGTGCCGGTGGGTTCATTTCAGTCCAGGCTGCCGCTGAACTGAGGGATGCCTACATATTCCTGCGCCACCTGGAACACCGTCTGCAGTATCGCGATGACCAACAGACCCAGTCATTGCCGGTGGATCCTGCAGAACGGGAATTGCTGGCCGCGAGCATGAATTACTCCGACCCGTCGGCATTCGCCGCAGCGCTAGCCACACACCGCGAGGCGGTTTCCCGTCATTTCAGTGCGATCTTCGGTGAAGAGGACAATACCGCACATCCGCTGGCTGAGCTGTGGAACGCGCAGACGGACAATCTGGATGGCACGACGGAACGGCTGGCCGAAATCGGATTTTCGCAAGCCGGGGAAATCGCCCGCCGGCTGGGACAGTTCCGCAGCGGCCACCGCTACCAGCAAATGCCCGCCTCAAGCCAGCGGCGGCTCGACCAGCTGGTGCCCTCCGCCCTGGCAACCGCGGCGACCAGGCGCAATCCCGATGAGACACTGAACCGGATGCTCGAATTGTTCGAAAGCATCAGCAGGCGTGAAGCCTATCTTGCGTTGCTGCATGAATATCCGCATGCCCTCGACCGGGTGGCCGACCTGATGAGCGCCAGCCCCTGGGTTGCGCAATACATCACCCGCCATCCCATACTGCTCGACGAGCTGCTCGACGGTCGCGCGCTGCTCGAAAAACCCGATTACGCCGTTCTCGGCCAGGCGCTGCATGACGACCTCGCCGCGGCCGCCGGTGATACCGAACGGCAAATGGACATTTTGCGTCACTTCAAAAACACCCTGACCCTGCACTGCGTCGCCCAGGATCTCGCCGGCACGCTGCCGCTGGAAACCCTCAGCGATCGACTCTCCGATCTGGCCGACCTGACTTTGCAGGAAGTCGTGGATCTGTCCTGGCGGGGATTGCGCCAGCGACATCGTGACACTCCGCAGTTTGCGGTCATCGGCTACGGCAAACTCGGCGGCAAGGAACTGGGCTATGCATCGGACCTGGACATCGTTTTTGTCTACGATGATCCCCACCCCGATGCCGCGGAAATCTATGCCCGCCTGGCACAGCGCATCAACAACTGGCTGACCAGCATAACCGGGGCCGGCCTGCTCTACGAAACCGACCTGCGCCTGCGCCCGGACGGTGCCAGCGGCCTGCTGGTCACGCCGCTGGAAAGCATGCGCAAATACCAGATGCAGGATGCATGGCTCTGGGAACACCAGGCACTGACCCGTGCGCGCAGCGTGGCAGGAGCCGCCGCCATCGGCAGTGCATTCGAGGCGCTGCGCATCGACGTGCTGCGCACGCGTCGCGTCCCGGCGGTGCTGCGCGACGGCATACTCGAGATGCGCGGAAAGATGCTGGATGCCCATCCCAACACCAGTTCGATGTTCGACATCAAGCACGATCGCGGCGGCATCATCGATGTCGAATTCATGGTGCAGTACCTGGTGCTGGGTCATGCCTGTGACCATGCGGAACTGACCGCCAATTCCGGGAATCTGGCCCTGCTCAAAACCGCCGCGGGGCTGGGATTGATCGACAGCGCCCGCGCGGAAGCCGTGCATGGCGCCTACCGGCGATTCCGCGAACTGCAGCACCAGTTGCGACTCGCCGGAGACCGTTATGCCCGGGTCGAACCGCAGAAAGTGGAAAACGAAATTACAGCCGTGAAGGGGCTGTGGCAGGAATTGCTGGGTACCGCTGGAAGCTAGACCGTAACCTCACGCAGGTGCGGGGCCAGATCGATCAGCTTGTAGACCTCAAGATTACCCTTGCCGCGTGCAGTAATGGTGATCGGCCCCTCAAACACGAACATGTTTTTCATGCGCCGGTAGGTTACGGCATCGACGAAAATCATGCCCGCCTTGGCCTCGCTGGTAACGCGACTCGCAGTATTCACGGTGTCGCCCCACAGGTCGTAGATGAATTTGCGGGTGCCGATGACGCCCGCCACCACCGGTCCCGAGCAGATGCCGACATGGATGCCCAGCGGCATGCCTTTCCGGGCCGACAGTTCATGCATGTAGCCGCGCATTTCCAGCGCCAGCCGCAGGATGGCTGACGTGTAATCCCGGGCATCGACCGCAAAATCGACCCCGTCATGCTCCAGCAGTCCCCCGGCGACCATGTAGGCATCGCCGATGGTCTTGATCTTCTCCAGCCGGTAGAAATCCGCCATCGAGTCGAATTTGGAGAACACTTCGTTCAGCAGCTCGACCATCGCCTTGGGGGGTACCGACTCTGCCAGGTTGGTGAAGTTGATGATGTCGGCAAACATCACGGTGACATCGGCAAAGCCGTCGGCAATGATCCCCTGCTGTTCCTTCAGGCGACGGGCAATCGGCGCCGGGAGGATGTTCAGCAGCAGATTATCGGATTTTTCTTTTTCGATGCGCAGCAGGCGGTTCTGCTCGGTGACCGCGTCTTCCAGCTTGTCACGCTGGCGCACGAAAAAGCTGATCAGAAGGTACATTATGGTCGACATCGCAGCAAAATTCAGCGTGAAAAACACCGCAATGCTTTGCATGGTGACGCCCGCCTCGACGCCCGAGGTCAGCCAGAAGTCGAAAAAACCTGATATCACAGTCATGATGATGTAGGCGGCAAACCAGGGCAGCGACTGCCGCGCTCCCTGGAAGATCATCACCCCAACCGGCGCCAGCAACGCCCACAGCGCAACACCGGAAGAACTGACATAACTGCCGATGCTCCACTGCATGATGAATGGCATGAACAGGAACAGGCTGACCTGCAGCGTGCGAAACACCGCAAAATTCAGGGTATATACGTAATAGGCTAGGGACAGCGCGGAAACCGCAAGATAAGTCAGCGGAACGGTGGAAGAAAACTTGATGCCCATCGTCCAGTACAACGCCAGCCAGAGAACCGAGCCGAAACCCATCAAGCCGCATGCGAAGATCAGCAGTGTCTTGTTGAGCTTGTCCTGTTCGGAATCACGCTCAGTGATAACTCGACCGCTCAGGCCATTGAGCCACGCGCGCAGCTTTCCCAGCATCCTTTTCCCCTGTGACAGGCCGCCGGACATCACCACATTCCATTCGAATCTTTCCGGCCCTTACAACTTCGCATTGTATCCGGATAACGTTCCAACTTCGACATCCCGCGCCCTGTTCTTCGGCAATACCCGGCAAATCGGCTAAAATGACGGTTCGCTGTGCTGACCGAAGCGGAGGCAAAACCTCTGTCGGGCGCGGCATCCAACCACGGAAAAATCGGAGAACACGGTATGTCGATGGCAGACCGCGACGGGCAAATCTGGTACGACGGAAAGCTGGTGCCCTGGCGCGATGCGAACACCCATGTCCTGACCCACTCCCTGCACTACGGCCTGGCCGTATTCGAGGGATTGAGGGCTTACAAGACCAGCAAGGGCACGGCTATTTTCCGTCTCAAGGAGCATACCGACCGGCTTTACAACTCGGCGCACATCTACATGATGAAGATCCCCTACGCGCGCGAGATGCTGATGGAAGCGCACAAGGAAGTAGTCCGCGCCAACAAGCTCGAATCCTGCTATATCCGTCCGATCGCCTTCTTCGGTTCCGAAAAGATGGGGGTGTCACCCAAGGGTGCCAGCGTGCATGTGGCCATCGCCGCGTGGCCCTGGGGTGCCTATCTGGGCGCGGAAGCCCTTGAAAAAGGCATACGCGTCAAAACCTCGTCATTTGCCCGTCACCACGTCAACGTCTCGATGTGCCGCGCCAAATACTCCGGTACCTACGCCAACTCGATACTGGCCAACCTCGAAGCCACCGAACACGGCTATGACGAAGGTCTGCTGCTCGACGTCGACGGTTATGTCGCCGAGGGCTCCGGCGAAAACCTGTTCATCGTCAAGAACGGCAAGATCTACGAACCGGAATTGACCAGCGCGCTGATCGGCATCACCCGCAGTTCGATCATCACCCTGGCCGAAGAGAAGGGTTACTCGGTCTCAGCCCGCCGCATCACCCGCGATGACCTCTACATTGCAGACGAAGCCTTTTTCACCGGCACCGCAGCCGAAGTCACTCCGATCCGCGAAGTCGACGGCCGCACCATCGGCAACGGCAAACGCGGCCCGGTAACCGAAGAGCTGCAGAAAATGTTCTTTGACTGCGTCAACGGCAAGGCGCCGGCACACGGCGACTGGCTGACACCCGTGGCGGCCTGATCATGAATGCCCAGTCGGAAAACAAATCGCGCCAGATCGAAGTGACGGCTGATGATCTGCCGCTGCACTGTCCGATGCCGTCGATGCTGCTGTGGAACGCACATCCCCGCGTTTTCCTGCCCATCGAGAACACCGGTGAAGCCCTGTGCCCGTACTGCGGCACGCGCTACGCGCTGAAGGGCGGCGCGGCAGCCGGGCATCACTGATCCACGTGCAGTCCGTGACTGCACCCTGGCTGTGAACATCCTCGTCGTCGGTCCATCCTGGGTCGGCGATACCGTCCTCTCGCAACCGCTGCTGCGGCTGCTTGCACAGCGTCATCCCGGCGCAGCCATTGATTACCTCGCGCCGCCGTGGACCCTGCCGCTGCTGGCGCGCATGCCCGAAGTGCGCCGCGGCATCACCAATCCTTTCGGCCACGGCACGCTGCAACTGGGCGAACGCCGCCGCCTCGGTGTTGAACTGCGCAGCGCCGGCTACGACCTCGCGGTGGTGCTGCCCAACTCCTTCAAGTCGGCGCTGATCCCCTGGTTTGCCGGCATTCCCTTGCGCAGCGGATTCCGCGGCGAGGCGCGCTGGGGCCTGCTCAACGACCTGCGCAGGCTGGATGAGCAGGCGCTGCCGCAAATGGCACAGCGCTTTGCCGCACTGGCGCTGCCCGCGGATGCACCACTGCCGGAGCCACTGTCGTATCCGGTGCTCCAGTCCACCCCGGAACAGCAAAGCCGGTTGCTGACCCGCCTCGGCTTGTCGCCGGATCAACCCGCCATCGCCTTCTGCCCCGGCGCCGAATACGGCCCGGCGAAGCGCTGGCCGGAACGGCATTTTGCCGCGCTAGCACGGATGATCAGCGGACGCGGCTGTGCAGTCTGGCTCGTGGGTTCGCCGAAAGATCACGCGGTAGCGGAAACCATCGTCCGGGAAAGCGGGGGCACGTGCATCAACCTGTGCGGAAGGACCGACATCGCCGAAGCCGTCGACCTGCTGGCAGCCGCACGCCTGACCGTCACCAACGACTCCGGCCTGATGCATGTCGCCGCCGCGGTCGGCCGACCGGTGATTGCACTGTACGGCTCGAGTTCGCCGGGGTTCACCCCGCCACTGAGCAACGACGCAACCGTCTTGACGCTGGGACTGGAATGCAGTCCCTGCTTCGAACGCACCTGCCCGCTGGGACATTTGAAGTGCCTCAACGAATTTGACCCCGACCGGGTTTTGGGCGCCATTGATTTTGCTAGAATCGGCTCCTGATTTCGCGCACGAATGGGGAGTCGTCGTGAAAAAATCGCTGTTCGCCACACCGCAGGATGCTGAAGCCGCTTTTTACGACGCACTGGTCCGGCGCGACCTCGAAGCGATGATGGAAGTATGGTCCGACGATGACGAAGTCTATTGCGTACATCCGGGCGGTTCGCGCATTTCCGGAGTCGAGCGCATCCGTGACTCCTGGCGCCAGATTTTTTCCAGCGGCCAGCAATTGCGGTTCAGTCTCCGCGATCAGCAACTGATCCACACCATGATGCTCGCCGTGCACAGCGTCTACGAACATGTCTCTGTTGCCGGACAGCCGCGCACGCGTCAGCCGATGATCGCCACCAACATCTACCAGCGCACCGGCCACGGCTGGCGCATGGTCGCCCACCACGCCGCACCCGCACCAGCGCCTGTAAGCAGCGACGTCGAAGAACCGGCAACCAAAACCCTGCACTGAATCCGCCGCGCGCGGCGCTGCATTTATTGACCACATGGTGAATTCCCGCGGGAATCTGCGCGGTGCATCCGCTATACTCTTCAAGTCCGTTTGGTGGACCACCTGCAATTCGCCGCGCAATGCCGGCCCCTGCAATCCTTTTTCCAATGACCACTCCCCGCACCCCTGAACTGTCGCTGCCGCCGCGCAGCACCAAGCCACGCCGTCGCGGCATCACCTCGATGATCGACTTCGGACCCGACACCTTCGGCTGGAGCGGTGGCGAGCATGGCATCCGCGACCTGCTGAGCGTTGCGGCCGATTACATCGACTACGCCAAGATCTACGCGATGAACGCGCTGCTGATCCCGGCGGAGACCGTCAAGAAAACCACGAAACTCTATCTCGATGCCGGCGTGATGCCGTTCGCCGGCGGCATCCTCTTCGAGTACGCCTGGAACCGCAACGAAGTCGACGGATTGATAGCACTGCTCAAACGCCTGGCCATCCCCGGACTCGAGATTTCGGAAAACTACGTGACGCTGAGCGAGGACGAACGCGCGCGGATGATCGATCTGTTCCAGAAACAGGGCATCAAAATCGTCTACGAGTTCGGACGCAAGAACCCGGAAGACCCGCTGAGCCTTGATTACCTCGAAGGCATCGTGCGCGCGGTGGCGGCACAGGGCATACACCATGTCACCGTCGAGCAATGCGAGATGGACCTGCTGGCCAAAGACTCACCACAGAGCCTGAAGGCGCTGTCCTCGCAGGACTGGTTCGACCATGTCGTCATCGAGGCCGATCCCTACCGCTTCCCGCAGCAGCACGTGCAGATGTTGCGCGACTTCGGCCGCGACGTGAACCTCGCCAACATTGCGCCGGGCCAGGTGCTGCGGCTGGAAGGTTTCCGCCAGGGCATTGGCCGAGCGGTGAACTATTCTCTGCTGTCCGGCGATGACTCGCGTCCCGCGGGCATCGACCGCTGATCTTCAACCACCGTTTCAACTCAAGTACAGAGTAATCACATGAGCAAATCGATATTCGGCAATCCTGATGTCATCGTCGTCGGGGCCGGCAACGCTGCTGCCTGCGCCGCGCTGGCCGCACGCGAATCCGGCGGCAAGGTCATCATGCTGGAAGCCGCACCGCTCGAGGAATGCGGCGGCAACAGCCGCTACACCGCCGGCGCGATGCGCGTGCAGTTCAACGGCGTCGAGGATCTGAAACAGCTCGTCCCCGACCTCACCCAGGCGGAAATCGACAGCGCCGATTTCGGCACCTACACCGTCGACCAGTATTACGACGACATGGGCCGCATCACCCAGTACCGCACCGATCCCGACCTCTGCGAAATCCTGATCTCGCGCAGCCTCGACACGCTGACCTGGATGCGCAAGAAAGGCGTCAAGTTCCAGGCGAGCTTCGGCCGCCAGGCGATGAAAGTCGGCGGCAAATTCAAGTTCTTCGGCGGACTCGCCGCTGAAACCTGGGGCGGCGGTCCCGGCCTGGTCGAGAACGAACACAAGGCCTGCGAACGCGAAGGCATCACCATTTACTACGAAACCCCGGCGACCGGCCTGATGCTGGACGACGAGGGCCGGGTGATCGGCGTAAAGGCAAAACACCAGGGCAAGAACGTCGAAATCCCGTGCAAGGCGGTGGTGCTCGCCTGCGGCGGCTTCGAATCCAACGCCGAGATGCGCACGCGCTACCTCGGCGCCGGCTGGGACCTGGCCAAGGTGCGCGGCACCCGCTTCAACACCGGCGCCGGCATCCGTATGGCACTCGAGGCCGGCGCGCTGCCCTACGGCCACTGGTCGGGCTGCCATGCCGTGGGCTGGGACATGAACGCCCCCGCTTTCGGTGATCTTGCCGTCGGTGACAACTTCCAGAAACACAGTTACCCGATCGGCATCATGATCAATGCCAACGGCGAGCGCTTCGTCGATGAAGGCGCCGACATCCGCAACTACACCTACGCCAAATACGGCGCGGTAGTGCTCAACCAGCCCGGCATGTTCGCATGGCAGATTTTCGACGCGCAGACCATCCCGCTGCTGCGCGACGAGTACCGCATCAAGCAGGTGACCAAGGTCCGCGCCGACACGCTGGAAGAACTGGTGAAGAAGCTAGACGGGGTCAATGCCGAAGCCTGCCTGCGCGAAATCGCCGCTTACAACAAGGCAGTGCGCACCGACGTGCCGTTCAACCTTACGGTCAAGGACGGTCGCCGCACCGAGGGACTGAAGATCAACAAGTCGAACTGGGCGCTGACGATCGAGCAGCCGCCGTTCGAAGCCTACGCGGTGACCTGCGGCGTCACCTTCACCTTCGGCGGCGTCAAGATCAACCAGGAAGGCAACGTCGAAGATACCGCCGGCAAGCCGATTCCGGGCCTTTATGCCGCCGGAGAAATGGTCGGCGGCCTGTTCTATCACAACTATCCCGGCGGCACCGGGCTGACCTCGGGAGCGGTATTCGGCCGGCTCGCCGGCACCAGCGCCGGCGTCCACGCAAAGAGTTGAGCACCACCTGTCCAGACTGTGAAAGCCGTGCCTTGCACACCTATACCGCAGGCGTAGAATCCCTGCGCACCCCCGCCACCAGGAGTTCCACATGAACGCACCCGCGATCAAGATCAACAAACCGGTACATGAACAGGTCAGCAAGGAAGAATGGCAGGCCCGAGTCGATCTCGCCGCCTGCTACCGGCTGATGGCCGAATTCGGCATGATCGAAATGGTCGCCAACCACATCTCGGTGCGCGTACCTGGTACGCACAACGAGTTCCTGATCAATCCCTACGGCATGCTCTACGAGGAAATGACTGCTTCGTCGATGCTGAAGATCGACCTCGAAGGCAACGTGCTGTTCAACGCCACCGACTACGGCGTAAACCAGGCCGGCTTCGTGATCCACAGCGCAGTACATGCCGCCCGTCACGACGTCGACTGCATCATCCACACCCACACGCTGGCCGGCATGGCGGTCTCGGCGATGAAATGCGGCATCATGCCGATCGCCCAGTCGTCGATGCGCTTCCTCGACATCGCCTACCACGACTACGAAGGCGTCGCGCTGCGCCTCGAAGAACGCGAGCGCCTGGTCGCAAACCTCGGCAACCGCGAAGCCATGGTGCTGCGCAACCACGGCCTGCTGACCGTCGGCGCCAGCATTCCCGAGTGCTTCAACAACATGTACCGCCTGGAGCGGGCCTGCCAGCTGCAGGTGATGACACTGTCGTGCAACACTGAACTGCAAATGCCGCCGCAGGAAGTCACCCAGTACACCAACAACCTGATGCTGCCCGGCGTGCGCCGCCGCTTCGGCCTGCTCGAATGGCCCGCCCTGCTGCGCAAGCTGGATCGCATCGACCCCTCGTACAAGCACTGACCGGGGTTATAACGAAAAAGAGCCCCTGCGCGGGGCTCTTTTTTTTCGTTCGAACGGATTATTTAAGCAGACGGATCGCCAGCGGATAGCGATAATGCTGGCCTTTGGAAACCGCGACCGCAGCCAGGATGCAGAACACCAGGTTGGCTATCAGCAGCAACGGCAGTAACAACATGCCGATCAGCACAAACATCAGTATCCACGATCCGACAACTCCGATCAGCACGGTAATCTGAAAATTCAGTGCTTCCTTGCCCTGCTCGTCAACGAATGCCGACTGGTCCTTCTTGATCAACCAGATGATCAGCGCACCGACAAAGCCGGACACAATGCCCAGCAGGTGCGCCAGCATCGCCAGGTTGCAGTCATCAGTACTGGGGGTCTGTGCGACAGGTTCATTCATGATGGCACCATCCTTGGGTTGCGCAGGCATGATTTCCCTGCCTGGAGGGCATTGTGGCACGGCCCTGTACGCGGCGTAAACCGTTCACATTACCGCTTAAGATTCGCCCATGACGATCAGGCAATCCACTTACCGCGCCCCCTGGTGGCTGCCGGGCGGCAACCTGCAGACGCTGTACCCGGTGCTGGTCGCAGCGCAGCCTCAGGTCACCTGGCGCCGCACCCGCTGGAATACTCCTGACGGCGACTTCATCGACCTCGACTGGACCGCGGAACCTGCAGCTGCCGCTGCGCCGAAGTTGGTGTTGTTCCATGGACTCGAAGGCAGTTCGCGCAGCCATTACGCTCGTGCGCTGATGCATGCCGCTGTCAGCCGCGGCTGGCAGGGCGTGGTGGTGCATTTCCGCGGCTGCAGCGGCGAACCCAACCGCCTGCCACGCGCCTATCACTCCGGCGACAGTTGCGAGATCGACTGGATCCTGCACCGCCTGCGCGAAGAATGCGGCAGTGCGCCGCTGCATGTGGCAGGCGTATCGCTGGGCGGCAATGCACTGCTCAAGTGGCTGGGCGAACAAGGCCCGGTGGCATGCGACATGGTCAGCCGCGCCGCAGCGATATCCGCTCCGGTGGACCTGATGGCCGCAGGCTATGCACTGGAACGCGGTTTCAACATGCTCTACACCCGCAACTTTCTGGCGACCATGAAACGCAAATCTCTGGCCAAGCTGTGGCATCACCCGGGGCTGTTCGATCCGGCGAAACTGCACGCCGTGCGCACACTGCGCGAGTTCGACGACCTGGTCACCGCACCGCTGCACGGTTTTGCCGGCGTCGATGACTACTACACCCGCGCCAGCAGCAAACCGCTGCTGAAAAAAATTGCCGTGCCCACGCTGATGATCAACGCCCGCAACGATCCGTTCCTGCCGGGCACGGCGCTGCCGCTGGCTGACGAACTGGCGGATGCGGTCACCGCGCTGTTCCCGGACGACGGCGGCCATGTCGGCTTTCCCGGCACCCCGGCGTGGATGGCGCAGACAGTGCTCGCCTTCCTTGCCCAAGAGTGATACAATAAATTGTTGTTTTTATTGATATTTTAATGAACTCTCCCGCACCCCCCCCGGCATCGATCATCAAGGCCTACGACATCCGCGGCATCGTCGGCGACACCCTCACCGCCGCCGGCGTCGAGCAGATCGGCCGCGCCATCGGTTCCGAAGCACGCGCGCGCAGCCGCAGCACCGTGGTCATCGGCCGCGACGGTCGGCACTCGGGACCGGAACTCGCCGCAGCACTGGCGCGCGGCCTGCAGGCCGCCGGCGTCGATGTCATTGATGTCGGCCAGGTGGCAACGCCGATGCTCTACTTCGCGGCACATGAACTGGGCACGCTGTCCGGCGTGATGGTCACCGGTTCGCACAACCCGCCGCAGTACAACGGCCTGAAGATGATGCTCGCCGGCGACACGCTGTCGGGCGAGGACATCCAGGCGCTGCGCAAACGCATCACCACCAACGATCTTTCCGCGGGCAACGGCACCTGTCGCACGCACGACATCCGCGCCGCCTATCTCGAACGCATCGCCGGCTCGATCAAGCTGGCGCGTCCGCTGCGCATTGCAGTCGACTGCGGCAACGGTGTGGCCGGCGCCACCGCGCCGGAGCTCTACCGCCGGCTCGGCTGCACGGTCGAAGAGTTGTTCTGCACAGTCGACGGCAACTTTCCGAACCACCATCCCGATCCGTCGCAGCCGAAAAACCTCGAAGACCTGATCGCCGCACTGAATCAGGGCGATGCCGAAATCGGCCTCGCTTTCGACGGCGACGGCGACCGCCTCGGCGTGGTCTCCAAATCCGGAAAGATCATCTACCCCGACCGCCAGCTGATGCTGTTCGCCGCCGACGTGCTGTTGCGCAATGCCGGCGCCGAGATCATTTTTGACGTCAAGTGCACCCGCCACCTGTTCGACTGGGTGCGCCGCCACGGCGGCCGGCCGCTGATGTGGAAAACCGGGCACTCCTTCATCAAGAAAAAACTCAAGGAATCCGGTGCGCCGCTGGCCGGCGAGATGAGCGGCCACATTTTCTTCAAGGAACGCTGGTACGGCTTCGACGACGGCCTGTATGCCGGCGCGCGCCTGCTCGAGATACTCAGCCGCAGTCCCAATCCCTCGGCTTTGCTCGAGGCATTGCCGGATTCAGTCAGCACGCCTGAACTGCAATGGGAGCTCGTCGAAGGCGAGAATTACACGCTGATGGACAGGCTCAAGGCCGAGGCGAAATTCAGCGATGCCCGGGAAATCATCACCATCGACGGCCTGCGCGTTGAATATGCCGACGGGTTCGGCCTCGCGCGCCCGTCGAACACCACTCCGATCATCGTGCTGCGTTTCGAAGCCAATGATGAATCCGCGTTGCAGAGGATCCAGGCGGATTTCCGTCGCGCGTTGCTGGCGGTCAAGCCGGGCGCGGCTTTGCCGTTTTAAAAACTACAGTTTCTGTTCGACCCAGGCCTTCACCGAAGCCAGCGCTTCCGGCAGTTTCGACGGATCACTTCCACCGGCCTGTGCCATATCCGCCCTGCCGCCGCCCTTGCCGCCGACCTGCTGTGCGACGTGATTGACCAGCTCACCGGCCTTGACCTTGGAAGTCAGGTCAGCTGTCACGCCGGCAATCAGCGTTACCTTGCCACCGTCGCTGCTCGCCAGCACGATGGCCGCGCTCTTCAGCTTGTCCTTGAGCCCGTCCATCGCCTCACGCAATGCCTTGGCATCGACGCCGTCGATGGCGGCGGCCAGCACTTTGGCGCCTTTCACATCTACAGCTTGCGTCGACAGGTCGCTGCCCTGGCCTGAAGCCAGTTTGGAGCGCAGGCGTGCGATTTCCTTTTCCAGCGCCTTCTTTTCCTCGATCAGCGTCTGCACGGCCTTGTGCACGCTGCCGGCGCCGGGCTGGGCACGCAATTGCCGCGCTACCTCGCCGAATTCGCCGAGCTGGCTGTCGATCATCGCCAGCGCGGTGCCGCCGGTGGTCGCTTCGACGCGGCGCACGCCGGCGGCAACGCCGCCCTCCGAGTAGAGCTTGAACAGGCCGATGTCACCGGTGCGTTCGACGTGGGTGCCGCCGCAGAGTTCGCGCGAAGTGCCGATGTCAAGCACACGCACCTCGTCGCCGTATTTTTCACCGAACAGCATTACCGCACCCGCCTTCTTGGCTTCCTCGATCGGCAGGATCTGCGCGCGGGTCGCCGTGTTCTGCAGGATTTCGGAGTTGACCCGCGATTCGACCTCGCGGATCTCCTCAGCGGTCAGCGGCTTGTCGTGGGCAAAATCGAAACGCGTCTTGTCGGCATCGACCAGCGAGCCTTTCTGCTGCACATGCGAACCCAGCACTTCGCGCAGCGCCTTGTGCATCAGGTGGGTCACTGAATGGTTGCGCATGGTGCGCCGGCGCTGTTCGACATCGACGCGCGCCTCGACCCGGTCGCCGACCTTCAGCGCGCCGGTCTTCAGCGTGCCGTGATGGCCGAACACCGCGGACTGGATCTTCTGGGTGTCGTTGACGATGAAAGTCCCGCCCGCAGCCACCAATTCACCACGGTCACCGACCTGGCCGCCCGATTCGGCATAGAACGACGTACAGTCGAGCACGATCACCGCATTCTCTCCGTGATTGATAGCCGGCACCGCGGTGCCTTCGCGATAAATCGCCACCACCTCGGCCCCTTCCACCGCCAGCTTCTCGTAACCCTGGAAATCGGTCTTCACGCCCTGGTAATCGACGGCCGAGCCCATCTGGAACTTGGACGCCGCACGCGCCCGCTCACGCTGCCGCTCCATCGCCGCTTCGAAACCGGCGTAATCCATCATCACGCCGCGCTCGCGCGCGATATCAGCAGTGAGATCCACCGGAAAACCGTAGGTGTCGTAGAGCTGGAACACGGTCTCGCCGTCGAGCATCTTGTCCTCGCGTGTCAGCGCGTTCTCCAGCACCTTCATGCCGTTTTCCAGCGTCTCGGCAAAGCGCTCTTCTTCCTGCTTGAGCACCTGCATCACCCGCTCCTGCACCTTGGGCAATTCGGGATAGGCTTCGCCCATAGCCTTCGACAGATCGGGCACGACCTTGTGGAAGAATGGTTTGGTCTGCCCCAGCTTGTAGCCGTGGCGGATGGCGCGGCGGATGATCCGCCGCAGCACGTAGCCGCGGCCTTCGTTGCCGGGAATCACGCCGTCGACAATGAGGAAGGCGCAGGCGCGGATGTGGTCGGCAATCACCTTCAGCGAATTGCTGTCGAGGTCCTTCGCACCGGTTTCGCGTGCAGCGGCCTTGATCAGCGCCTGGAACAGGTCGATTTCGTAATTCGAGTGCACGCCCTGCAGCACCGCAGCGATGCGCTCCAGCCCCATGCCGGTATCCACCGACGGTTTGGGCAGGGGATGCAGCGTGCCCTTGTCGTCGCGGTTGAACTGCATGAACACCAGGTTCCAGATTTCGATGTAGCGGTCGCCATCGGCTTCAGCAGAGCCCGGCGGGCCGCCTTCGACGTCGGCACCGTGGTCATAGAAGATTTCACTGCACGGACCGCAGGGGCCGGTATCGGCCATCTGCCAGAAATTGTCGGAGCCGCCACCCGGCTTGTCGCCGATGCGGACGATGCGCTCTTTCGGCACACCGATATTCTTGGCCCAGATTTCGTACGCCTCGTCGTCGGTGTGGTAAACCGTGACCCAAAGTTTGTCCTTGGGCAGCTTGTAGATCCCGGTCAGCAGTTCCCAGGCGTATTGGATGGCATCCTTCTTGAAATAATCGCCGAAGGAAAAATTGCCGAGCATCTCGAAGAACGTGTGATGACGCGCGGTGTAACCGACGTTTTCAAGATCGTTGTGCTTGCCGCCGGCGCGCAGGCTGCGCTGCGAAGTGGTCGCGCGCTTGTAGGGCCGCGTTTCCTGGCCAAGGAACACGTCCTTGAACTGCACCATGCCCGAATTGGTGAACAGCAGTGTCGGATCGTTGCCCGGAACCAACGGGCTGGAGGCCACGATGCTGTGGCCCTTGGATTCAAAGTACTTGAGGAACTTGTCGCGGATTTCTGCGGATTTCATTCGACTGCGCCGGTAGGTTTTTGTAAGGCGCAGATTTTAAACCCTTTTTACCGCACGGTCAGAACCGTCGCACTTCCTCCACGCGCAAACCCAGTGACTGACCGCCGACAATGGCCGCGCTTTTGACGATGCCGCTGACGCCGACGCTGTCGTTGACGGAGGGCAGTTCGCCCTTGGTGGACACGGTGATTTCGCCGCTGTCATCGCGCAACGTATAGGTTTTCACGTCGATCAGTGGCAGCTTGGTCACGCTCAACACCCGGCCCTTGATACGGATTTCCTTGCCCTCGAAATTGGCCGGTGCCGCCGTCACCTCGCGGATCGGTGTCACGCCCAGCCCCAGCGCGTCGCAACCGGCGAGCAGCAGCACGGCGATCAGCAGTGCCGTCCAGAACACCAGCAAGTCATTGTTTTTATTCAACTGTTCCATATTTACTCCTCATCCATCCCATCCCGCGCCATACCCCTCAGCAGACGACTCACCGCCTCGCTGCTGAATCCCCGGCCGAGCAGGAAACGCATCTGCTTCGCCCGCTCCGCAGCATTCGCCGGCGGCGCGCGGAATTTTTTCTGCCACACCGCCCGCACCGCTTCGGCTTCACCCTGCTTCAGCGTCGCCAGTGTGTCAGTCACCACTTCCGCCGCCACGCCTTTGGCTTCGAGGTCGCGGCGGATGCGCGCCGGACCGTAACGCCCTTGCCGCGTATGCACCATCTGTTCCGCGGCCCTTTTTTCGGAGAGCCAGCCACGCCGGGCAAAATCGTCGAGCACCTCATCGATTTCCTGCGGAGTACCGGCATGCGGCGCGAGTTTTTTCGCCAGTTCGTGACGCGTATGCTCGCGCCGCGCCAGATGCCTAAGTGCACGTGCCCTGAGACTGGGTTCCCCGGAACTCATCAGATAAATGGCCTGCTCTTGACATGACTTTGTCGCCCGCTACGTTCCTCCTCGCCTTACCTTTCAGTAATGTCTCGTCGGAGCCTCGCGTTCTCCTCGTCATGTCTGCGATCGGCTCATTTCCTTGATGAGTTCTGGTTGATCGAAACCACTCTCTAGTTACTTCAACGGCTTACTGCCCGGAGGCCTTCTTGCGCCCGGTCGTCTGCTCGGTCTCGACGACTTCCAGCGCCGGTTTCTTGGGCTGCGGGCCGCCGTTGACGCCGACTGCGGCGCGGATGCGCGCTTCGATCTCGTTGGCAATCTGCGGATTTTCGCGCAGGTAGTCGCGGGTGTTGTCCTTGCCCTGGCCGATGCGGTCCTTGCCGTAGGAATACCAGGCGCCGGACTTCTCGATGATGTTGTGGATCACGCCCAGCTCAATGATCTCGCCCTCGCGCGAAATGCCTTCTCCGTAAAGGATGTCGAATTCAGCCTGGCGGAATGGCGGCGCCACCTTGTTCTTGACGATCTTGGCGCGGGTCTCGGAACCGATGACCTCCTCGCCCTTCTTGATCGAACCGATGCGGCGGATGTCGATGCGTACCGAAGCGTAGAACTTGAGCGCGTTACCGCCGGTGGTGGTCTCCGGGTTGCCGAACATGACGCCGATCTTCATACGGATCTGGTTGATGAAAATCACCAGCGTGTTCGAACGCTTGATGTTGGCGGTGAGCTTGCGCAGCGCCTGCGACATCAGCCGCGCCTGCAGACCCATCTGCGGCTCGCCCATCTCACCTTCGATTTCAGCGCGCGGCACCAGCGCCGCCACCGAGTCGATCACCACCACGTCCACCGAACCCGAGCGCACCAGCATGTCGGCGATTTCCAGCGCCTGCTCGCCGTTGTCGGGCTGGGAGATGATCAGCTCATCAACCTTGACGCCCAACTTGGCGGCGTATTGCGGGTCGAGCGCGTGCTCGGCATCGATGAACGCCGCTGAGCCGCCGATTTTCTGCATCTGCGCAATCACCGACAGCGTCAGCGTGGTCTTACCTGAGGATTCCGGACCGTAGATTTCGACCACCCGGCCGCGCGGCAGGCCGCCGATGCCGAGCCCGATATCGAGCCCCAGCGAGCCGGTCGATACCGCCTGGATGTCCTTGGCCACGTCGGCCTCACCCATGCGCATCACCGAGCCCTTGCCGAACTGCTTTTCGATCTGCGACAGCGCCGCCGCCAGTGCCTTGCTCTTGTTCTCGTCCATGATGTCCTCTGCTTTTACGATTTGCCGGATAGTGTTTGTATGCTGCTGACGGTTCGCATATTACACAATTTCCGCAAAAAGGTGAATATTTATACAGTAGTGTGCAAATTGCCAGTTAAAACACAAATTTATCAACTAAAACATAAACTTATTTATCATCTATCACTGCTGGCAACAGTTCCAGCACTCCTTCCAGCGCAGTTTTTACAGCACCCCGGCGCACCTCTTCGCGGTCGCCGGGGAAGTGCAACGTCGCGCTTTTCGGCTCGCCGTTTTTCACCGCCCACGCCAAACACACGGTGCCTACCGGCTTCTGCGCCGTGCCGCCGTCGGGCCCCGCAGTACCGCTGATCGCCACCGCAATCTGGGCGTGGCTGTTGGCCAGCGCCCCGGTCACCATCTCGCGCACGGTGGGCTCCGACACCGCGCCGTGGGCGCCCAGCGTGTCCTGGCTGACGCCGAGCATCTCGCGCTTGGAAATATAGGTGTAGGTGACGAAGCCGCGCTCGAACCACTGCGAGCTGCCGGGCACGGAGGTCACCGCCTGCGCCACCCAGCCGCCGGTGCAGGATTCGGCGGTGGCCAGCATCAGCCCCTGCGCCTTCAGCGCCTCGCCCACCTTGGCCGCCAGTTCGTAAAGTGATTTATCCGGCATGGGTTCTCCGCGATCAGTTGATGAGCGTGTAGGCCGCAGCCAGCACCAGCAAGGTGTAGCCCGCCGCCAGCAAATCGTCCCACATCACGCCGAAGCCGTTCTTCAGCATGCGGTCATAGTAACGGATGGGCGGCGGCTTCAATATGTCGAACAGGCGAAAAATCAGAAACGCGCAGGCCTGCCAGTAGCCGTCCGGTGGCGTGAAGAACAGCACCAGCAGGAAGGCCACGGTCTCGTCCCACACCATGCCGCCGTGATCCGCCGCGCCCAGCGCGCGACCGGTCACCGCGCAGGCCCACACCCCCAGCCAGAACAGCAGGACCACAATCAGCAGAAAGGTCCAGGCATCGACCGCCGGCGCAAGATAATGAAACAACGGAAACGCCAACAGCGTGCCAACCGTGCCCGGCGCGGCCGGCGACAATCCCGCGCCGGCGCCGAAAGCGATGAAATGCGCGGGATGGCGAAAAAGGAAACGAAAATCAGGGGCGGTGATCGACATGCCGGGACAATGATAGCCGACTACGCTCCGGCGAGCTTATTCAAGCTGTCGCATACGTTCCGCGTTATTCGTCTTAGACGATTAAACCTCGGTATTTGGTTTTCCAGTCATTCGCTCTAGTCGCTGCCTTTCCAATTCGTCACGAATTTTTTTAGCTAGATGCGGATCCGTCACATCCGCCTCTATGTCAGCAACTTCTTTGTATCGATACTGCACCATCACTTCTTCATCCGCAACACGCTCACGCTCCATCTGCGCTCTTATAGCAGCCGCATATTGGAGCTTGTAGCTTATTATTTTCCAGATCACCCAGAGAGCAGTAAGCACGCCAATTTCGAATAAAAAATACATAACCCACAGCCACATTGGACGGCACGCGGGCGCTGTTATTGGCAGATTGATACACATCTGCAGCCATAGAGCCCATTGGTCTAACATCTGCAATAAAGTGGCGCTGTTAGGCATACCCCCCCACTAGGCCCAATAAAATCAGTGTACTCCTTTTAACCCCCAAAAAAAACAACCGGCAAATAATAGGGGACAGACCACGATTTCCTGACCACAATGCCAATAGCCCAGTTAGGGTCAGACAACGTCCCGCGGCCCCGGCGCCCGCTTGCGCCCGCTGAACATTGCCTTCACCAGATTCTCGCGATGCGCCAGCGAGGACACCACCACGCCGCAGACATGCAGCACGATCAGCAGGAGCAGCCCGTTGGCCGTGGCCTCGTGCAGTTCTTCCACCCACTCCACGCCCCAGAAACGGTCGGTGGTATAGAGCCAGCCGGTGAACCCGGTCAGCGCAATCATCACGATCAGCGCAATGATCATGTAACTGCCGAGCGGGTTGTGGCCGACATAGCGCGGCGCGCGCAAAGCCAGCATCTGTTTGGCGTAGGCAATCGTGGCTTCGGGAGAGCGCACAAACCCTGAAAACCGCGCGTAGCGCGTCCCGACCACGCCCCAGATGAGGCGCAACGAGACGATGATCAGCGCCGCATAACCCAGCCACTCGTGCACCGCGCCGAAATCTTCAGTCACCCAGGCGCCCAGTACCGCAACCACCAGCGACCAGTGGGCGATGCGGACGAATACATCCCAGACTTTTACGCTACCGGCTTCAGACGAACCCGCGGTCATTGGCGCGGATAGCGGCTGGTCGGCACCAGATCCAGGGTTTTCGGATGGAAATATGCTTCGACGCGGTCACCCTTCTCGTCGAAGGCATACACTTCGTAGCAACCGCCGTCTTCCTTGACGCGGCGGATCTTCCAGCCTTTGCCGGTCAGCATGTTCTCCAGCTTGCTCTGCGGCTGCCAGCCCTCGCGCGGACCCGAATCGCAGGTGGCCAGCCCGGTGGCAAAACCCTGAGTGGCTACAACCATCGCAACAGCGCCCAGAACCACTGACAAACGATATTTCATGGAAGACTCCGTGAGTTAAGACCGCAACAGGGTGGCAGACCGGCGCCCATCAATCAATCGGGCATACAAATTGTTTCAAATCTCCGGAACAGCTTACGACACCGTGATTTGACTCAGGCGAAATGATCAAAGCCGCGTTTCTTCAGCACCAGCGGCAATCCATCCTGATCCACCACCGCCACACTGCACGCGCCAGCTGGTGCGCGGAGTACGCGGCCGATGCGCGCCACCCTGGTGCGCGTACGTGACGCCGCACGTTCCACCGCTGCGCGTTTGGAAGGTGCCGCGGTAAAACACAACTCGTAATCGTCGCCGCCGGAAAGCAGCGCGGCACGCGCGACGGACGACGCGAGATGCCGCCGCATCAGTGGCGACACCGGCAGCCGCGCGAATTCCACCACTGCCGCGACCTTCGAGCGTTCGCAGATGTGGCCGAGGTCGGCGACGAGTCCGTCGGAGACGTCGATCACGCTGCGCGCAATGCCGCGCAACGCCAGTCCGAGCGCGAGTCGCGGCTGCGGCCAGTCGAGGCGTCGCTGCGCGAGTTTGCGCTCGGCGGGTTTGAGCGCGATGCGCCGCGTGCGTGCCGCCACCGCCAGCGCGGCATCACCCAGCGTGCCCGACACCCAGACGTCGTCGCCGGGCTTGGCGCCGTCGCGGCGCAGCGCCTGTTTCACCGGCACTTCGCCTATGATCTGCACGCAGATGTTCAACGGCCCGCGCGTGGTGTCGCCGCCGATCAGGGCGACGCCGTGTTTGCGCGCGAGCGCCATGAAACCCTTCGAAAACGCCGCGACCCAGCGGGCATCGGCCTTGGGCAGCGCAATGCCCAGCGTTGCCCAGCGCGGCCCCGCGCCCATCGCTGCCATGTCGGAAAGATTCACCGCCAGCGCCTTATGGCCAACGGACGCCGGATCGGCGTCGCGGAAGAAATGGCGGTCCGCGACCAGCATGTCGGCGGCCACCGCCAGCACCTGGCCGCGCGGAGGATTGATCAGCGCGGCGTCATCGCCGACACCGAGCAGCGTGCGCGGCGCGGTATGGGTAAAGTAACTGCGAATCAGTTCGAATTCGGCGGACATGGAAAGCGTATTGTGCCTTGAAGCGGTAGAGCAGCGGCGACTTTCCGCAGCGCAAACCCTGCGCCGTAACGCCGGCGACGGGGTTGAAAATTCAACAAAAATAATTGTTTAGAGGAACAGCCGCGATCAGGCCGGCAAGGCGGCGGGTGCTGCATCGCAGAATCCACATCACGCAACAGATCGTCGTTGCCGCATTGAACGCAGAAGAAATCCCCTTCCACGATCTGACCGTCGTTCAAACATTTGTTGACCTATGTCAACCAGCTTGCCCGTTGCGGGCCTTAGCTTCAGACGCTAACCGTCGGGCGCCTCTTGCCCGCCACAGCGGCAACGACGATGCGCCACGCGGATCAATCCTGAACGCCAGATGGAGGAACCGCATCATGTCGCGCACCAGTGCCCAGTGGACCCAGAAGCCGAAACTGCCCCCCAGCCATTACGCCGATCCGCTCATTTATTCGGATCCGGACATCTTCGAGGAGGAAAAGGAAAAGATCTTCCGCAAGGTGTGGCACCTCGCGATCCATGAAAGCGAAGTGGCCAAGCTCTACGACTACCGCACCTACCAGCATCCCGGCGGCACGCAGCTGGTGATCGTGCGCGGCGAAGACATGAAGGTGCGCACCTTCTACAACATCTGCCCGCACCGCGGCAATCTGCTGGTGTACGAACCGTCAGGCAACGCCAAGAAGCTGGTGTGCATTTTCCACCAGTGGGCGTTCAGCGGCACCGGCGAATGCGTCGACATCCCGCGCGGCGAAGCCGGTTACCAGCAGCGCCTGTGCAAGGAGGACCTGAGCCTCAAGGAAGTGCGCACCGAAGTCGGCTACGGCGGATTCGTCTGGGTCAACCTCGACGACAACTGCTGCTCGTTGAAGGAGCACATCGGCCCGGCGCTCGATTACATGATGCCCGAACTCGAAGCCGAGCCGATGGAGACACTGTGGTACTACCAGGCGCATCTGCATACCAACTTCAAGCTGATCCACGACACCAACAGCGAGTTCTACCACGACTACCTGCACTACTATAACCGCGTGACCGGGATGCTCGATCCGAACTCGGGCTACTTCCAGCGCAAGTACGAGGCGTTCCCCAACGGCCACGCTTCGGTGGGCTCAATGATGGTGAAGTACGACGCCTACAAGGGCAGCGGCCGATCCGAACTGGGCTGGCCGAAACTGCCGCCCAAGGGCTGGAAGCTGGTCGACCTGTTCCCGTGCATCACTTTCAACCTGCGCACTTCCGTGCTGCGCATCGACAGCTACATTCCGCTGTCGCCCAATCACGTGATCCTCGAATTCCGCATCCTCGGACTGAAAAGCGACACGCCCGCGCAGCGCCACCAGCGCGAAAAGGATGCCGCCGTGATCTGGAGCCCGTTCGGCCGCAACCTGCACGAAGACCTGCTGGCCTCGTCCGGCCAGGGCATCGCGATGGCCCGCGGCAGCGAGTCGATGCACGTGCTGCAGGCGCGCGAGGAAGACCTCACCATCCACGACGAGGTCGGCATGCGCCATTACCTCGCCGAATGGAGCCGGCGCATGGGCCGCAGTTCCTCCAATCCGCTCGCCGTGCCGCTGGCCCGCGCGCGCGCCGCCTGACCGCCGACACCGGAGAGACCACATGAACACCGAACGCACCCAAGTCGAAGAACTGGTTTACGACACCTGCATGCTGCTCGATGCGAAGGACTTCAAGGGATACCTCGACCATTGCGACGCGCAGTACGAATACAAGCTGAGTGCATACAGTCCCGAGATCAAGCGCGAAATGACCTGGCTCGACCATAACCGCGCGGAGATGGAGGAACTGTTCCACACCCTACCCAAGCACAACACCGATCCATCACCGCTGACCCGCAGCGCGGTGGTCTACAAGGTCAGCTTTGACAAGGCCGCGAAGCGCGCAAACGTCGTGTCAGGAGTGCACATCTTCAAGACGGCGATCGACGGCGGCGTCACCCAGCTGTTTGCCATCGGCAAGTACTTTGACACCGTCGCACTGGACGGTGATCAGCCGCGGCTGCTCGCGCGCCACGTCAAGCTCGACACGCGCGACCTGGGCTGGGGGCATCACATCCCGTTCTAAGTAAAGGAACGGGGCTGCGGGGATAGCCCGGAGACAACCGCCGCCTAGGACGGCGGGATCTCGCGCATGGCGCGGTAGGCCCAGCGCATGTCGGAGAGTTCGTCGAACTCGATGCGCCGCTTGATCGCACCGCATGCGAGCATCGCATCGCGCAGCCATTCGACGCCTTCGCGGTGCTGCAGCGGCTCGGTATTCCAGATACCGCTCGCCTTGTAACGCTCGCAGCAGGCGGCCAGTGTCGCTGCCGGCAGCTTGGGAAAATATCCGGCAACCACTTCAGCCAGCGCGCGGCCGTCGTGCGCAGCGATCCATTGCTGGGTGCGGTACATCGCACGCGTCATGCGCAGCGCGGTGTCCGGATCGCGCTCGAGAAACGCGCGGGTGGTGTTGAAGGTGGTGTACGACGCCGGGCCGCGGCTCGCCGCCGCGTACCAGACATGGCCGAAGCCCTGCGCCACCGCGTCATGCGCCAGCGGCTCGAACACCTGGATCACATCGACTTCGCCGCGGCGCAGTCGCTCGAGGTTGTCCGCCATGCCGGCACCCGGCGCACGCTTGACGGTCACCGGATCAACGCCTGCCAGACGCAGATCGTGCTGCAGACAGTACCACGGCGTCGGCACCTCGGTGACTTCCGTCAGCGTGCAGTCGAGCAGCGCGCTCATGCGGAAATCGGGATTCGGCTCGCGGCCCACCAGGTAGAACGGATCGCGTCCCACCACTTCGCAGAAACTGACCACGTCGCACTGCGGATCATCGTCATGCGCGTGCAGCAGGCGCATCGGCCCGCCCCAGGACACCTGTCCGGCACCGGAGGTCAGCGTGCTCAGCGTTTTTGCCGCATCGGACGAGGTCTCCATGCGCACCTCAACGCCCTCCGCCTCATACGTTTTCAGCGCAAACGCGGCATAGAACGGCGTGTAGAACACCGCGCGGAAATTCTCGATCAGCGTGACCATCGGCTATTTCTTTCCAGGCTGCATGGTCGACTTCACCAGCGAGCGCGGATCACGCGGCTTCCAGCGGCCGCTGTCGACCTGCGCAAGGAATTCGGCGGTGAGTTCGTTGAACAGCGCCGGCTCCTCGACGTTGACCGCATGGCCGGTGTTCGGCACCACGGTCAGCCACGCCGACGGGCACACGCGTTTGATAAAGATGCCCGGCTCCAGGCAGTTGTTGTCCTCGTCGCCGGTGACCATGTGCAGCGGCACCTTGAGATTACGCAACTGGCGCTCCAGGCTCTGGATCGTCGGCCGTTTCGCCTGCACGCCGCGCAGCGTGTTCGCCGAACCCAGCGCTGAATGTTTGGCGAACTCGGCGCAGAAGTGCGCGAAGCCGCGCGGATCCTTGTTCTGGAACTGCACCCGCGACGGCCCGATCTGGTAGGGCTTGATCGCCTCGCGCGTGCCCAGCGTGTCGAAACGCCGCGCCATGACTTCGGTGTCCTTCAGGAATTGTTTGCGCTTGTCGGCATCGGAGCCGTAGCCGACGCCGATCGCAGTCAGCGAGAGTGCCAAGCGCGCATGACGCAGGCCGAAATGCACGGTGGCGTAGCCGCCCATCGAGCAGCCGATGATGTGCGCCTTCTTGATCTTGAGATGGCGCATCACCGCGGCAATGTCATCGGCGGCGATGGCCTGTGAATATTTGGAACGCGCGCGCGGCACGTCGGAGGGCGGATAGCCGCGCGCGTTGTAGGCGATGCAACGATAGCGCCGCGAGAAGAAGCGCAGCTGCGGTTCCCAGCTGCGCAGGTCGTCGGCGAATTCATGCACGAACACGATCGGCGTACCGCGTCCGCTCTCCTCGTAATACAGATTGACGTCACCGGATCGGGCGTACGGCATCAGCAGGCTCCTCGTGAATTGTTAAAATTATCAATTAAAACATATACTTATGAAACTTTTTTACTCTAAAGCCGCTCAGGTACCGCAGAACGTGCGGTAACCGGCGGCCTGCTCCTGCGTCGCCGGTTCGGCATAGGCGGCGAAGGCTTTGTTTTCTACAAAAGGCTGGCGCAGCACTTCGAGCAGTTGTTCGAACGGCGCGTAATCGCCGAGTTCGACCGCGGCATCGAGCGCTTCCTCAACCTTGTGATTGCGCGGAATGTAAACCGGGTTCAACGCGCGCATCGCTGCCGCACGTTGTTCGGGTGATACAGATTCGCTCTCGAGCCGCGCGCGCCAGCGCGGCAGCCACGCCTTCAGCGCCGTGTCGTCGGCATACAGCTTGTGCAGGCCGATATCACTCAATGCGCCCTTGCCTTCGGCCACATCGGCCAGGCGGCGGAAGGCTTGCGTGTAATCCACGCCCTGGCCTTCCATGGTCTTGAGGAAATCGGTGGCCAGCGCGAAGTCATCATTCTCTTCACGCGTGAGCCCGAGTTTTTTGCGCATGCCCTGCAGCCAGTAGTGCTCGTAGCGCTGCTGGAAGGTGCCGAGGATTTCCATCGCCTGCTGCACTGCGCGGTCCTGGTCCTCACCAAGCAACGGCAACAGTGCCTCGGCGAAGCGCGCGAGGTTCCAGTTGGCGATCGGCGGCTGGTTGGCATAGGCATAGCGGCCCTGCTCGTCGATGGAACTGAACACCGTCACCGGATCGTAGCGGTCCATGAAGGCGCAGGGTCCGTAATCAATGGTCTCGCCCGACAGCGTCATGTTGTCGGTGTTCATCACGCCGTGGATGAAACCGATGTTCATCCAGCGCGCGATCAGTTCGGCCTGGCGCTCACACAGCCCGCGCAGCAGTCCCCAGTAGCGGTCGTCCTGTCCTTTCAGTTCGGGGTAATGGCGCTCGATCACGTAATCGGCGAGCTTCTTCAGCATCGCGATGTCGCCGCGCACGGTGACGAACTGGAAGGTGCCAACGCGGATATGGCTGGATGCGACGCGGGTCAGCACCGCGCCCGGCAGGTTACGCTCGCGGCGGACGAATTCGCCGGTGGTCACAGCAGCCAGCGCGCGCGTGGTCGGAATGCCCAGTGCGTGCATCGCCTCGCCGATGATGTATTCGCGCAGCACCGGCCCCAGCGCCGCCTTGCCGTCGCCGCCGCGCGAAAACGGCGTGCGGCCCGACCCCTTGAAGGCGATGTCGCGGCGTTTGCCCTTCTTATCGATCACTTCGCCCAGCAGCAGCGCGCGGCCGTCACCGAGCTGCGGCGAAAAACCACCGAACTGGTGGCCGGCATAGGCCTGGGCGATGGTTTTGATGCCCTCCGGCAACTGGTTTCCGGAAAAAATCCGCGCGCCTTCATCGGAATCCAGCGCATCGGCATCAAGCCCCAGTTCCTCCGCCAGCGCGCGATTGAACTTGATCAGCTTCGGCTGTGGGACTTCCGCGGCTTTCCACAGCACGTACAGCCCTTCAAGATCGCGGGCGTAGGTGTTTTCAAACGGGAAAACCGATGTTGCAAATGTGGTTAATGTCGTCAAGACATCATGATAGACCAAAGCACTATCGGGAACGCTCAGGAATCACGCCACACAGCCGGTTTTCCTAAAACTCCACCACGCTGCGAATCGATTCGCCCGAGTGCATCAAATCGAAGCCCTTGTTGATGTCCTCCAGCTTCAGCTTGTGCGTGATCAGGTCATCGATGTTGATCTTGCCATCCATGTACCAGTCGACGATCTTCGGCACGTCGCGGCGGCCCTTGGCGCCGCCGAAGGCCGTTCCCTTCCACACGCGGCCGGTCACTAATTGGAACGGCCGGGTCTTGATCTCCTGCCCGGCGCCGGCGACGCCGATGATCACCGACACGCCCCAGCCCTTGTGGCAGCACTCCAGCGCCTGGCGCATGACGTCGACGTTGCCGATGCACTCGAAGCTGTAGTCGGCGCCGCCCTTGGTCAGGTTAACCAGGTACGGCACCAGGTCTTCCTTTACCTCTTTCGGATTGACGAAGTGGGTCATGCCGAACTGTTCGGCGAGCGCCTTGCGTGACGGATTGATGTCGACGCCGACGATCATGTTCGCTCCCGCCAGCCGCGCGCCCTGGATCACGTTGAGGCCGATGCCGCCGAGGCCGAACACCACGACGTTGGCGCCGGGCTCGACCTTGGCGGTGTTGATCACCGCGCCGATACCGGTGGTGACGCCGCAGCCGATGTAGCAGACCTTGTCGAACGGCGCGTCCTCGCGGATTTTCGCCAGCGCGATTTCCGGCACCACGGTGTAGTTGGCGAAGGTGGAGGTGCCCATGTAATGAAACACCTTCTTGCCGCCCACCGAAAAACGGCTGCTGCCGTCGGGCATCACGCCCTGCCCTTGCGTCGTGCGGATGGCCTGGCAGAGATTGGTCTTGCCGCTCAGGCAGTATTCGCACTGGCGGCATTCAGGCGTGTAGAGCGGAATCACGTGGTCGCCCTTCTTCAGGCTGGTCACGCCGGGACCGATGTCGACCACCACGCCCGCGCCTTCGTGGCCGAGAATCGCCGGGAACAGGCCTTCGGGATCGGCGCCCGAGCGCGTGAACTCGTCGGTGTGGCAAATGCCGGTGGCCTTGATCTCGACCAGCACTTCGCCGGCCCTGGGACCGTCGAGGTCCACGGTTTCGATGGTCAACGGTGCACCAGCCTTGTGCGCGACGGCGGCTTTCACTTTCATGCTTCAGTCTCCTCGGTCAGTCTGTTGTTGATGCGGTTACATTGCGGCGAGCAGTTTGTGCGTCGCCTCCACGCCCTCGCGCGAGGCCTCGGCGGCCGGGCGCGCCCACAGTTCGGGATTCGGCGCTTCGTAGCTCAGATAACCCTGATAACCTTTTTCGGCGAGCAGCGCAAACACCTCGGACCAGCGCACGCGACCGCGGCCGGGAGCGAGGCGGTCAGTCGGACGCAGCATGCCCGGTGGCGAGGTCAGCGGCACGTCGCTGTACTGGAAGGCGTAGATGTGTTCGCCCGGCACGTCGGCGAAAGCTCGGCCGCCGGCGCCGCTGCGCTCGAGGTGATAGGCATCGAGCAGCAGGCCGAAGGCGGGATGCGCGACCTGCGCATGCAGCTCGCGCGCGATCTCGAGGCGGTTGACGGTGTCGTGAGCCGAGCTGTATTCCCAGGCAATGCGCAGACCATGCTTCGCCACCACGTCGCCCGCCGCGCGCAGGTTGGACGCCGCCTGCTTGAGGGTGCCGGATTTCTGGCCGGTGGCGGTCATGATCATGTCGCAGCCGACGGCCCTGGCGATGACGCAGGTTTCGTCGAGCACTTCGAGCAGGCGTTTCAGCTCGTCGCCCTCGGCAAAAAGAATGCCGTATTCAGTACCGGTATTCGCCACCGCAATTTTGGCCTCACGGATCAACCGGATCACGTCGTCACGCGTCATGCCGGCCTTGTAGCACTGCAGCACGTCGCTGCGGCGGATTTCGACGGCATTCCAGCCGGTTTCGCGGGCGATGCGCAGGGTTTCCGCGAACGGCGTGGTTTCCAGTGTCCAGGTGTGCAGTGCAAGGCGCTGCGCGAATTGTTTAATCAGCGGCAAAGACATGGCGCAGAAGTCCTCGGTTGGAGTTAGCAGGCCGTTGAAAAAGTGATGCGCGAGCGCGTTGGGAGTGAAACGACCAAGCGCACACGCGTACAAGTGACTGATTTAATGAGCACTGAAAAACCATGCATGGCCAAATACGAAGTCCCTGATTCTATTTCTCAACACCCTGTTAGTATTCTAGTATGTCAGCGTCGTCACCGAGCGCTGCAGCCGCAGCTTACCGCGGCCGTTTCGCGCCCTCCCCGACCGGACCGTTGCATTTCGGTTCGCTGGTCGCTGCTGCGGGCAGTTACCTGGATGCCCGCGCCAGTGCGGGCGAATGGCTGGTGCGCATCGAAGACCTCGATCCACCGCGCAATATGCCCGGCGCCGCTGATGACATCCTGCGCACACTCGAAGCCCTGGGCATGCACTGGGACGGCACAGTGCTGTATCAGAGCACGCGCAACGACGCCTACGACGCCGCGCTCGAACAGTTGCGCAGAAAAAACCTGCTCTATCCCTGCGCCTGCAGCCGCCGCGAGATCGCCGACTCGGCGGTAACCGGCATCGACGGCCCGGTCTATCCCGGCACCTGCCGCAACGGCCTGCAGGCAGGACGCGCGGCGCGTGCCGAGCGCGTGCTGACCCGTGACGCGATCGTCGAATTCAGCGACGCCGTGCAGGGACGCATCTCGCAGAACGTTGAACGCCTGATCGGAGATTTCGTGGTGAAACGTGCTGACGGCCTCTACGCCTACCAGCTGGCGGTGGTGGTGGACGATGCCGCGCAGGGCATCACCGACATCGTGCGCGGCGCCGACCTGCTCGATTCAACGCCGCGGCAGATCTGGCTGCAGCAGCTGCTCGGCGTGGCGACACCTCGCTATGCGCACCTGCCGGTGGCGGTCAACGTGATGGGCGAAAAACTCTCCAAGCAGACTTTGGCGCAGGCGGTGGATACCTCGGCGCCGGTGGCCGCGCTGAACATGGCGCTGGTCTTCCTCGGCCAGGATGCCATCGACGGCCTCGCACCGCAGGACACGGCGGCGTTCTGGCCGCGCGCCATCGCCGGCTGGCGGCTCAACAATGTGCCGCGCACGCGCACCCTGCCGGCGGTGGCACTGTCCTGAATCCGGCCAAAAGCCTCAGATGACTTTTTTCGCCCTCAGCGTGGCAATCACCGCGGCGTCGTAACCCAGTTCACCAAGGATCGCATCGTTGTCGGCGCCGACCTTCTTCGGCGGGGTGTCGGCGCGCGGGCCGTTGTGCGCGAAGGTGAACGGCGACAGCGGCACCTTGAGGTCCTTCTTGAAGCCGGTGACTTCCGGTGGAAAGCTGTGCATCAATGCCCGCGACTGCGTCTGCGCTTCATTCATGCACTCGGGCACCGTGCGCACCCTTCCCGCCGGCGTGCCTTCGGCGTTGAACAGCGGCTCCCACTCGGCGGCGGATTTCGCCATCAGTTTTTCCTGCATCAGCTTGCGCAGCGCCGGTATGTTGTCGCGCCGCGCCTTGCCGGTGGCAAAACGCGCATCGTCGTTGAGTGCCTTCAGGTCCAGCACTTTCAGCATGCCCTGGAACTGGTGTTCCTCGTTGATCGCGAAGGCAATCAGGCCGTCGGCAGTGTTGAACGTTGTCGAGGCCGGCGAACGGCTGGCAGCGTCGTTACCGGCCTGTTTCGGCGCAACACCGGTGTTCATGTAGGCCGTCATCACCGAGGCCATCAGGATCATGTTGGTGTCGAGCATCGCGAGATCGATGTATTGCCCCTTTCCGGTGCGCTGCTTCTGGTAGAGCGCAGCGGTGACCGCGTAGGCGGCAGCCAGCCCGGTCGAGTAGTCGATGATAGGCGGCCCCGCCTTCAGCGGACCGGTTTCGGTGGTGCCGGTGACGCTCATGAAGCCCGACCAGGCCTGGATCACGCTGTCGTAGGCGGGATGGCTTTTCTTGGGGCCACTGTCGCCGTAGGCGGTGATCGACATGAACACCACTTCGGGATTGACCTTCTTCACCGCTGCGTAGCCGATGCCGCGTTTGTCCGCGGAGCCCGAACGCAGATTCTGCACCACGACGTCGCATTCGGCAGCGAGCTTGAGAAAAATCTCCACGCCTTCGGGCTTGTTGAGGTCCAGCGAGAGGAAACGCTTGTTCGACGACTGGGTCATGAAACCCAGCGACAGGCCCTGCTCACCGAAGGATGGATCGGCCTCGGTGCGCCAGCGCACGGTCTCGCCTTTGCCCGGCGGCTCGATCTTGATGACCTCCGCTCCGAGCAGCGCCATCTGGTAGGCACAGAACGGCCCCGCCAGTACGCGCGTGAGATCGAGAACTTTTATTCCGGCAAATGCCCGCTGATCAGCTGTCATGAAACTTCCTCCGCAAGAGCGGGGATCATAACAAAGCGGGAATCCGCAAATTCAGCGGATGACGACGCGCGAACCGCCAGTGTGCGCGAGGCGCGCCTTGGCCTCGGCGGCACGAGCGATCTGTTCTTTCAAGTGTGGAATTGCCGCCTCCGCGGCCGCTTCCCCTGCAGCGAGGTTTTCCAGCTTGCGGGAAAAATCAACAATGCGGGAACGCACGACCTGCGGACGAATCACCACGTCGGCCTGTTGGGCATCGGAAGAGCCGCGCCAGGAAACATCCACCGCGATCACCACGTCGGCACCCATGTCGCGCGCCACCGATACCGGCACGCGGCTGGCAACGCCGCCGTCCACGTACTCGGTACCACGTATCAGCACCGGCCAGAACAGGCGCGGCACGCTGGCTGAGGCGCGTACTGCGAGACCGGTGTTGCCGCGGCTGAACACCGCCATGCGGCTGGTTTCGCGCTCCGCGGCCACCACTGCAAAGGGCTTGCGCAGCGCCTCGATCGGCCGATCCTTGAGCATGCGGTTGATGTAGTCCTGCAGGCGTTCGCCCTCGATGTAGCCGGGGCCGAACAGCGTGAAATCGAGCAGGTCGTTGTCCTCGACCGCCAGCGCCTCGTTTTCCAGCGACTGCGCATCGAAGCCTCCGGCATGCAGCGCGGCCACCACGGCACCCGAGCTGACGCCGACAACCAGGTCAGGGTTGATGCCGGCTGCTTCGAGGGCCTTCAGCACTCCGATGTGGGCGAAACCGCGTGAGCCCCCGGCCCCGAGGACCAGACCGATGACCGGACGCTGCGCCTTGACCTTGGCCAGCGGCATGACCGAGGGCGCGTCGGCGTCGGTATGGTTGACGGGCGCGGTGGCGCAGCCGGCCACCAGGACCAGCGCACACACCAGCAGGAATTTGAGGGCTTTTTTCATTGAACTCAGGTCTGGAAAGACTGCCGGAAGGCGCGAAGGTTCCGTCAATCCGGCGGCGCGCAGTGTACGTCACCCACGGCCGCCGACCAAATTGGTCAAGGATGGTTGCCTTGTCGCGGCAAACCCGACAGAATTCCCCACTGACTTCCCCGGTATTACAACAGAACCCAAACAGCAGAAATCCAGGAGGAGCATCATGAAGCACACCCGTCTTTTTGCGGCAGTGGTCGCCGCTGCCACCCTGAGCGTCGGAACCAGCGCAATCGCCGCCGACGCATATCCCAGCCGGCCTATCCGCGTGCTGGTGCCCAACGGCGCCGGCAGTTCAGTCGATACCCTGACCCGCATCGTCACCAACAGCCTCGGCGGGGTCATCGGCCAGCAGCTGGTGATCGACAACCGCGCCGGCGCCGGCGGCATCATCGGCATGGAAATCGCCAAGGACGCCAACCCTGACGGCTATACGATGATTGCTGCTACCACAGCGGCATCGACCATCGCCCGCCTGCTGGTGAAGAAGCCGACTTACCACCCGGTCAACGACTATGACGCGGTGGTGCAGTTCGCCGAGACCCTGAACGTGCTGGTGGTGGCCAATTCGCTGCCGGCGAAGACCGTTCCCGAATTCATCACCTACGCCAAGAGCGGCAAGAAGCCCTTCAACATGGCCTCCGCCGGTGTCGGTTCGCAAAGCCACCTGTCGGGTGCCTATTTCCTGCAGAAGGCGAAGATCGACGCCCTGCACGTTCCCTACAAGGGCGGCGGCGCCTCCTCGGCTTCGGTGGTCTCCGGCGAATCGCAGTGGTCGCTGATCCCGTCTGCCGCGGCGATGACCCATGTCGCGGCCAAGCGCATGCGCGCCATCGGCCACAGCCTGAACCGGCCGACCACGCTGCTGCCGGCAGACGTCAAGCCGATCGCCGACACCATCCCCGGCTTCAACTACACCGGCTGGATGGGCTTCTTCGCACCGAAAAACACCCCGGCCGCGGTGGAAAACAAGATACGCGCCGCAGTCGCCAAGACCATGGAACTGCCGGAGGTCAAAAAAGCCATGGCCTTCCAGGGCACCGAAATCATCATTCGCAACGGTGCCGACTTCCGCAAGGAAGTGGTGGAATCGATGGAAGAGAACGCCGCGCTGGTCAAGGCCGTGGGACTCAAAGCCACCAACTGATTGCACTTTGCCATTACGGGTCGCGTGTTCACCACGCGGCCCGTTTTTTGTGTACCTACCAACGAACTTGTCCTGCATCACCACCAACTTGAAGGATGCATAGCATGACTATTCTCGACGACATGGTCGAACGCGGGCTTTCCGAAGAAACGCGGATGATGCGCGACGTCACGCGCAAATTCGCCAACGAGCACGTGATTCCGTTCACGCGCAAGAACTGGAAGCGCGAATGGAACATGGTGCCCGAGGAACGCCTGCCGCCGGAAATCCTCCAGGTCGCCGACAAGATCGGCATCCGCACCCTCGGCATACCAGAGGAATTCGGCGGCACGCCGCTCGATCCGAAAACCGAAACCCAGACCTTCGCGGTGATTTCCGAGGAGATTTCGCGCGGCGACTGCGGCCTCGCCGAAAAAATGGTGCAGATCTGGAAAGTGTCGGTACTGCTGCGCAACGTCGCGCCCCGCCACCTGCAGGAGAAGTGGTTCCCGCGCGTGGTCGCCGACCCGCAGTTCACGCTGTCGCACTGCCTGACCGAACCGCGCGGCGCATCCGACCGCTGGCTGCCCTACAACGTGCCGGAAGCGGCGATGCAGACCAAGGCAGTGAAAAAAGGCGACCGCTGGGTGATCAACGGCCGCAAGCAGTTCATCACCAATGCCTACGACGCCAGCCTCTACGTGATCTATGCCAACACCAATACCAAGGTCGGCATGCTCCAGGGCACCTCGAGTTTCCTGGTGCCGCGCAACACCAAGGGCCTGACCGTGCAGCGCTGCAACGAGACGCTGGGCGGCCGCTACATGAACAACGGCGAGATTTCGTTCGAGGACATGGAGATACCGGAGGACCACCTGCTGGTGGAAAACACCGCACTGTCGAAAGCAGGCATCTATTTCCGTCCGGGCAAGATCATCCAGGGCTCGAAGAACATCGGCGTCGCGGTGCGCGCGTTCGAGGAAACCGCGAAATACGTCCAGGAATACGTGCAGGGCGGCAAGATCCTGATCAAGCACCAGGCCACCGCGATCCGGCTGGCCGAGATGGCGACCAAGATCTGCGCGGTGCGCGGCCTGCTGCGCGAAGCCTCGCGCGCCGTCGACGAGAACAACCCTGAAGCCGAAGTGCTGTGCAATATGGTCAAGCTCTACGCCTCCGAAGCCGTGCTCGAGGTGTGCAAGCACGCCGTCGAACTCCACGGCGGCAACGGCACCATGCTTGAATTCGGCATCGAGAAACTCTACCGCGACGCCACGATGTACCTGCACATGGACGGCACCGTCGACGTCACCAAGTTCAAGATCGTCAAGAACCTGTTCCCGGATACCGCGGGCAAGTACGCCGGCCCGGAAACCTGAGGAGTCATCGTTGCAAGCACTGATCGTCCGTGAACACGGGCCGCTGGAAAACCTGCGGCTTGAAGAAGTCCCTGATCCCGCCGCGCCGGGACCCGGTGAAGTGCTGGTGGATGTGCATGCCGCCAGCGTCAATTTTCCTGACCTGCTGGTGATCGGCGGCACCTACCAGATCCTGCCGCCGCGGCCATTCAGCCCGGGCAAGGACATGGCGGGCGTGGTAGCCGCAGTCGGTGCAGGCGTCACCTCCGTGAAGCCTGGCGACCGCGTCGCCGCGCAGCACGAGTACGGCGCCTACGCGCAGAAATGCGTGGTACCGCAGCACAACTGCTATCCGATGCCCGACTCCATGAGCTACGCCGATGCCGCGGCGATGGGCATCGCCTACCCCACCGCGCATTTCGCGCTGATCGAGCGCGCGCGCTGGCAGCCCGGAGAAACCGTGCTGATCAACGGCGCTGCCGGCGGCGTCGGCATCGCCACCATCGAAGTCGCAAAAGCGCTGGGCGCCACCGTGGTCGCCAGCGTCGGCAGTGCGGCCAAGGCCGAAGTCGCGCGCCAGCACGGCGCCGACCATGTGGTGCGCACCGATGTTCCCAACCTTCGCGACGCCTTCCGCGACCAGGTCTACGCTGCAGTCGGAAAACGCGGCATCGACGTCATCGTCGATCCTGTCGGAGGCGACGTGTTCGACGCCAGCCTGCGCGTGATCGCGTGGTCGGGCCGTCTGGTCGTCGTCGGCTTTGCCGAAGGCCGCATCCCGGAAGTGAAAGCCGGACACCTGCTGGTTAAGAACATTTCACTGCTCGGCCTGCAATACAGCGCCTACCGCGACCGCCAGCCGGAAAAAGTGCAGCGCGTGCAGCGCGAACTGTTCGACTGGTATGTCGCCGGGAAAATCAGGCCGCATGTGATGAAGGCGTATCCGCTGGCGCAGTATCAAGAGGCGCTGCGCGTGGTGAAAGACCGCGAAGTCATCGGCAAGATCGTCATCGCCACCCGTGACTGAGAGCTGCATCGCCCAGCCGGTCATTTGCGGAGATGGTATAAGTTATTGTTTTAATTATATTTTTTATCAATGCTTCGGGCTGCTTGCATTGCCCCATGAAGCGTAGAGAATAGCGACTTTTTCCGGAACCCCGCCATGCAAAACCCCAGACCCTCCGCCAGCGCGCTCGGCCCCCTGCCGCGCTGGATTTTCATGAGCCGCTGGCTGCAGGCGCCGCTCTACATCGGCCTGATCGTCGCCCAAGGCGTCTACGTCTGGCAGTTCTGGACCGAACTCATCCACCTGATCGGCATGATCTCGGTGAAAGACATCACCGAGACCGAAATCATGCTGATCGTGCTCGGCCTGATCGACGTGGTGATGATTTCCAACCTGCTGGTGATGGTGATCGTCGGCGGCTGGGAAACCTTCGTCTCGCGGCTGGAACTGCAGAACCACCCCGACCAGCCGGAATGGCTGTCCCACGTCAATGCCGGGGTGCTCAAGGTCAAGCTGGCCACTGCGATCATCGGCATCTCCTCGATCCACCTGCTCAAGTCCTTCATCAACGCAGCACAGTACGACGAAAAAACACTGCTGTGGCAGACCATGATCCACCTGACTTTCGTGGTGTCGGCACTTGCGATCGCCTATACCGAAAAGATCACCCAGTCCGCGCATGCACCCAAGTCACCCAAACCCGCGGTGACGCCGGCCGGGCACTGACAAGGGACAGGTCTCCGGTGATCGGGAATAATCAGGCTTCTGCCGATGTATTCCCGATGTCATGATGGTTGATCAGAAAAGTCCGCCCAAGCCCGCAAAGGGAAAACAGTCCGATTTCTGGCTTGAAGTCCGGCACTGGCTGACCGCGGCCCTGATCGCGGGCGGTGTCATCGCCGGGGGCACCCTGATCGTCAACTTGCAGGCGCGGGAACTTTCCTCGCGACAGCATTACGAGCTGCTGCAAACCGGCTCGACCATGCGGGCGCGGCTGATGCGCGAACTCAATGGCGTACTCTACCTGACCAGCGGACTGAAGAGCTACCTCACGGTGCGCCACAGCCAGCTGCAGCGCGATGAGGTCGAAGGCATACTGGCATGGCTCTACAACGATGCCCAGCATGTCCGCAATTTCGGCATTGCCATCGGTCATACCCTGACCTACATCCATCCGCTCCGGGGCAACGAGAAAGCCATCGGCCTCTATTACCCGAATGTTCCGGAACAATGGCGGGATGTGCAGCGCGCTATCGCCAGCGAAAAACCCCTGCTGATCGGTCCGCTGAAACTGGTGCAGGGCGGCAACGGCCTGATCTACAGGGTGCCGGTATTCATCAAGGGCAAATACTGGGGTCTGGTGTCCTCGGTTATCGATTCCGACGCGCTCTTGCGCAGCGCCCTGGCGGAAAACACAACCAACGAACTTGTTTACGCACTCCGCGGCACCAACGGCGAGGGCATGCTGGGCGATGTGTTCTGGGGTGATGGCGCCGTGTTCTCGAAGCCCGGCACACAGCTGATCGACATCGAAGTGCCGGGCGGCAAATGGGTGCTCGGACTGCGCAACGACACACAAAACCAGCAGGCCCTGCTGAAAGTCATCTACATGCTGGTCTGGTTCTTCGGCCTCATGCTGGGCTGGTTTGCCTACACAGTGCTGAACCAGCGCTCAAACCTCGCCCGCATGGCCCTCTACGATGCACTGACCGGCCTGCCCAACCGCGTGCTGGTACAGGACCGCGTCGATCACGCCATGTCGATATTGCGCCGCGACCAGCAACGCAACTACCTGCTGCTGTTTGTCGATCTCGATGGTTTCAAGCAGGTCAACGATCATCTGGGCCACAAGGCCGGCGATATCGTGCTGCAGCAGGTGGCGCAACGCATCGCGAAAGCGGTCCGCGACACTGATACCGTCAGCCGCTGGGGCGGCGACGAATTCATCGTCTTCATGGAACATGTCGATCCGGACATGGCCAAAGTCATCATCGAAAAAATCCGCAGCGCGGTGGAGACGCCGGTCAATGTCGGCAACCGCGACGCCCGGGTTGGTGCGTCCATTGGCACCGCGGTGGCTCCCGTTGATGGCAACAATCTCACCTCGCTGGCCCGTGCCGCCGACGAACGGATGTACGAGGAAAAGCGCCAGCGCAAGGCCGGCGACGGCGACGACGTCCGCTAAAAACCGGGAACGCTATTTAGAGCACCGAATAGTGTCAGCGCATTAGGCGTTTCATTCTGTCAGGCGCTCTTAAGCAGCAACGGAATGCCGCTGAGTATCAGGATCGCACAGACAACGCGACGGAAGGTCTGCTCGGACATCCCGGTATGGATGCGGTCACCGAGGAAGATGCCGGCCAGCATGAACGGCAGCGCAAGCGCAAAGAGCAGCAGCGAGTCACGGCCGAATTCACCCACGGCGTAATAGCCGACACCGCGCATCACCGCCATTGCGAACATCAGCGCCGCCAGCGTGCCGCGGAACTGCTCCTTGGTCACCCTCAGCGCATCCATGTAGATCGCGAAAAAGATGCTGGCCATGGTGCCGAACATCGTGCCGACCACGCCCGCCATGAAACTCGCCGCAGTGGCAATGCTGCGCGGCGG
>JAYQOT010000005.1:0-1740 GCA_038144955.1 Burkholderiales bacterium | reverse complement strand
CCGAACCGCGGCCCCCCCCCCCCCCCCCTCAACCGCCCCCCTGGGCCACGGGGGCGCGGCGGCGGGGGGGCGCCGCCGCCGCGACTCTGCCACAGCGCGTAGAGACCGTAGCTGGTAACCAGCACGCCCAGCCCGCGGGCCAGCCAGACCGCATCCAGCGTCTTGAACAGCCATAGGCCCAGCGCAATCCCCAGCAGGCAGGACGGCAGTATGCGCAGGATCATCGCCATCGACACATGCCTGCGGTCCTTGCCGAAAAGCGTGGCCGAAGAAGAAATGGTGAGCAGCGTCCACACCGGCACCAGCAGCTTGAGCGGAATCACCAGCGCCATCAGCGGCATGGCGGCAAACCCGCCGAAACCGGTGCTGCCACGCAGACCGAAACTGGCAATCAGCACCACGGCGCAGTAGGTCCACTCGACGGGCGAGAGATTGATCATCGTTCAGCCGTTTGTTGAAATTCGTGTTCCCGCATGCTTGGCACTTTCTTCAGAAAATGCAACTGTCTGTGAATCAACGGTTTGGAGGCGTTGGCGCTCGCTCGCCACTCTCGCAACGCACCCGCCAGTCGCTTTTTCAACAGACTGTTAGCGCGATTCGCCGTTGACTTCAATCAGCCGCATCACTTCGGCAGCGGCAGCTTGCGCCTCCTCTCGGGTCAGGCGCTCGGCGGATTCGGCATCGCGTTTGCGGATCGCCGCCAGAATCGCGCGCAACCCCTTGATGCTTTCCTGGGAACGGCTGCCGGAACGGCGCGGATGCGACAGGCCCAGCGCACGCCAGCGCCAGATGCGCGCATGCAGGGTGCCGAGCATCGACGACAGCGTTTCGCTGCCTGCACCCTCAAACAGCACGTCGTAGAAACGGTTCTTGGTTTCCAGCACTTCCTGCGCATCGCCGCGTTCGTAGGCGCCGGTCACCACGTCCAGCGCCTGCGCGAGGCGCTTGAGTTCGGCATCGCCGGCGTTCTGCACGAACAGCCGCGCAGCCAGCCCTTCAAGTACGGCGCGTATGGTGTAGAGGTCCTGTGCCTCGGCCAGCGACAATGCGCGCACCACCGGGCCCTTGTTCGGCACGTTGGCAATCAGGCCCTCGGTCTCAAGCTGGCGCAGTGCTTCGCGGATCACCGTGCGCGACACCCCCATCATCTCAGTCAGTTCGCGTTCGGTCAGCCGCGCCCCAGGCGCCAGCCGGCCATCGATGATGGCGACGCGCAGCCCGTCCAGAACCTGCGCCCGGAGAGGTGCTGCATGTCTTTGTATTTTATGAATATTTTTATCCGTCATCGCCTGCGCGCCGGTCATTCAGGTCATGCCATTGATCTCGTAATACCGTAATACGATAATACCGCATGCGCTCGGACGAGGCTATGGGCATCCGCTTCCAGCCATCGCGCCGCGCAGTAGCCAATTTTTCAGAAACAGGAGCATTTGAAATGAGCACACCCGTAAAAGTCGGCATCGTCGGTTTAGGCCGCTGGGCCAAGGTTCTGACCCGCGCCGCCAAACAGTCCGACAAGATCCAGATCGTCGCCGGCTACAGCCGCTCGCAGGAAAAACGCGATGCCTTCGCCAAGGAAATGGGCGTGGCGGCGGTGCCCGACATGCAGGCGATGCTCTCCAACCCCGAGATCAAGGGCGTGGTGCTGACCGTGCCGAACGAACAGCATCTGCCGATGGCTGAAATCGTCGCCAAGGGCGGCAAGCATGTCTACACCGAGAAGCCGATTTCGCAGACGCT
>JAYQOT010000004.1:65440-72329 GCA_038144955.1 Burkholderiales bacterium | reverse complement strand
CTGACGCGTAACAGCAACCCCTTCAGGTATTCCCCTTCCGGAAAATTCATCGTCACCGGATGATCCGCAGAGGCATGCAGCCAGCGCTCGATGCGCGCATCGGCTCCGGCATCAAGCGCCGCGCCGGCAACGATTTTCTGAAACAGGTCTGCGCTGACACCGCCGGAGCAGGAATAGGTCATCAGCGTGCCGCCGGGATTAAGGAGCTTGAAGCCGAGCAGGTTGATGTCCTTGTAGGCGCGCGCGGCCTTCTCTGCATGGGCCGCGGTCGGCGCGAATTTCGGCGGGTCGAGCACGATCAGGTCGAACTTGCGGCCGCCGTCACGGAACTTGCGCAGCGCCTGGAACACATCGGTCTCCAGCCATTCCGCCGCGGGCAATTGATTGCGTAGCGCGTTGGCCTGCGCCGCCGCCAGCGCCGGGCCCGAGCTGTCGATGGCGGTCATGGCTTTCGCGCCACCGGCGAGCGCGTTGAGCGCAAAGCCGCCGCTGTAGCAGAAACAGTCGAGCACCGCCCTGCCTTTGGCAAGTCCGCGCAGCAGCAACCGGTTGTCACGCTGGTCGAGATAGAAGCCGGTCTTATGGCCCTGCACGGTGTCTACCACGAACTCGAGGGCATGCTCTCGTGCGACGAGAGGTTCCGTCGCCGGTTCTCCACGCAGCAAACCGGACTGCGCAGGCAATCCTTCGAGTTCGCGGACGTCGGCATCTGAACGCTCAATGACGCGCGAAACGCCGGGTAGCGCTGCCAGAGCGTCGGCGATCGCGCCGCGCCAGCGTTCGGCGCCGGCGCTCAGCAACTGAACGACCACGGTATCGCCATAACGGTCGGCGACGACTCCGGGCAGGCCGTCGGATTCACCGTGCACGAGGCGCACGCTATCGTCCACGGAAGCGCTGCGTGCAGCAGCAGCGCGCGCCACACGCTGCGCAAAAAAAGCGGCATCAATATACCCCGCAGTCCATGACCAGACGCGGGCACGGATCTGCGATTCCGGGCTATACGCAGCGACCGCAAGGAAGGCGCCGTCGGCTGCATGCACGGCGATGCTGTCGCCGGGCTGCGGCTTGCCCTCGACCCTGGCGATGGCGCCGGAAAATATCCAGGGATGCCGGCGCTTCAGCGATTTTTCGCGACCGGACTTCAACACAAGCTTGTGCATGGCGGGAAACGCGCGCTCAGGAACGCGCCGGAAAATGCTGTTCGAGGAACTGGAAATAATGCGCGTTGAAGGACTCCGGATTCTCCGCCCAGGGATAATGCCCTGCGCCGGGAACCGTGCCGAAAGCGCAGCCCGGAATCATGTCGGCAACGCGCCGCATGCCGGCGGGATGGCCGACCTGGTCCACCTCACCCGCGACCAGCAGCGTGGGCACGTTGATCGACTTGAATCCCGCTACAGCATCGGCTTCGGGAAAGGTCTGTACCGCCTTTACCGCCGCCTTGACCGTATCGGGCGGTGTCAGTGCGGCCCACTGCCGCACCAGGTCGACCTCGAGGCCTTTTGACTCCGGGCCCAGCATGGAATCGACAACCATGCGGTTCACCGTCACCGGATCTGTGCCGGGCGGGGGCGGCGCGGTGCGTTTGCGCACGAATTCTTCCTGCTCTTCCTTGGTGCGGTTGCCGAAATAACCGATGGTCGAGGAGATCACCACGCCATGCACGAGGCCCGGCGCCTGCAGCCGGATGCGCGACGAGATCTGCCCGCCCATGCTGTGGCCGTGCACAACATTCTTTTCCGTGCCCTGAGCACGCAACAACTCCACGCCGGCAGCAGCCACCGTTTCAAAGCCAAAGCCCGGCGGCAGCGACGACAATCCGTAACCGGGCGCATCCCATGCCACGACGCGATATCCACGGGCCACCAGGCGCTCAGTCTGGAAACGCCAGTATTCCTTGGATCCGTATATGCCGTGCAGCAGGAAAATGGTAACCCGGCCTGCGCCGGTAACCTGAAAATCCGGCAGGTTCATCTGGTGCCCTCCTTGTTCCTATTTGTTCTTGCGTCGCGCCCGGGGATGCGCAGCATCGTAGATTTTGGCGAGATGCTGGTAATCCAATTGAGTGTAAACCTGCGTTGTCGAGATGCTGGAATGTCCCAGCATTTCCTGTACCGCACGCAAATCACTGCTCGACTGCAGCACATGCGACGCAAATGAATGCCGCAACATGTGCGGATGCACCCGGGCAGCGATGCCCTGTTGCAAGGCCCGCCTGCGTACGCAACTCTGGATCGCCCGCGGCCCCAGCCTCCTCCCTTGTGCCCCGACAAACAACGCCTCTGCGTCGACCTGCCGGATGGCATCACGCTCCACCAGCCATCGGCGCAACGCCGTCAGTGCATGGCTCCCCACCGGTACGACGCGGGTTTTGCTGCCCTTGCCGGTGACCCTCACCGTGGCATCGGCAAAATTCACATCCTTGGGGGCCAATCCAGCCAATTCTGCGAGGCGCAATCCCGAAGAATAAAACAGTTCCAGTATGGCGCGATCGCGGGTGGCCAGACCGTCTGCATGATCGATCTCAACCAGTTGTCGCATTTCATCGGGAGAAAGTGCCTCGGGCAGCCGTTTCGCGCTTTTGGGCGCACGAATGCCCAGGCAGGGATTGTGATCACAGGCGTGGTCTCGCGCCAGGTAGCGATAGAAACCGCGCCATGCCGACAGCATTCGTGCCAGGCTGCGTCCGTCGAGCCCCTTGCCGTGGAGTTGAGCGATGAAGCGCCTGATGTCCGGTGCGCGCATTCGATCAAACGGCACGTGCCCTGCAAGGACAGCCAGCGTTTCGATATCGCGCCGGTAATTTTTCAGGGTATGCGCCGCCAGTCGCCGCTCATGGCCGAGATGCGCAACATACTCTTCGATGAGTTGCCGTGCCTTTTCCGGAACCGCTGTAGCGGACATATCGGCCCCGGCCGCCTGCCGGGACGAATTTACCCGGGATCGAGGTGACGAAGCAGGCATGCGGCAGCCACTTCACCGATACGTGTCAGATACAGGGTCCCCATCTCCGGATAAAACCGTTGCGGGTCCTCGCTTGCCAGCGCGAGCAGCCCGAAGGTTTCACGACCGCGCAACGGTACGTATGCCCAGGACTTGAGCAACGGCGCCGCTTCGCCGAAAAACTCCGCGGTATCAGCCATCGCCAGCGGACCGCAATGAGGGTGAAGCAAACCCGCGGCAAATTCACGCGTGGCTGCGCTGACGGAAAACTCTTCCGCATCGCCGGTTGCTTCCGGATGCCAGATGCGCAACGCAACATGGGGAACCGAAAAATCCTCGCGCAGGTTGAACCCTGCAACATGCATCAGGGCAGACAAGTCCCTGGCGGCAATCAGCGCCAGGGTCAGGCGATGGACCTTCTCGCCGATGACATCATTTTCCTCGCCGAACTGGATCAGCTCTCCCAGCTTGCCTTCAAGCTGTTTGCCGCGCTCCCGCAGCGTCAGTATCTGGCGCTCGCTGATCGATATCGCCCTTCCGCCGTGCGGGTGGGGAATGAACACGTCGGCAACAATCTCCGCATACTGCTCGAAAAACTCCGGATGGTCCTTGAGATATGCAGCAACGTCATCGGGCTTCATCGGCGGGTCTTCCTTTTTTTCCTGACATAAAGTCCTTCACTGCGGCAACGTAACAACACCGGTGTAAACGGTTACCGCGGGCCCGGTCATCATCACCGGCGTGCCCTTTCCTGACCATACTATAACGAGGTCGCCGCCGCGCGTCGAAACCGTGACCCGCTGATCAAGCATTCCGCGCAGATTGCCGGCAACCGCTGCGGCGCAGGCTCCGGTTCCGCACGACAGCGTCTCGCCGGCGCCGCGCTCATACACCCGCAGGCGTATGCGCGCGCGATCGACAACCTGCATGAAACCTGCATTCACCCGCTGCGGGAATCGCGGGTGCGCTTCGATCAAGGGTCCCTCCTCGGCCACCGGCGCAGCATCGACATCGTCGACCACCTGTACTGCGTGCGGATTCCCCATTGATAAGACATTGATTTTTATTGATTTATTTGCGATGCGCAAATCGTACAAGGGCAGCACCGCCGGCGCATCAAAGGGAACCACGGCCGGCTCGAACTGGGGAACTCCCATGTTCACCGTCACTTGTCCGTCAACCTCGAGCCTGGGTTCTATCACTCCGCCCAGCGTGCCCACGCGTATTGCAGTTTTTCCGCTCAGCCCGCGCTCGTGCACGAAACGCACGAAACAGCGCGCTCCGTTGCCGCATTGTTCGACCTCTCCGCCGTCGGAATTGAAAATGCGGTAAAAAAAATCAGTGCCGGGATCCCGTGCCGGCTCCACCAGCAGGATCTGGTCACAGCCGACACCGAAATGGCGATCGGCGATGAAGCGCAACTGCGCCGGTGTCAGGTTGACCGAAACGCGCGTGGCATCAATCACGACGAAGTCGTTTCCCAACCCGTGCATTTTGGTGAATTCGAGCCGCATGTCAGTGACCGCGATCCATGCATTGATCCCGATAATCGCGATAAATGCAGCGATCCATCACCACCGTCATTCCGCCGTCAATGGCGCGTTGGGCCGCCGGCAGATTGACTATGCCTTCCTGAATCCAGATTGCCTTCAGCCCCAATGCCAGGCATTCATCGACCACACCGTCGATGAATTCGGCGCTGCGGAACACGTCGACCAGATCAATAGATTCGGGAATGTCCGCAAGACTGGGGTAAACCTTCTCACCCAGAATTTCCCTGGCAGCCGGGTGCACGGGAATTACCCGAAAGCCGTACTGCTGCATCGCGCGCGACACTCCATGACTGGGGCGCGCAGCATTGGGCGACAGCCCGACCACGGCAATCGTCTTGATTTTTTTCAGCAGCGCACAGCGCGCCTCGGCGTCGGGATTTTCAAACATGTCGGCAGTGCAGAATTATATCGACGTCATCCGTATGCTGCGATCAGTAAATGCGCGCCTCATCCGGCGGCCGGGTCTTGAAGCGCTTGTGCAGCCAGTAATACTGCTCGGGCATCGCCCGCACCTGGTCTTCGATGAACGCATTCATACGCCGCGTGTCCGCAACAAGATCGCCGCTGGGGAAATCGCTCCACGCAGGATGGAAGCGCAGGCGATAGCCCTCATCATCCGGCAACTGCTCGGTCACTGCAGGCACCACTGCTGCGCCGGTCAGCGCGGCAATGCGGGCAAGCCCGGTGATGGTGGCCGCTGGAACCCCAAAAAACGGTACAAAGATCGAATCGCGCTCACCGTAATCCATGTCGGGCAGGTAATAAAAGGGCATGCCCGACTTCATCGCCCGCGCTACCGGCCGCAGTCCTTCCTGCCGGGAAATCATCTGTGCCGGCCCCAGTCGGGTGCGTCCGTGATACAGCACCGCGTCGAACGCGGGATTTTTCTGGCGGCTGTACATGGCCACAAAAGGATGTTCGGCAGTCAGCCTGATTGCCCCCATATCCAGGCCAACGAAGTGCGGCACCAGCCAGATGACGGGACGATTTCCCACTGCACGCCAGTGCTCCAGCCCCTCGATACTGACCAGTTGCAACACGCGTTCTCGGCTGCCCCACCACAGAATGCCGTGCTCGAGCAGGCTGCGCCCGAAAGCGGCAAAGTGACGGCGCGCCAGATCCCTGCGGGATGCATCATCCAGTTGCGGAAAGCACAGCTTCAGGTTGGTCAGTACCACCCGCCTGCGCTCGGCGGCCAGCGCATAAAGCAGCCTCCCCAGTCCCCTGCCCAGCGGTGCGAGCCAGCGCAGCGGCAGTCCATGCAGCAGCCAGACCAAAGCCAGTCCGAAACGGGTCATCATTGTTTTACGTCCGGCGGTTGCGCCCCCGCGGGAACCTTGTAACGGTTGTATCCCCAGAGGTATTGCCCGGGACAGCGCCGCACTACGTCTTCGATGGCACGATTCAGGTCAGCGGGATCCAGCGGTTCCGTCACGACCGGGGTCAGATGAAGCCGGTAGCCGCGCCCCTGCGGCAGGCGCTCAGCAAAGGCCATGATCACTGCCGCGCCGCTGGTAGCTTTCAGACGTGAAACCAGCGTCATGGTATAGGCGGGGCGGCCGAAAAAATCCGCCCATTCACCTTCCCCCGTACCCGGGGCCTGGTCGGGCAGTACACCAATGGCCTCACCCCGCCGCAATGCCTTGTAGAGCTGGCGTACGCCGGCCAGCGTCGCCGGAGCCAGCCGCATCTTTCCGCGGCGGCGTCCCGCGATCATCAACGGCTCCAGATCCGGTCGCTTCGGCGGGCGATAAAGCACGGTCAACGGCATGCGCTGTGCGCCGTACCAGGCTGATACGTCGAAGCAGCCGATATGGGGCGTCAGAAAAATGATGCCCTTGCCCACGCGTTGTGCAGCTTCCACCACCGGCCAATCGTCACAGGTCACGAGCCGGTGAAGTTCGGCTTCATCACCGAACCAGATTTTGCACAGTTCGGCTATGCCCTTGCCGGCCTCGGCCACTGCAGAATGCAACACGCGCCGCGCCGCGGCTTTTTCGGCACATAACCCGCTGATTTGCAGGTTCTCACGGCAGCGACGCCGGTAAGTGGGAGACAACAGATACACCGCCCAGCCCAGGCCTGCCCCGAAAAAATGCAGCACCGCCAAGGGCATACGTGAGCACCATTTCATTACAGTCAGCAGCATCGAGGCCTGGCGGGGGAAATCCGTTAAAAAATCGGGGGTTATATGCTATTCTAGCGGCCTTTTTGCCGGCCAACCCGGCTCTTTCAACCCCGTTTGGATTCCACAGCCCTGCCATGAGTAATTATCTGTTTACCTCCGAGTCGGTCTCCGAAGGCCACCCCGACAAGATCGCCGACCAGATTTCCGACGCCATCCTCGACGCCATCCTCACCCAGGACAAGAACGGCCGCGTTGCCGCCGA
>JAYQOT010000004.1:44181-65052 GCA_038144955.1 Burkholderiales bacterium | reverse complement strand
GTGCGCTACGTCGACGGCAAGCCCCACCACATCGACACCGTGGTCATCTCCACCCAGCACCGCGAGGAAGTCACCCACAAGCAGATCGAGGAAGCGATCATCGAGCAGGTGTGCAAGCCGGTGCTCCCGAAAAACATGGTCACCAAGGACACCAAGTTCCTGATCAACCCGACCGGCCGCTTCGTCATCGGCGGACCGCAGGGCGATACCGGGCTCACCGGCCGCAAGATCATCGTCGACACCTACGGCGGCTACTCGCGCCACGGCGGCGGTGCATTCTCGGGCAAGGATCCCTCCAAGGTTGACCGTTCGGCGGCCTACGCGGCGCGGCACGTGGCGAAAAACATCGTCGCCGCCGGCCTCGCCAGCAAATGCGAAATCCAGGTGGCCTACGCCATCGGCGTAGCGCGCCCGGTCAGTGTGCTGGTCGACACCTTCGGCACAGGAAAGATCAGCGACGACAAGATCGGTGCGCTGGTCGAAAAACACTTCGACCTGCGGCCGAAAGGCATCATCCAGTCGCTCGACCTGCTGCGGCCGATCTACACTAAAACCGCTGCGCACGGTCACTTCGGCCGCGATGAGCCCGAATTCACCTGGGAACACATGGACAAGGCCCCGACCCTGAAGGCCGACGCCGGCATCAAATAAGGTATAATCGGCACCGCTGAGGGGCGTTGCGACCGGACGGGGCTTTCCCGATTTGCCGGCCAGGCTCAGCAAGAACCAACGGCGCTCGCACTGGAAACGGTGCGGGCGTTTTTATTTTGCATTGAACAAAAGTGCTTTCGAGGGGCGCTGCGACCGGATGATTGCCGGCCAGGCTCGAGAGACACCGGCAACAACGGCGCCCTAACATCAAAAGGATCGATTCATGAATGCCAAAACTGCCGACTACAAGGTCGCCGACATCAAAGAGGCCGACTTCGGTCGCAAGGAAATCGCCATTGCCGAGACCGAGATGCCCGGCCTGATAGCGCTGCGCGACGAGTACAAGGGCAAGAAACCGCTGAAGGGCGCGCGCATCGCCGGTTCGCTGCACATGACCATCCAGACCGCCGTGCTGATCGAGACGCTGGCCGACCTCGGCGCCGACATCCGCTGGGCCTCGTGCAACATTTTCTCGACCCAGGATCACGCTGCAGCGGCAATCGCCGCCCGCGGCATCCCCGTCTTTGCCTACAAGGGAGAGACGCTGGAAGATTACTGGGAATACACCCACCGCATCCTCGAATGGAGCGACGGCGGCACGCCCAACATGATCCTCGACGACGGCGGCGACGCCACGTTACTGGTCACGCTGGGCGCCCAGCATGAGCGCAACAAGACGCAGCCTCCCGAGGGTACCAACGAGGAAGAGCGGGTGCTGTTCGCGGCAATGAGAAAACGCCTGAAGGAAAAACCCGGCTATTACTCGAACATCGAGAAAAATATCCGTGGGGTCACCGAAGAAACGACCACCGGCGTGCACCGCCTCTACCAGATGGAGAAGGAAAAACGCCTGCCGTTCCCGGCAATCAACGTCAACGATTCTGTCACCAAATCCAAGTTCGACAACCTCTACGGCTGCCGCGAATCCCTGGTCGATGCCATCAAGCGCGCCACCGACGTGATGGTAGCCGGAAAGATCGCCGTGGTCTGCGGTTATGGTGACGTGGGCAAAGGCAGCGCCGAGGCGCTGCGCGCGCTCTCAGCACAGGTCTGGGTCACCGAGATTGACCCGATCTGCGCCCTGCAGGCCGCGATGGAAGGCTTTCGCGTGGTCACCATGGAATACGCTGCCGACAAGGCCGACATTTTTGTCACCGCCACCGGCAACCTCGGCGTGATCACCCACGACCACATGAAGCGCATGAAGCACAATTCCATCGTCTGCAACATCGGGCATTTCGATTCCGAGATCGAAATCGCATCGCTGAAGCAGTACAAATGGGAAAACATCAAACCCCAGGTCGATCACGTGATCTTCCCCGACGGCAAGCGTTTGATCATCCTCGCCGAAGGACGCCTGGTGAACCTTGGCTGCGGCACCGGCCATCCGTCTTTCGTAATGTCCAACTCCTTCACCAACCAGACGCTGGCGCAGATTGAGCTTTACACCCAGGGCGGCAAATACGAAAACAAGGTCTACGTGCTGCCCAAGCACCTCGACGAGAAGGTGGCAAGGCTGCACCTGAAGAAGCTGGGCGTGGAACTGACCGCTCTCAATGAAAAGCAGTGTGACTATCTGCAGCTGAACATCGATGGTCCGTACAAACCGGATCACTACCGCTATTGACCCGGGGCAGAAAATTTTCCGCCAAGGATGCGAGTGACGACCATGGAATCCCAGAAGAAATTTGACCGTACCATAAGCTTCGAGTTTTTCCCGCCTAACACCCCCGAAGGTGCCGAGAAGCTTCGCGCTGTCACCGAGCAACTGGCGCAACTGAAACCGAAGTTTTTTTCGGTGACATTCGGCGCCGGCGGCTCCACCCGCGACCGCACGCTGAGCACGGTGCTGGACATCCGCAACCAGGGTTTTGCAGCCGCTCCGCACATATCCTGTGTCGCCTCGACGCGCGAGAGCGTGCGCGAAATGCTGCAGCGTTACAAGGACAACGGCATCACCCATCTGGTGGCACTGCGCGGAGACCTCCCATCGGGTCTGGCGGCGGCGGGCGAATTCCGTTACGCCAATGAACTGGTGACTTTCATCCGCAAAGAGTTCGGCAGCCAGTTCACGATCGAGGTTGCGGCTTATCCCGAATATCACCCCCAGTGCCGGAGCGCGCAGGACGACCTCGCCAACTTCAAGCGCAAGGTCGAGGCCGGTGCCGATTCGGCGATTACCCAGTACTTCTACAACGCCGACTGCTATTTCCATTTCATCGAGGAATGCGAAGCGATGGGACTGGGAATCCCGGTAGTCCCGGGCATCATGCCGATCGGGCGCTTTTCCCAGCTGGCACGGTTCTCGGACGCCTGCGGCGCTGAAATTCCGCGCTGGATACGCCGCAAACTGGAAGGCTATGGCGACGATACCGCCGCCATCCGAGCTTTCGGCCTTGATGTGGTCACCCGGCTGTGCGACGACCTGCTTTCTGCGGGTGCGCCGGGATTGCACTTTTACACCATGAACCAGGCTGGTCTGACCAGCACGATCCTGCAGCGGCTGGGACTGTAGTTCGGCGCGCAGCCGGGCCGCCGCTCCCCTATACTCTGCATCGGGCGCACCAGCGCCGGATGTTGAATAAGGGGAATTCACTTGGACACTGACACGAACGTCAATCCCGCGGCGCGCAAACTCGATCTGCAGGAACTGTCACAGGAAGCCAAGGCCCGTTCACCACGGGAAGCTGCAAACCTGCTCGCTGAATACCCGGCCAGCCGGATCGCCGAAGTACTGCAGGCGCTCAATCCGGCGATGACCGCTGACATCATTGCTGAACTTCCCGGTGGCCTGGTTGACGGCATCCTCCATGCAGCACCGCCGGAAATCGTCAATCAATGGCGAACCAACCAGCAGTATCCCGATGGCACCATCGGCCGGATGATGGAACCGGTTCGCGCAGTGTTCCGCCCGGATATGCGAGTCCGCGACACCATAGAGCAATTGCGTCCGCTGGTACGGACAGCTTTCATCACCTATGGTTACATCACGGATTCAAGCGGCAAGCTTTTGGGCATCATCACCATGCGCGACCTGCTGTTTGCTGACGATCAGGTCGTGCTTGAATCCATCATGCTGCGCAATGCTTTTTCCCTGACGCCCGGTCTCCCCCTGGCCGACGCCATGAAACTGGTGCTGGACCGGCACTATCCCTCTTATCCCGTCTGTGACGGGCACGGGAAGCTGCTCGGCCTGGTGCGCGGCCAGACCATGTTCGAGGAACAGGCCTTCGAAATCACCGCCCAGGTCGGTAGCATGGTCGGTGTCGAAAAAGAGGAACGCCTGGCGACACCGCTGAAATCCAGCTTCAAGTTTCGCCACCCCTGGCTGCAAATCAACCTCGCCACCGCCTTCGTCGCCGGTGCCGTAGTCGCCATTTTCCAGGACACCGTGGACCGGCTGGTAATACTCGCGTTGTTCCTGCCGGTGCTGGCCGGCCAGTCCGGAAACACCGGTTGTCAGGCGCTGGCGGTGACGCTGCGCGGAATGACGCTGGGCGAACTTAAGGCGGGACAGGAACGTGCGCTGGTCATCAAGGAAGCGTCACTGGGTGCGCTGAATGGCACTTTCACGGGACTGGTGGCCGCGCTGGGCATGTTCATCGTTGCAACCTACCAGAACAATCCCCATGCCATTCTGCTGAGCCTGGTCGTCTGGGTAGCATTGATCGGCAGTTGCGTCGCCAGCGGCATTTCCGGCGCGATGGTGCCGCTGACGCTGAAGCGTTTTGGTTTCGATCCTGCCACGGCCTCGAGCATTTTTCTGACCACGGCAACTGATGTGGTCAGCATGGGCTTGCTGCTCGGTCTCGCCGCCCTGCTGATCTGAACCGGGGCCACGGGCCCGCGCTCGAAAAAAAACGGCCGCTGTCAGCGGCCGGTCATTAAGTTCTACGATACCTGATCAGGCTGCTTCCTTGGCAGCCTCCCGTTTCTTGCGCGATTTCGCTTCTTCGGAATGCATGGCTGCATAGGCGCCGTGCGCCGCGGCTTCGGCGTCACCCACATGGACGGGATAGCCCATATCGTCAAGCACCGAACCCAGCGCCGACAAGCACAGCATGACATTGGCGGGACGACATGAATAACCCATCAGGCCGAAGCGCCAGATTTTCCCGGCCAGCGGGCCAAGGCCGGCGCCGATTTCCAGGCTGAACTCGGAGAGCAGGCGCTTACGCACCTCTGCCTCATTGACACCTTCAGGACAGGCCACTGCGTTCATCTGCGGAATCTGGTTGTTTTCCTTGACGAAAAACTTTAATCCCATGGCTTCGATGCCGGCTTTCAGCGCGATGTGGTCACGGTGCACACGGGCCCACGCATTTTCCAGGCCTTCTTCGCGGATAAGCAGCAGCGCTTCGTGCAGCGCGAACAGCGAATTGGTCGGCGCGGTGTGATGATAGGTGCGCGTGGACTCGCCCCAATAGCCGAGCAGCAGGTTCATATCCATGAACCAGGAATGAATCTTGTCCTTGCGCGACTTGACGTAATCGACAACCCGTTCGGAAAACGTCACCGGCGACAGCCCCGGCGTGCACGACAGGCACTTCTGGCTGGCAGAGTAAGCAGCGTCAATTTTCCATTCGTCGACCAGCACCGGTGAACCACCCAGCGAGGTCACGGTGTCAACTATGGTCAGTGCATTGTGCTTGTGGGCGATCTCAACCAGGGTCTTGGCATCCGAAAGAACGCCGGTCGAGGTCTCGGCATGCACAAAAGCGACCACGCGCACATCGGGATTCTTCTTCAGCGCATCTTCCAGCTTCTGCGGATCAACCGGTTCCCCCCATTTGTCTTCGACGACAATCGGGATGCCGCCGCAGCGCTCGACGTTTTCGATCATGCGACCGCCGAATACGCCATTGCGGCAGACGATGACTTTGTCGCCGGGTTTGACCAGGTTGACGAAGCAGTATTCCATGCCGACCGAACCGGGACCGGATATCGGGAAAGTCAGGGGATTTTTCGTCTGGTAGACATAGCGGAGCAACGTCTTGAGCTCGTCCATCATTTCAACAAACACCGGATCGAGATAACCGATGGCCGGCTGGCTCATGGTGGTCAGGACGCGGGGATGGATTTCCGTCGGGCCCGGACCCATCAGGGTACGGCGCGGCGGATGGAAAGACCCTATGCGTTTGGTGGGGGCGAACGAATTCATGGCGGAACTCCCTGTGAGCGTCGAATCGATGAAATTTTCCCCATCCGGACGCGACTTCAACCGGATCGGCTTCCTGGCATTGGCTTCGTTGAGTATGTCCACCGCACGCACCTGGCCCTCGGTGACATGCTCGACTTCCATGGCCCAGCGCGCGGGCACGTAACCCGACTTGACCCAGTTGCTGACCACTGCACGGTCCAGGCGGAAGCGGCGGGCCACTTCAGCTTGGCTGCCGAACAGTTCAACCAGTCTTTCTGCGCAGTTCATGGTTAGCGTATGGATGGAATAGCATTGATATAGGACGACAATCTATCATGACAAAATAATTTTGACAACATAATAATCTGCACAAAAAAATTATAACCAATTGTTTTATATCAATAATTTTTAACTCCGTAATGAAGTTACAACTACCCACCGATCCGTAAAGCCGTGATAATGTCACCTCAATACCACCAACAATAACGGGGAGAAGTCATGCGTCATCGCTCCAAGCTGTCTGCACTGATTGCGCTCGGTTTGTGCGTCTTTTTTTCCGCTGCTAATGCGGCCGACTATCCGAACAAGCCGCTGCGACTGATCGTGCCTTTCCCGCCCGGCGGCGGAACCGACCTGGTGTCGCGCACCATGCAGCCCGCACTCACCAAGCAGCTCGGCCAGCAGATCCTGATCGACAACCGCGGCGGCGCACAGGGCAGCCTTGGCACAGCGATCGCCGCCACCGCCAACCCTGATGGTTATACCTTGGTCATTGCCGAGATCGGCGCCACCGCCGTGGCCCCGGCGCTGATGCCCAAGCTTAGCTTCAGCGTGGCACGGGATTTCGCCGGCATCAGCCAGCTGATCGAACAGCCGTACATCATGACCGTGCATCCGAGCGTGCAGGCGAACACCTTGGCTGATTTCATCAAACTCGCGCAAAGCAAACCCGGGGCCCTTAACTTCGGCTCCGGCAATGTCACCGCCCATATCGCGCAGGAAGCTTTTTTCCAGACCGCCAAGGTCAAACTGACGCATATTCCCTACCGTGGATCAGGGCCGTCGGTCGCCGCTGCCGTCGGTGGCGAAGTACAGACTCTGTTTTCAGGACCCGGCGCAGCGATACCGCAGATCAAGGCCGGCAAACTGCGCGCGCTCGCAGTCACCACCGCCAAACGCGCTGCACAGCTGCCCGAGGTACCAACGCTGTCGGAACAGGGATACAAGGGTTTTACCATCGCCGGCTGGTACGGGCTGATGGGACCGGTTGCGATGCCCAAGGCGGCAATCACAACCCTGAATAAAGCGGTCGTTGCCGTGCTCAACGGCGAAACCGGCAACATGCTGCGCACCCGCGGCTATGAACCGGTACCGACTTCACCCGAGCAATTTGACAAGTTCATGCGCTCGGAAATCACGCGCTGGAGCAAGGCCGTCAAGGCCTACGGCATCAAGGCCGACTTCTAGAATCCAGGACGGCGGCGGGGGGGGGCGCGGCCTATTTTGGCGCGGCCCCGACTTCGCCTATTCCTGATCGAAGGCGATGTCGCCGCCTTCCACCACAGAACCCGTTGGACGGACAGCAGAAAAATCAAAAAGATTCCGGTCCAGCAGGTGTGAGGGCCGGATATTCTGGATGCTGGTCAGCAGGGTTTCGATCCGCCCCGGATGTTTCTTTTGCCATTCGCGCAGCATGGCTTTCACTTCCTTGCGCTTCAGCGTTTCCTGCGAGCCGCACAGCGTGCAGGGAATGATCGGGAACTGGCGCAGTTCGGCATAGGCCTCTAGATCTTGCTCCTCGCAATAGGCCAGAGGCCGGATCACCACGTTGCGTCCGTCATCGGACACCAGCTTCGGCGGCATCGCCTTCAGCTTTCCACCGTAGAACATGTTGAGAAAAAAGGTTTCGAGTATGTCGTCCCGGTGATGGCCGAGGGCAATCTTGGTGGCACCCAGTTCCTGCGCCACGCGATACAACACACCCCGTCGCAGGCGTGAACACAAAGAACACATGGTCTTGCCTTCGGGTATTACCCGCTTGACGATGCTGTACGTGTCCTGTTCTTCGATGCGGAACGGCACCCCCAGCCGGGTCAGGTAATCCGGCAGCACGTGCTCGGGAAAACCCGGCTGCTTCTGGTCGAGATTGACGGCGACGATATCGAAGACGACCGGCGCCCGGCTGCGCAAATGCAGCAGGATATCGAGCAGCGCATAGCTGTCCTTGCCGCCTGAAAGGCAGACCATCACCTTGTCTCCCTCCCGGATCATGCCGAAATCGGCAATGGCCTGGCCGACCTGGCGGCGCAAACGCTTGGCAAGCTTGTTCGATTCGTAGACCGCCTTCGGTTTGATGAAGGCTACGGTTTTTGCGACAACTTCATTCATGATTTCACCCAACCGCCACGCTGCGTCCACCGTCAACCGCCAGCACCTGGCCGGTCACATAGGGCGCGCCCAGCAAAAACTCCACGGCCGCTGCAATATCACCGGGATCGCCGGTGCGCTTGAGCAGCGTCTGGTTGACGATGCGCTGGCGCTCGATGTCATTTTGCCACGCCGGGTCTTCCGGCCAGAGGATCGTTCCAGGAGATACGCCGTTGACACGCACCTGCGGACCCAGTTCACGCGCCAGGGACCGTGTCAGCGCCAGCAGACCGCCTTTGGCGACACTGTATACAACATGATTTTTCATCGGCAACTCGGCATGAATATCAATGATGTTGACGATGGCACCCTGTGTCTTGCGAAGTTCTCCCGCCGCTGTCTGCGCCAGAAAAAGCGGCGCCTTGAGGTTGGTGCCGATCAGATCTTCCCAAGATTTTTCATCTATCGAACCGATGGGTGTTGCAAAAAAACTGGAAGCATTATTAACCAACCCGTCGAGCCGGCCATAGGCATCCGTGGCATCTTTCACCAGTTGCGGTAGGGCTCCCTGCACCAGCAGATCTGCGCGAACCAGGACCACGGATCCGGCTCGCACTGCGTTCAGTTCCTGCTGCAGCGCATGAGCATCCTGCGCGGCATTCCGGTAATGCACCACCACATTCGCACCGGCGGCATGCAAGCGCCGGGAAATGGCCGCACCGACGCGACGTGCTCCGCCAGTAACCAGCACCGTTTTGCCCGTCAGGGATGCGCTCATGACCAACGAAGAAACTCCGGACGGAATCGATCGGATGGGTTGTAATTCATTGTTTATTTTATCGTAATATTCTCGCGTGACTTCGACGGAAAAACTACCAGGACTGCCGACGCCATCCGCCGAGGCCCTGGCCCTGAGCACCCGCCTGCAGCAACAGATGGCCGCCGAAATCGGCACATCCGGCGGCTGGATTTCATTTGCCCGATACATGGAACTAGCGCTCCACGCCCCGGGACTGGGCTACTACAGTGCGGGCAGCAGGAAATTCGGTGCTGCCGGTGATTTTGTGACCGCCCCCGAAATCTCGTCCCTGTTCGGACGGGCGCTGGCACGGCAAATAGCCAGCCTGATACCGCAAGGTCTGCCCGACGTCGTCGAAATCGGCGCCGGCAGCGGCACGCTGGCACAAACACTGCTCGCCGAGCTGGCGGTTCTGGACTGTCTGCCTGAACGTTACCTGATCCTGGAAACCAGCGGTGACCTGCGCCAGCGCCAGCAGCAGCGGCTCGGGCAAATGGACCCCCAAATTACCGGGCGCATTGAATGGCTGGATGCGCTGCCCGACTCGATCACCGGAATCATTATCGGCAATGAAATACTGGACGCGATTCCGGCGCACCGCATCCGCGTAAACGGAACCGCCATCCAAGAACTCGGTGCCGGCATGGCTGGAGATGATCTGGTCTGGTCCTCACGACCCGCAAGCAGCGAGCTTGCTGCTGCTGCTGCAAAGCTGGGCCTGCCTGATGGCTATGAAACCGAACTGAATCCCGCTGCCCAGGCACTCATCCGGGATCTCGGACGGCGACTCGTCCGCGGGGTGATGCTTTTCATCGACTACGGTTTTCCGGCCCACGAGTACTACCATCCACAGCGCAATCGCGGCACGCTGATGTGTCATTACCGCCATCATGCGCACGAAGACCCGTTTCTCTGGCCGGGTTTGCAGGACATCACCACGCATGTCGATTTCAGCGCAATCGACGACGCGGGACGCTGCGCCGGCCTCGATCTGCTGGGCTACATCAATCAGGCCCGGTTCCTGATCAATTGCGGAATCATCGACCTGCTCGCCGAAGTTCCAGCCACCGACACGGCGCGCTATGCCCCACTGGCAGCGCAGGTGCAACAGCTGGTGTCCCCGGCTGAAATGGGGGAATTGTTCAAGGTGATCGCACTGGGCAGGTCGGTTTCGTCACCCTTGCTGGGTTTTTACACTGGCGACAAATCCGCATCGCTGCACCAGAACCGGGTTACGTTATGATTCAGGTCATGCGTCCTGCCCTGATCGTATTGCTGTTCACCGCGGCGCCGTTGATCAACCCCGCAGGCGCCGCCGACACTCCCGCAATCGCCCAGGCCAAATACCTCTGGGCAAAAAGCCCCCACGGCCGCATGCTCGAACGCATCCTGCCGCCGTCCATCGAACCTTCGCAGTTGCCCGAGCCCCACAGCGAAGGCGCACAACTTGCGGCCCGCTACTGCGTGCAGTGTCACTACCTGCCTAACCCCCAGATGCATACTTCAGCGCGATGGCAACCCATCATTGAACGCATGGTCTGGCGCATGCGTGGTAACGGCAACATGGGCCCCCTGATGAAGGACATGATGACCGACGTCAGGGCGCCCAGCGATTCCGAGGTCGCCGGGCTGGCAGCTTATCTGGAAAAACACGGGCAAAAAGCGATTAGTCCCGATCACCCGGCCTTGCGCACGACCGCCGGCCAGATTTACAGCATCGCCTGCTCACAATGCCACGCGCTGCCGGATCCCCAGCGCCATACCGCCAGCGAATGGCCGGAAGTCGTGAAACGGATGCGCAGCCACATGGCATGGGCCAATACCATTGTCGGCGTTCGCGAACTGCGTACCAATCCGGAGCTCGACACGGCGGAAATCGTCCGCCTGCTCCAGCGCTACGCACGCAAATAATCAGGCTGCCGCTTTGGAAATCCAGCCTCTGGCGGTGTCAACGAAAATCATTTTTGCCGCATCGCGATTCTTGCGATCCGTATCATTTTCGCGATCAATGATCTCCCGGATTTTGACGTTGCCTTCCGCATGCTCCCGATAGATCAAACGGAGCATGCGGTCAGCCAGCTTCGGCACCCGCACCTTGTTTTTTTCCCAAAGTGCAATAGTTTGCGCCTCGCAACCGAACATCCGCGCAAGTGCCGCCTGTGACAAATCCAGTTCTTTGCGGATAAAGCGAAACTCTGCACCCGTCAGCCTTGGCTTCAGTGCAATCGTTTTAGCAAGCGCCCGGTGCAACCCTTCAACATCCTGAATGGACACCGCTTCGCCATACGATGTTTTTTTCTTCGTATAGCCGTTCTGCAGCCAGACATTCCGCAATCCGCACCCCGTATACTTCAACATAGCAAGACCCTAATCGGTTATGTGATACACCGTAATGACCGTAACCCCATTCGATTGAATCGACTCAATGACTACCGCCACACCGACTGAATCCCCCGCCGTGTGATGTTCCACCGTGCATTTCCACCCTCCTTTGATCATTTCCCGCACCGGCCCTTCGCTGATCCGGCCTGAGCGCGATACGCGCAGAAGCTGAACCAGCGTTATTTTTCTTGTGCTCATGCGTTGCTGCGCATGGGCAGTCAGATAGACCCGAGACGAATCCTTCGCGGCTTCGCGAATAATCTGCAAGGCACGAGTCCCCGTCAGTTCCAGCAGTCGTATCTTTGGGCTCACCTATAAAAATTATAGGCTAATTAGACCCTGAGGAAAATGGAATCGTTCGCAGCAACTCAAGCAAACATCGCCAGAATATAAAAATCCAGCGCGGACTTTCCATGAAGGTCGCACAATAAAATTGTTATAAGTATTTGTTTTTATTGATAATTTTAGAGGTGCTTCAGAATATCCACCTGAAAAACCCGATCCATTTCATTGCGCCCAGAACTCTCCCTGAACTCCACGGCCATGAATCGCCCAGCATCTTCACGGACCACCATCAGCGGGCGTTTATAGGTCTTGTGCTCGGAAATCGATTTATCCAGGTCATCGGTCTTGTTAAGAATATGATCTCCCTTGACCTCAATGAGGAGCAACCCTTCCCCTTTGGTCCGGCCGCTGACTTTCACGAGAAAGTCCGGAAAATACTGCGCACCATTCGGCAATACGATCCCGATTGACCAGGGCTTTCGCGGCTCATTGCGATGCCACCATTCCACCGTGCCGGTAGTGTCGCTGTCGAGCAGCTCCGCGAACGCAGTCTCGTCCCGGTTCAAGTCGGCAGGCATGACTCCATATACGTTCAACCGTGACGTGCGCGCCCCAGGCGGGAGGCTGATGCTATCCGGCAACGGCGCCGCATCAACCACGTCCTTGTATTGGGCGGCACATTTGCGCGCAGCCATCCGCACCAAATTGGGATTGCTGACCAGGATCAGATTCAACGCCACGTCCAGCCGTTCCTCATCCACATCCATGCCATGCCGCTCATACTCGGCGCGCAAACGCCTGATCAACGTCTCGTGCAGATCCCGGGGGTCCAGATAATCCGGCTCGAACAGCACCTTCTGTGCACGACGTGCAATTTCGGCCCTTGAAAGACGAACCTGCACTACACGGTCGCCGACTTGGCGGGTGAATATCTCCTCCTCGCGCCGGGTCACGGCGGCTTTTTCCTTCAACCCGCTGGTAAACACCTTCTCGTCGATTGCTACAGTCGCACCGATGCACTTCAGCAGTTCGTCGGTCGCAATCGGCAGCAGCTCGCGTTTAAAGGTTTTGGAGATACCTGCCTTGAGGCTAAAAACCGAATTCCCGGGAAGTACTGGTCTGCCCGCGCCCCCGGCAAGCGCCTTACCGCTCCCGGCACCGGATGATGCTCCGGGCACCCCTGGCAACAGCAAGGTCGACAGCAAACCCTGCGACATCAGCGTCTGGGCTTGCTGTCCGGCCAGCCCCAGCGATTGCGCCGTCGGCAACTCTGGATCCCGATACTGGTCGCCTGAAATCGGGAACATCTGTGGCTGACCGTTTTCGGTAACCACCTGAATCTGTGTCTGGCCCGCAATGCGCACCACCATCGCATACGGACTGATCTCGGACAACTCGGTCTTGATTGCATTGATCTTGTCGGCCGCACTGGTCAAGCCGGTCTGGTTATCCGCATCCGCTAGGAACACATATCCATAGCGCAACAGTTCCGGCAGTTCACGACCGCGCACATCCCGGTGTACCCGCAGAATTTGGCCCACGACCTGGATACCGAAATCGGTATCTCTGGCCCCACGCACGGAAACCAGCGTGAACGCACGGGGCGCATCAAAGCCCAAAGCCGCCGCCAGCTTGAAAATCAGCACTTCCTTTGTTTCATCAATTGCCACCGACAGCAGATCGTCGCTGGGCTCATTGGCGGTATAAGACGCAATCGCTTCTTCCCGGAACCCAAGCTGCAGCAGCCGTTTTTTGGCCTCTGCCACGCTGTTGTCAGTCGAAGCCACCTGCACCAGCATCAGCGGCATCAGGTTAATACCCTGTGCCTTAAGTTGCGCCTTGATCTGAGCATGCACGTCACGCGCATCGCTGAGCGCCGCCAGTTGGAAATCCACCAAGGCTTTTTGATCGTCGGGAGCAAGGTAAGCAATCGACTTGATACCCTCCTTGATCAAACCCTTATCCACTGCTTCCTTGCGACTGACCGTCACACGGTGCAGCACGGCGATGCCGGTCGCCTGCTTGAAGCGGTCGGCATCTGCGTCGTCGGGTGTCGCCGTGATCAACAGGGAAAATTCCGGGCGCAGTACCGTGTTGTAAAAGCGTACCGCCTCGGTGCCATAGCTGAAAGTGTGATGCGCCTCGTCGATTACGACACCGATCCGGAACCCCGCTTCCCGCAGCGAGGGCACCAGTGTATCGAGGGCCAGCGAGAGATCTCCATCAGTTCGCAGCTTGCGGCTTTCCTTGTTGCTGGCAGCCACAGAGGCCCAGGTCGACACGAACACATCACCGCTGCGGGTACCCATCGCCAGCCGATCTGCCTGGATATCACGGATGCGCAAGCCCTGGAACTGCCCGCGCATGGCGGTCCGCGCCTGCTCGACCAATCCGGCAAAGGGCGTAAACCAGAACCAGACGATTTTTGTATCCTTCGCAAAACGCTCGGCGACCATGCCGGCCATCAGCGTCTTGCCTGCTCCCGTCGGCGCCTGGATCAGCACGCTGCCGTTGTGTGCAATCGCATTGCGGCGGCTCTCATCGTCCGTCGCCTCTGCAAGCTGGGCCTCGGCATAACGGAAGATACTCAATACATTGTCGACCGCGGCTTTCTGATACAGCTCCGGCTGAATCATCATCGTTCACCTCCGAAGCGGGCGACCAGAAATTCGGGAATTTTCTCGAAACTTACATTGGGCAGATGAATCCGCTCGCGCAACTGGCCGGGCTGCCATGAATACAACACCAATTTTGGCGATTTCTCTGCGATATCAACAATTTTCTTGGCCGCTTTTTCGTCGAGGCGCGGCAGATAGGCAATCGCCAGAAATGCGCCATGTGCAACCTGCAGATTCTGTTTGGGGTCGAAGACCTCGACACCCGAAAAATGAATCAACTGCAGCGAAAGCCAGACTTGTTCGTGGCGAACATTGCTCAGCACCCGTTCGGCAGCAATGCGATAAGCGCGCAGATAGGCAAAATCGCCGCCTGTCCCGGGAGTTTTTCGGTAGCCATCAATCACACCCTTGATACGCTTGGCACATACGTCCCGACATATGTTCTTCTCGGGATCCTGTGCGGTCGCCTCGGTGCTGGACACCATGATGAACCTGCGGCTGCCGCCGTCTTCCTGGTTGAGCTCAAGAACCGCCTGCGCCGTCGTTCCCGAACCCGCAAAAAAGTCCAGCACCAGATCGTCTGGCTTGGTGGCCTGCCGGAGCAGATTTCGAATCAAGGTCGGCGGCTTGGGATGAGTGAATGCTTTGGTGCCGAGAATCTCGTTGATGGCGTCGGTACCCTCGCCGCCCCGAGGTGAGCGCAGGCTTTCGAGCTCCTCTGAAAGCTCGTCGTACAGATAATCGACTTCTTCGTTCAAGCCGGCGATCCAGCTGCTGACCGGCGCAATCATTTTGTCCTTGAACTTGAGATGTGATTTGCGCGAAGGTCGGCCGGGTGCGATCGGTTTGCCGATCCAGAAGTCGAGGTCCGGCAAGTCCTCGCGCAGCAATGGGGTCTTTTTCTTGGGCAGTACCGGACCTTTGCCGTCGCGAATGGCCTGAATCAATTCTTCTTTGGTATCCCACCGCATCACTTCCTTAGGTTTACACGATGGGAACCAAACATGCCGTTTCTCAATAAGCTCCTCAATAGTTTATGCGCGCAATTTCGCGCCCTCTTTTAACCGCGCTTTTGTCGCATATGCCCACACCCTATCTGGATCGCATGGATACCAATATCCAGTCTGAGGATCTTGAATCGGGTAATAAGTATTAGGTCTCTCTGCATAAGAATGCGCTTTTGTAAGTGGATCAAGTGCATACGGACCATCAGGATCATCATCTAGATTTTTATATTTATCCAAGCTGATGGGTTTGCCTTGAAAGGCAAATGCCGGGTTGGCAAACACAAGAACATGTTCATGAACATGACTAAACATACCGCCGGCATCGTTTCCCGTATCCTTAGTCCGCCAGACAAATGACCCCAGTCGCATACCCGGAAACACCTGATCCAGCAGCAATTCCAGCTTGGCGCGATTCTCGTCGTTGATTGACACCAGCAGCACGCCGTCCTCGGCCAGCAGTTCGCGCGCCAACAGCAGGCGGCGGTAGAGGTATTCCAGCCACTTGCTGTGCTTGTAGACGTCCTCCCTGTCGACAAAGCGGTCGTTGTAGATGAAATCCTTGTTGCCGGTGTTGTACGGAGGGTCGATGTAGATGCAGCGCACCTTGCCGGCGTGGGTCATCCGCAGGTAACGCAGCGCATCGAAGTTGTCGCCTTCGATGATCAGGTTGCGCCACGGGCCCGCTCCTGCTGACAGCTCCGGCACCACGTCGAGCACGACAAAATCGTCATTGAGTGAATTGTCATGGTCGATCTCGTCGCGCTCCCAGACCAGACCGAACTTGGGCTTGCGGTCACGTTCGCGCAGCAGCCGTATCAGCTCCTCCTGCGAATATTGTTCGTACTTGTCTGCCATTTAAGGCTTTATTACTCGGATTGTGCGTTCAGAGTCAAACTTTCGGCACCGCCATGCCGCGCTGCACCGCGGGCCGGGCGGAAAGACGGTCGAACCAGCGCTTCACCGCGGGAAAATCGTCGAGATTGGTCTTGTGCCATTCATAGCGCGCCACCCAGGGGTAGGTCGCCATGTCGGCAATGGTGTACTCGCCGCCCGCCAGCCATTCGTGACCGGCGAGCTGCTTGTCGAGCACCGCGTAGAGCCGCCGCGTTTCGTTGACATAACGTTCGATCGCGTACGGCACCGGCTCCTTGGCTGCGCGCAGGAAATGATGCACCTGTCCGAACATCGGACCCACGCCGCCCATCTGGAACATCAGCCACTGCAGCGCGTCATATCGGCCGCGCACCGCCTGCGGCAGAAATTTGCCGGTCTTGCCGGCGAGGTAAATCAGGATCGCGCCGGATTCCATCAGCGCAATCGGCTTGCCGTCCGGACCGTCGGCATCGACGATCGCGGGTATTTTGCTGTTGGGATTGATGGCCACAAACTCGGAAGTGAACTGGTCACCCTTGCCGATATTGATCGCATGGGTGCGGTATTTCAGCCCGCATTCCTCGAGCATGATGGAAACCTTGCGTCCATTCGGTGTAGTCCAGGTGTAGAAATCGATCATGGCTGTCCTTGGCTGATGGTTGATTTGAAAATCATTTGACGGCGCGCGCCCTGTTCAGCCGCGCCTGCGCAACCGCAGTCTTGATATCTGCCGCAGACTTCTGCCCGCGCGCAATTTCACCGGCATTCACGGCCAGGGCCGCCTTGTGAACACGCAGCAGATACATCCGCGTTTTTTCACCCTCACCGATACCGGCCAGTGCGGCCTGCAGCAGCAATTCGAATCGTTCGGGTCGCCTCCAGGCATCGGCCGCATCAAATACAGCCATCAGTTCAGCGGCATCGATGTCGGCGCCATCGGCCAGCGCATTGGCATGACGTGCCGCGAGCACTCCCAGATCGCGGCAGGCAGCAGGCGCTCGGATTGATGTGCAAAGGACCTCGACCGCTTCGGGTTCCAGTTGCCGTGCCAGCAGCGCAAAACGCACTTCCAGCGGCGCGTTCTGGCCCGCCAAGGCATCCAGGGCAGCCATGACCTCACCCGCATGCCCTCCTTCAAAGAGTGCGTCGACCTGGGGAAGCACTCTCGCCAGTGCACCGCAATCCCGCAACACATCGAACATTGCGGAAGGCGTGTTTTCCATCAACCCCTTGGCGAGTTCCTGCCAGACCCGTTCCGCAACCAGTGCATCGGCTTCGCCGGACCGCACCATCTGCGTCATCAAGGCCGCGGTTTCCGCGGCGACGGTAAAACCAAAACGCGCGGCAAAGCGCGCCACCCGCAGAATGCGCACCGGATCTTCAGCAAAGGCAGGGCTTACATGACGCAGAATGCCCGCGCCCAGATCTTCTGCACCACCGTGCGGATCGAACAGCCGGCCCTTGTCATCACGCGCCATGGCATTGATGGTCAAATCCCGGCGCTGCAGATCCTGCTCGAGCGTAACGTCAGGCGCCGCATGAAAGGTAAACCCGTGGTAGCCCGGTGCGGTCTTGCGCTCGGTACGCGCCAGGGCATATTCCTCATGGGTCTGCGGATGCAGAAACACGGGGAAATCGCTGCCGACCGGTCTGAAGCCGAGTCGGACCATCTCTTCAGGCGTCGAACCCACGACCACATGGTCGCGATCTTTGACGGGAAGGCCCAGTATTTCATCCCGCACAGCACCGCCAACGACATAGGTCTCCATGATCGTCTGGCAGGAATTCGCTCAGAAACCCCGGAAATCAGCGTCCCGCAGCATTGCGGAATTGCTGATAGCGTGCGCGTGGCGTGCGTGAGGCCAGCCAGTCAGGCGCAAGCGTTTCCAGGGCCTGGGGTTTGATGCCGAAGGGAAACGCGCAGTCGCAAACGCTGTCTACCTGCATCGAGCGCAGGTTGTCGCGCGTCATCAACTTGACCGGTGACAGTTCCAGAACTGCAGCCTGAAAGTATGACAATGTGCGACCGAGGCCGATGATCGGACGGCGGCAGCCTGCCATGGTACCGGCCAGCGAAACCAGTTCTCGCAGCGTATAGCGTTTCGGCCCGCACAGGTCGTAGCTGCCGCCAAAGGACTTCCGGTCCCTGATGGCAGCGACCATAGCTGCGGCGACATCGCCGACGTAAACCGGCTGGAAGCGGGCCTGGTGACCGGCAAGTGCAAGGACCGGCAACATCCGCTGCAAATCGGTGAACAGGTTCAGAAAATTGTCCTCCGGTCCGAAAATCACTGATGGCCTGAAAACAGTCCAGTCGAGTCCGGACTCACGAACGATGCGCTCGGCTTCCCCCTTGCTGCGCAGATAGTCACTGGGAGCGTCAACGGCTGCAGCCAGCGCGCTCATGTGCAGCAGTCGCCGCACGCCGGATTCCCGACACGCAGCCACCACCTTTCCAGCCAAATCGCGATGGGAAGCGCCAAAACCACGTGCACCGCGGCCGTCGTGAAGCACGCCAACCAGGTTGATCACCGCATCGCAGCCGCGAACCAGGTCGGCCAGTGCGGCCGGATCATGAATATCCGCAACCACGACATCGACCGTGGGCAGCAGGATAAGGTGCTTGGCACGCTCGCGGTCACGGGTCGGAACCTTCACGCGGTTTCCCGACGCCGCCAGTTGCTGGCACAAGTGCCGGCCGACAAAGCCGGATCCACCAAGGACGCAAATGTTGTATGGCATGCGTCTATTCTACCCCCGGCCCGCCCTGGTTCTCAGGCCTGCCACAGCCCCTCAGGGCGTGTCGCCCAGCGTCTTCTCCTGATCACGGAGACGCGGCTCAATTACCCCTATGCGTGCCCTCAGTGACTGGCCCTGCTGGCTGAAGTTGTGCGCGTAATAACTGGAGTTGGCCATGACCTGCTGGACATAATGCCGCGTCTCGCTAAAAGGTATGGTCTCGGCATAGATGGCGGCCTCCATGCTCCGATCAGCACGCCAGTTGCGTGCCCGACCAGGGCCGGCGTTGTAAGCGGCTGATGCCAGTACCGGACTGCCATCCAGCGCATCCAGTACATGGCGCAGATAGTAGGTGCCCAGGCTCAGATTGGTTTCGATTTCGTTTACTTTCGACCAGCTCCAGTTGCGCAAACCGATCTTTCCCGCCACCCAGCGTGCGGTAGCAGGCATCAACTGCATCAGCCCGCTGGCCCCGGCCCGGGATTTGGCTTGAGCGATAAACCGGCTTTCCTGGCGTATCAGGCCGTTGACCCAGGCTTCGTCCAGATCAAGCTGGCTGGCAGCCGATTTCAGCTGATCGCGATACGGCGCGAGATAGCGCAGCCCGAAATCGTGCTCGAAAAGGGTTTTGTCGGCAGTATTGATTGTGCGATCCCAGACCGAATTGCGGCGCGCGACTTCCGCTGCTGCCAGCAGTTGGCGATCATCGAAACCACGGATCGCCCACAGCCATTCACGTACCCCCTCGAGGCGTGCATCAAGCCGGAACAGTTCCAGAGCGCGGCGGATACCCGGACGCGCCGCGATGGCGTTGATTTCATCCGGTCCGGGCCTGTAAGCCACTTCCGGAGCACGTACAGTGCCGCCAAGATCCTCCAGCGCCAGCTGTTCATAAAATCCGTAGCCTGCTGATAGCGGTTTGAGCAGGGCAATCGCCTCTTTTTCCCGACCCGTCACCTTCAGTGCACGGGCCTTCCAGTAACGCCAGGCGGAACGCTCGGCTTCCTTGGCAGTCATGGCATCGACCGCCTCCAGAAGCTCGGTCCAGCTTTGCGAGCGCAAAGCGGCCCGCGCCTTCCATGTCAGTTGCAGATCGCTCATGCCGTAGGCGCGTGCGAACCAGTCCAGTGCATTGGGGTCATGGCGCATGGCGGCGTAATAACCGAGCATGCCCCACACATAGGCTTGCTCATCCTCGGTAAACCGCGGCCCGAGTTTCACCCAATGGGCAAAAGCCTGTTGAGGCGAGGTGCGCGCCAGCCGATAGACCGCGAACATCGTCGTCTCACGCGCGCCACGCGAATTGAGTGAGCCGTGTGAGCGACCGAGATAACCTGCGGGATTGGAGTAAATGGCCGAAAGCGCGCCGGCATCGGGCGCTTTACCCTTCGGAAGATGTGCCGCAACGCGGTTGGCCAGCGATACCTGGCCGACCTCGAGCGCAAGCCGGATGCGCGTCCAGATATCATCCTCAGACAGCAGTTGCGATTGAATCAGCGCATCGAACAGTGGATTGCAGCTGTCCGGCAGGTTGCGGGCAACGAACCAGAGAGGACGGGCCTCACGCAGAGCCAGCGTATCCGTACGCACCCGCGCCTGCAGCGAATAGCAGGTCAGCTCCAGATCGTCGTTGACCAGCGCCGGCAGCTCGGCATTGAAGAGCTCCCACTTCGCGCTTTTGCCCAGCTGCTTAAGCCAATCCCGGCGCAGATAGTCGGACAGCGGGGTATCCCGATTACCACTGAGAAAAGCGCGGATTTCCTCTGGATCCCGGCCTTCGAGACGAATCGACAGGCGCCAATACGAAACATAGGGTTCTAGCAGGTGGCCGCTGAAACGCGGCGCAATCTGCTCCAGCTTTTTGCTGTCACCGGCGCGCGCAGCATCCCGCGCCGCCAGGAACGCTTCGTCGAGTCCAGCGCCCTGCACTGGCCCAGTCATGACAGCCAGTCCGGCTGTCATCGCCAGTACCGCTGCCGCTACTACCCCTGCACGCATATAGTGAATCAG